>NZ_AXBJ01000009.1:0-155139 GCF_000473345.1 Rhodanobacter sp. OR87
GTGCATGGCGACGCCCTCCCCGTGAGGTCGTCCAGGTTGAGGCCTGCATGGTTGAAATCGCTAACACCCCGGAGCTGTCATTTTTTAGCGCATGATCAATCGTTTACTGAGATCGCCGAGCAATTTCCCCGGACAGTACTGGGCTGAGGTGGAAAAAGGTGTCAGTGACAATGTAGTGGCGGCTGCGGTAGCGCTTGGATTGTCCCGGGCATCTTATTTTTATGACCGTCGCGAAGATCTTCCCGTCTGCGTACCGGGGTCGCTGGTCTCGGCGGGCCTGCTGCGCGACAGCCGCCTCCTGCCCGCGCAGCAGGGTTGAAGCGTTTTATGAGCGCAGGCGGGTCGGGTGGCGCGCTGTGCGGGTTTCAAGCCATGCGGCTTTTATCCGCGACAACAGCGCTCTCGACCCCGAGCGGCATGCGGGCCCGTGCTGAACGCCACGAGGTGGCTTACCGCAAGGCTTCCGCGTGGTAGCGCATGGCCACGTCGCACCTTTCATAGCGTGCGCCATAGCGGGCCATGATTTCGGCGTCGTGCCGGAAGCCAAGCTTCTCGTACAGATGAATGGCAGCGGCGCATCGGGTGTTGGTGAGCAGGTACAGCGGATCGGCGCCCAGCGAGTTTGCCCGCTCGATGATCGCGGCGAGCAGGAACTCCCCGGCCTTCATGCCGCGTGCCGACTCGCGCACACCCATCTTGGTGAGCTCGTAGCTGGCGGCCCCCGTCTTCTGCAGGGCGCATGCACCGACGATCCCAAGCCCGCTGGCCTCGACGAAGAGAATGACGCCACCCGCGTCGATGATCCGCGCTCGCGGGTTCTCCAGCACGTCCCGGTCGGTTGCTTCGAGGCGGAACATGGCGTTGATCCATTCCGCGTTGATGTCGCGGAAGTGCACGGCGAGTTCGTCGCTGAACTCGCGGATGGCAAGGGCGTCGCGCATGGTGCTCCCGGCTTTACAGGGTGGAAAGTATCGTAACTGCTGCCGGGGCGAAGGGCTCGGCAGGCAAGGCGCGAAACGAAAGGTCCGTGCCTTCGCGCACGCAGGAAGGTGCCGAAACCTGCCGCCATCGTTCGTCGGACGGGAAGCCGGTGTGACGATCGGTCCGCGGGGCACCGGTTGCGCGCGCCTGCGCAGGCGCGCCCTTGTCCTGCTGGCGGACTGGCCCGATCCGTCCGCTCGTGGTCCGCCATGGTGCTGGTTGACCGTTCGCGCGCTGCCTACAGTGGCGACTCCTTTATCGATGGAGTCGCCCCATGTCCCAGCTGCCTGCCGTGCTGGTCATCGATGTCCAGCAGTCGTTCCTGCACGCGCCGTACTGGCGCGAGGACGATGTCCCCGCTTTCCGCGAAAACCTGGTGAAGCTGCTCGATGCGGCGGCGACGCGTGGCTGGCCGGTCGTGCGGATCCTGCACATCGAAGACGACGGGCATTTCAGCGCGGCGTCCGGTCTGGTGCGGCCGATGGATTGGGTGCCCGGCGCGCATGACGTGGTGTTCCACAAGCATGTCCACAACGCCTTCACCGACACCGGCCTGCAGGCCTGGTTGACGGAGCGCGGCATCAAACGGGTCATCGTCAGCGGCATCCGCTCGGAACAGTGTTGCGAGACCACGGCGCGCGTGGCGTCGGATCTCGGCTTCGCCGTCGACTACGTGACCGAGGCGACGCTGACGTTTCCGATGATCCACGCCGGCAGCGGAACTCGCTACGATGCGCTGGACATCAAGCAGCGCACGGAACTGGTTCTGGATGGCCGTTTTGCCCGCATTCGCACCGTCGATGACGTCCTCGCCGATCACTGAGGTGTGCTTCGTGCTGCCGCCGGCGCTGATCCTGCTGGATCTCGCCGGCGCGGCCGATGCCTTCAGGATCGCCGCGTCGATGGGGCTGCCGGTGCGCCTGCGGATGGTGGCGCCCGTACGGCGCGGCGAGGCCGCCTCGACCGCGCTCGGCGTGGGCTTGGCCGGCGTCGAACCGCTGCCGACCCGGCTGGGCGAGCACACGCTGATCGTGGTTTGCGGCGCCACCGGCAGCGGCGAGGCGGTGTTGTCGTCGCCCGCCAGCCAGGCCCTGGTCGAATGGCTGCGGCAGCATGGCGGCAACGGCCGGTCGCTGGCCTGCGTCTGTTCCGGCGCCTTGCTGGCCGGCGCTGCCGGCTTGCTGGATGGCCGGCGCTGCACCACCCACCACAGCCTGCTCGATGCGCTGCGCCGACTGGTGCCCAGCGCCGAAGTCATGGACAGCCGCGTGTTCGTCGAGGATGGCGAGGTGTGCACCAGCGCCGGCATCACGGCGGGCATCGACCTGGCCTTGCACCTGATCGCCCGGCTCGGCTCGCCGTGGCTGGCCGCCGCCGTCGCGCGCGAGATGGCCGTCTATGTGCGGCGCGCGTCCGGCGATCCGGCGCTGTCGCCATGGCTGGAAGGGCGCAACCACATGAGCATGGCCATCCATCGCGTGCAGGATGCGCTGGCCAAGGCGCCCGACCAGGACTGGCCGCTGGCGCGCTTGGCCGACATCGGGCACATGAGCGTGCGCAGCCTCACCCGCCATTTTCGCGAGGCCAGCGGCATGTCGATCAACCGCTACCACGCCAGCCTGCGACTGGCACTCGCCCGCCAGGCACTGGCCAGCGGCGACAGCGTGGAACGTGCCGCCGAACGCGCCGGGCTGGGTTCGGCACGCCAGCTGCGTCGATTGTGGTCGGCGCACGCCGGCGACAGCCCCGCATCAGCGCGCCGGCGTAGCTGAAAGCCCCTGCGGCATGCCCGGCGCAAGAGCCGCGGACTGCCGCCGGCCTGCCCGAAAAAATCCATGGAAGCGGCCGCAGCAGGCCTGATGCGGCGTGCAGCATGCAGGGCCTGTTTGCTGCGTTGATCGCGCAGCGTTGGCGAGCGCTGGAACGGAGGATCGTCATGAAGCCTTGGGTCATTGCCGTGTGTCTGCTGGCTGCATGTGGTGGCGTGCATGCTGCGACAACAGTCTGGCAACCTGCTGCCGGACATGCACAGATACCGCTGTGGCCAGGCACGCCGCCGAATGCCAAGCCCATGCCGGGGGCCGAGTACACCACGACCAGCAAGAAGTTGATCGGCGGCAAGGCTGTGGTGTCGGTGGTCAATGTGTCGCAGCCAACGATGACGGTCTACGGCCCGATCGGGAAGAACACGGGAACCGCGGTGGTGGTGTTTCCCGGTGGTGGCTTCCAGGGGCTGGCCATGGATCTCGAAGGCACCGAGGTCTGCGACTGGCTGACGTCCAGGGGCATCACCTGCGTACTGCTGAAGTATCGCGTTCCGAGTATCCCTTATGTCTGGCAATGCGATTGCCGTCCGCACAATTTCGCCTTGTCGGTGCCGTCACTGGAGGACGCCCAGCGAACGATGCGGCTGGTGCGTGCCCACGCCGCGCCATGGCACATCGACCCACACAGGGTGGGCGTGCTCGGGTTTTCGGCGGGAGGCTTTCTGGTGGCGGAGATCAGCACGAACTTTGCGCGCCCCCTGTATGCGCCGGTGGACGCTGCCGACAGGGAAAGCGCCCGCCCGGATTTCGCCATGCCAATCTATCCGGGGCACCTGGCGACCGATGACGACACGTTCAATGCCAATGTCCCGGTCTCCCGCGACACGCCGCCGACGTTCCTGGTGCAGGCGGAAGACGACTACGTGGATGGCGTCAACCAGTCGCTGGCTTATTACATCGCGTTGAAGAACGCCAAAGTGCCGGCCGAGATGCACCTGTACGCCCATGGCGGGCATGCGTTCGGGCTGCGACCGACGTCGAACCCGATCACGCACTGGCCGGCCCTGGCCGAGACCTGGCTGCGTACGATCGGGATGCTTCCTGCGGCAGGCCGATAGGCCGGGGTTGGGGGAAAACTGCGGGCCGGGAGGGTTTGCTTTCGACGGCGCAATGATGAGAAGCCTGGTGCGCAACGCACCGGGCTTCCGCAATCATCGCAACCCCAGCGCATCAATCGTGCGACTTGGCCACTACGCTGCCATCGTCCGGATCGACCAGCAGCTCGACGTCAGCGCCGCCCCGGGTCCTGGCCTCGGCGCTCCACAGGCCGTGCTCGTACTCCACGTCATGGACGTTTTCGTAGCCGGCGGCGGCCAGTTTCGCCTTGACCTCGTCCTCGTTGAGTTTGGACGGCGCGCCGCTGACGTAGACCTTGCCGCTCACCGGCCCCACCGCAAGCTCGGCCCACTGCTTGTTGCCGCCGCGGGCCTTGCTGCGCCACACGCCGTCCTTGAACTTCAGGCCCTTGACCTCCTTGTAGCCGGCGTTGGCGATCGCGGCCTTGATGGCCTCCTCGCTCAACGCGCCGGTCGGCGGTTGGGAGGTCCAGGTGGAAATCGTAGTGGTCTGGGTAGTCGTTGTCGTCGACTGTGCAGCGGCAGGCAGATCCTGTGCGAAGGCCACACTGCAAAGCGACAGTCCGAGCAGTAGGGGAAGTACGCGCTTGATCATGGGGGACTCCTTCTGGTTGGACACGGCATGCGTCGCCAGAGCCGGCGTGACCCGGCGGCTGACACCCAACGCCGACTCGTGGGAAACCGATGGGACCACCGTGCCCGGGACGAAGGCGTGAAGGCGCGCGCCCGAACCCGAGACCCTGGCCGGAGCGCACTGAGTGCGCGCCGGCGTGCCCAGTCCCGGCCGCGCGCGAATCGCGCACTTCCTGCAGCGGTCGACGTTGGCACAAGTCGGTAAAATGGCGGTTTCGCTGCCGATTCGGTAAACACCGCCATGTGTCCAACTCTCTGCATCCGCCTGCTTACCACCCTGTGCTTGTTCATCGCGCTGCCATCGATAGCCAGCGAGCAGAGCACACAGACCATCGGCCAGCAACGCGAGGGCGTGCTGTTCTGGCCGCAGGCGCAGCGCGAGGCACAGTTCCGGCGGATGTACGAACGGTTTCCCAGCGACCGCGCCGCGCACGGCACGCAGGTTCACGCGCTGCCGCAGGGCAAGCCGCTGCTGCTGGGCGGGCAGGGTGCGTCGGGGCTGCTGGCCGGCTACATGGACCAGCACCACCTCGCCGGCGTGATGGTGCTGCAGCACGGCCGCGTGCGCCTGCAGCGCTACGCGCTGGGCTTCGGACTGGAGCAGCGCTGGACGTCGTTCTCGGTCGCCAAGTCGGTCACCTCCACCTTGCTCGGGGTCGCCCTGCAGCAGGGCTATATCCGCAGCATGGACGACACGCTGGGCAGCTACATCCCGGAGCTGCGCGGCAGCGCCTATGCGGAGGTCACCGTGCAGCAGTTGCTGACGATGACCTCCGGTGTGCACTGGAACGAGGACTATGCCGACGCGAAGTCGGACGTGGCGCAGATGTACATGCACGCCTGCATCGACGGCCAGGCGCACGTGCTGTCGTACCTGAAGAAACAGCCGCGGCAGTGGCCCGCCGGCACGCACTGGAACTACAACACTGCGGAAACCGACCTGCTCGGCATCCTGGTGCAGCGGGCCACGCACCGCTCGCTGGCCGCCTACCTGTCGCAGACGATCTGGCAGCCGTACGGCATGGCCGCCGATGCGTACTGGATCAAGGACGAATGCGATGGCAGCGACACCGGCGGCAGCGGCCTGTCGGCGACGCTGGGCGACTACGCGCGGCTGGGGCAGTTCATGCTCGACGGCGGCCGCATCGCGGGCACGCCGGTGATCGCCAAGGCGTGGCTCGACGGCGCGCTGCGTCGCCAGGAAAGCGTCGATGATCCGGACCGCGGCTACGGTTATCTGTGGTGGACGGATACCGACGGCAGCTATGCCGCGATCGGCATCTTCGGCCAGATGGTCTACGTCGATCCCGCGCGTCAGCTGGTGATCGCCCAGGTCGGCGCGTGGCCGCACGCGACGTCCGACGAGCTGGTCGCCGCGCGGCGCGCGTTCGTGGCCGCCGTCAAGCGGGCGGTGGATGCGGAGCGGAAGTCATCGACGCACTGAGTCGCGTTGCGCTGCGAACCGATATGTGAGTCAGGGCCAATGCCTGGCGTGCCGACATCAAATATCGGGCCCGTTTCGGCAGCGCCTCCACCAGCAGCGAAAACGCCGGCGACGGTTGCCGCCGGCCCGGGTAGTAGAGGTGGTAGCCGGGGAAGGGCGGGCACCAGTCGGCGGGCCGATCGGCACGGCGATCATGTCCCGGGCCACCTGCTCGCCGAGGCGGATGCCGGCATCGAAGCGCTCGGCCACATGGGCGTGAAGATCGCGCATGCGATGGGCGCGCACGTGGTGGCGTTCACCACCTGGGAAAGCAAGCGCCAGGACGCGCTGGACCTGGCCGCGGACGAGGTGGTGGTCTTGCGCAACGTCGGCGAGATGAAGGCGCACGCCGGCAGCTTCGACCTCATCCGCAACACCGTCGCCGCCAGCCACTCGCTGGATGCGTATACCGCGTTGCTCAAGCGCGACGGCACCTTGGTGCTGGTCGGCGTGCCGGAGCATCCGCACCCGTCGCCGAGCATCGCCAGCCTGATCTTCAAGCGCCGGGCCGTCGCCGGCTCGCTGATCGGCGGCATCGCCGAGACCCAGGAAATGCTGGATTTCTGCGCGGAGAAAGGCATCGTCGCCGACATCGAGACGATCCCGGCGCAGAAGATCGACGAGGCCTACGACCGCATGGTGAAGAGCGACGTGAAGTACCGCTTCGTGATCGACAACGCGACGCTGGCGGGTTGAGCCCACTTGCGGGGACAGAGCGGCTTCTCTCCCTCCCCTGCGCAGTAGGGGAGGGTTGGGGTGGGGTCGCTCTTCGTCAAACCAAGGCTGCCGTCAAAAGCTTCACCCCCTCCCAACCTCCCCCTGCAAGCAGGGGGAGGGGCAAGGCCGCCTCAGGCCACGAACTGCAGCCGCGCCAGCTCCGCATACAGCCCACCCTCGGCCAGCAGGCTCTCGTGCGTGCCCTGGGCCACGATGCGGCCGCCGTCCATTACCACGATGCGGTCGGCGCGCTGCACGGTGGCGAGGCGGTGGGCGATCACCAGGGTGGTGCGGCCCTGTTCCAGCCGCGCCAGCGCCTGCTGGATCGCCGCTTCCGATTGCGCATCGAGTGACGAGGTGGCTTCGTCCAGCAACAGCAGCGGCGCGTCGCGCAGGATCGCGCGGGCGATCGCGATGCGCTGGCGCTGGCCGCCGGACAGGCGCACGCCGCGCTCGCCCAGCTCGGCGTCGTAGCCGTGCTCCAGCGCACTGATGAACTCGTGCGCCTCGGCGGCGCGGGCAGCGTCGCGCACTTCGTCGTCGCCGGCGTCCTGGCGGCCGAAGCGGATGTTGTCGGCGGCGCTGCCGGCGAAGATCACGGTTTCCTGCGGCACCAGCGCGATCGCGCCGCGCAGGCCGGCCAGGGTGGTTTCGCGCAGGTCGATGCCGTCGATGCGGATGCTGCCGCTCTGCGGGTCGTAGAAGCGCAGCAGCAGGGCGAACACCGTGCTCTTGCCGGCGCCGGAGGGGCCGACCAGGGCCACCGTCTCGCCGGGGCGCACGGTCAGGGTGAAGTCGTGCAGCGCCGCCGTGTCGGGACGGGTGGGGTAGTGGAAGGTCACGCCGTCGAAGCGCAGCTCGCCGCGCATCGGTTGCGGCAGCACCTGCGGCTGCGCCGGGTCGACGATGTCGGCGCGTTCGGCCAGCAGTTCGCCGATGCGCTCCATCGCGCCGGCTGCACGCAGCACGTCGCCCCATACCTCGGACAGCCCGGCCACCGAGCCGGCGGCGAACACCGCGTACAGCACGAACTGGCCCAGCACGCCGGCGCCCAGCGTGCCGGCCAGCACGTGGCGTGCGCCGGCCCACAGCACCAGGGTGATCGCGCCGAACACCAGCACGATCACCGCCATGGTCAGCAGCGCGCGCATGCCGATGCGCCGGCGCGCGGTGGCCAGCGCGCGGGTGATCGCGCCGCCGTAGCGGGTGCTCTCGATGTCCTCGCGCGCGTACGCCTTCACCGCGGTGGAGGCGTTGAGCGTCTCGTTGGCGATCGCGGCGGCGTCGGCGAGGCGGTCCTGGCTGGCGCGCGACAGCTTCTGCACGCGGCGGCCGAACAGCAGGATCGGCAGCATCACCGCCGGGATCACCAGCGCGGTGAGACCGGCCAGCGACGGCGCGGTCCACACCATCGCCACCGCTGCGCCCACCAGCATCACCGCGCTGCGCAGCGCCACCGACACGCCGGAGCCGATCAGCGCCTGCACCACTTCGGTGTCGGCGCTGAGGCGCGACAGCAGCTCGCCCACGCGGCTCTTCTCGAAGAAGCCCACGTCGAGCCGGATCACGTGTGCGTACAGCGTCTGCCGCAGCGAAGCCAGCGCGCGCTCGCTCAGCAGGGTGATGCAGAAGTAGCGCGCGGCGGTGGCGAAGGCCAGCACCAGCGCCACGCCGAACAGGGCGATGAAGGTCTGGTTGATGACGGTGTTGCTGGAGTGGCCGAAGCCCTGGTCGATGATGTGGCGGAACGCCAGTGGCAGCACCAGCGAGGCGCCGGAGGACAGCGCCAGGAACAGCAGCCAGCCGAGCGCGAGCGCACGGTGCGGTTTCAGGAACGGCCACAGTTCGCGCAGCGCGCCGATGCGGTGGGCGGGGCGGGACGTGTCGGTAGGGGCGTCGCTCATGGGTTCTCGCCGGCGGATCGAAGATGGACGCGGGCCCGCGCACGGGCGATCCGTTCTAAGGTGGGGCGGGTTGCCGTCGATTCAATCCGCGGCCCTGGTTTTCAAGTACTCAACCGGCCCTGACGCGTTCCTACAGGCGTTTCGCGGTGCTGCGTCCGCGGCTGATGTCGCTGACGCGCAGTTGGGCTTCGTCGACCCGGCTGTCCGGCAGGCACAGTTGCAGTTCCACGCCGTCGGCACCGAACGTTTCGTGCTCGACCTCGGCCTGCAAGTCTTTCAGGCGCGCCTTGAGCAGGGCCAAATCGGCGAAATCGCAGCGCAGCTCCAGCCGCGCCATCGCCACGATCGGCACGCGCCCGGCGCGGCGCAGGCATTCCGCCGCGGTGCCGCCGTAGGCGCGTACCAGCCCGCCGGCGCCGAGCTTGATGCCGCCGTACCAGCGCGTCACCAGCACCACGACGCGATCCATCTGCTGGCCCTCGATCGCCTGCAGGATCGGCCGGCCGGCGGTGCCGCCGGGTTCGCCGTCGTCGTTGAAACGGTAGTCCTGGCCGATGCGGTACGCCCAGCAGTTGTGCGTGGCGGTGGGGTCGCCCGCCTCGCGCACGAACGCCAGCGCCTGCTCGGGCGAATCCACCGGTACGGCCAGCGCAAGGAAGCGGCTCTTCCTGATCTCTTCCTGGTGACGGCACGGCTGGGCCAGCGTGGACAGCGTTCCGCTCATGGCTCGAGCGGTTTCGCGCGCAGCGCCTTGCGGCGTTCCACGGCAGCGCCGGGGCGGGCCTGTTCCAGCGCGGCCCCATCGGGCTGCCGTTCGCCCGGCATGCCGGGCTTCTGTGGCGGCCGCGGGGTGGTCATGCGGCGCGGCAGGAAGAAGTGGTGCCGCCCGCCGCGGTGGTGCGCGTGCGACGCCTCCAACGCGGCGAGGTTGTCGGCTGGTATCGGCATCGTATCGGGAGTGGCCGCGGCATCCATGGGTGGCGAGGTTAAGGCAAATCGCCGGGCAGCGGGTAGGAGGCGTGCGCCGGGCCGCCGGCCGGTTTCACCGGGTACGCCGGGCCGGTGCGGTAGCATGGCGTCCCTTGCAGGACCGACCGAACCCCATGATCAACAACGACGTATTGCGCGCCATCCGCTACATGCTCGACCTCAGCGACGGCAGGGTGGTGGACATCATCCACCTGGCGGATGCGGCCTCGCCGATCGGCAAGGAAGACGTGCAGGCGTTCCTGAAGAAGGATGACGAACCCGGCTACGCCGAGTGCAGCAACAAGGTGCTGGCACTGTTCCTCGACGGCCTGGTCTTCCACCGCCGCGGCAAGGACGAGAGCCGGCCGCCGCGCCCGCCGGAAAAGCGCGTCACCAACAACGTGGTGCTGAAGAAGCTGCGCGTGGCGTTCGAGCTGAAGGACGTGGACATGCACGAGCTCCTTGAGGCCGCCGGTTTCCCGATCTCCAAGCCGGAGCTCAGCGCGCTGTTCCGCCAGAGCGACCACAAGAACTTCAGGCTGTGCGGCGACCAGCTGCTGCGCAATTTCCTGAAGGGGCTGACGATGAAGGTGCGCGGCAACGACTGAGCGGTTGGCGGAGGTGCGCCTGCCGTCACGCCCTTCCACCCGATGGGCGTGCGAGCGGAGCCGGAGGAGGGCGGGAGTTCGCCGCGGAACTCCCGCCTTCCCGCTTACTGCGCCTTCACGCTGACGTCGTCGATCACGAACGAGGTCTGGTTGGAACTGTCTTCCACGCCGTAGAAATTGATCTGGATGGTCTGGCCGATGTAGGCCGACAGATCCACGGCATGCTCGACGTAGCCGCTGGCCGCGTTGAGGTTCGACCAGGTTGCCAGCGTCACGTACTTGCCGGCCGAGGTGATCACCTGCGCGCTGAGCTTATCGTAGGCCGTGCTGGTCGTGGTCTCGGCGGTGTCGATGTGCATGTAGAAGTCCAGCGTGGCCTTGGTCGCCGTCGCCGGGATGGTGATCTGCTGGCGCACGTAGTCCGTGTGCGCGCTGCCATAGCCGTCCAGCCAGGCCTTGTAGCTGCCGGTATGGGCCGCTTCGCCGCTGGCGTTGGTGATGACCCCGCTGGTCTGTGTCCACGGCGTGGTGCCGTTCTCGAAGCTGTTGTTCTTCACCAGCTCGGTGGCGGTGCCGCCGTTGGAAATGCTGAAGCTGACCGTGCTGCTGGTGCCGATGTTGCCGGCGGCGTCATAGGCCTTGGCCACCAGGTTGTGGCTGCCATTGGCCAGCGTGGTGGAATCCAGCGTGGCCTGGTAGGGCGCGGCGGTCGAGGTCGCCTTCAGCGCATTGTCGACATAGAACTCCACCTTGGTCACGCCCACGTTGTCGCTGGCATTGGCCGACAGGGTGATGGTGCCCGAGTTGCCGCTCTCCGACGCAGACACCGTCGGCGGCGCGGTGTCGACACCGGTGCTGTTGGACACGCTGAAGCTGACCGTGCTGCTGGTGCCGACGTTGCCGGCCGCGTCGTAGGCCTTGGCCACCAGGCTGTGCGTGCCGTTGCCCAGCGTGGTGGAATCCAGCGTGGCCGTGTACGGCGTGGCGGTGTCCGTGGCCACCAGCGCGTTGTCGACGTAGAACTCCACCCTGGTCACGCCAACGTTGTCGCTGGCGCTGGCCGACAGCGTGATGGTGCCCGACGTGCCGCTCTCCGACGCGCTCACCGTCGGCGGAGTGGTGTCGCCGCCCCCCGCACCCTGGGTGACCCATACCGGCGCTGACCACAGCTGCTTGCCGTCCTCCTGGGTGACCTTGGCGTAGTAGAAGTGGTCGCCGTTGGCCGGCGTGATGGTGGTGGTGGCGGTGCTCGAGGTGGCGGTCACCGCGCCGTTGCCGCCGGGTACGCCTTCGAAAACCTGCACGCGCTGTGCGGTGTGGCCGGCGCTGCTGGCGTAGTTGACGGCAAGCGTCAGCGGACCGCTGTTGCCGAAGCGCTCGCCCATCACATGGCCGTTCGCCGTCAGCACGATCTGGCCGGTCTTGTCCTCGGTGGCGTATGTGCGGCGCGCGCGTACCGCGTCGAGGAAGCTGGCGAGGCTGAGTGTCGTGCCGCTGGGAATCAGCACGCCGGTGCGGTTGGTGTAGCTGGCGCCCCAGTTGGCGCAGTGGTTGTCCTGGTCGGAGCTCGGCGCCACGTGGAAGCCGCGCGCGAGCAGGATGTTGAACGCCGCCTCGTAGCTGGTACGGCTGGTTTCGGTCTCGGTGACGTTGGTGGAGAACGCCGAGCTGTTGAGCACCTCGGCCAGCGCCATCACGGTGTCGCCGTCGGCGCTGTAGGCGAGATCCGTGCCGCCGATGTTGAACTGGCCGGTGCTGGCGGGATGGTTGAACTGCCCCACCCAGCCGTTCGCCTTCATCAGCGCGTACAGCGAGCCGTAGTCGCTCTTGGCGGTGAACACGTCGCCGATCAGCTGGTTGGAGCTGTTGTATTCCCACTCCAGCAGGCTTGGCGTGTTGAAGATGTTGAGGTGCCCGCCGTTGCTGATGACGCCCCATTCCAGGCCGTAGATCGCCAGGAAATTCGCGTGCGCGGCGTTGAACGTGCTGGCCGCCTGCAGGCCGGACTGGTAGAGGTTGTGCGCCGTGGTCGGGCTGGCCGAGGTGTTGGTGCCGGTCGAGCCGTCGTACATGTGGTTGTGCTCGGACGTCATCAGGATGTCCAGGCCGTCGTTCAGGGCGTACTGGTAGGCGTCCGAGGGGCCATAGGCGCCGCTCTGCGGGTTCTGCGCGCCGACACAAGTGGAGAGCACGCCGCCCCCGTCGCTGTGGTTGGTCTGGCTGTGCAGGTTGCCGAAGTAGATGGTGTACGGCAGGCCGCCGGTGCTCGTCGCCGACATCGGCGACAGGGCCGTGGTGGTGCCGTTGTGCTGGCGCAGGGCCTGGAAGTGCGGCATGACGGGTGCAGCGACGGCGCCCACCAGCACGTCGTAGCGTTGCTCCTCGACCAGCTCCGGTGCCCGCTGTTGCGCCAGCGTCAGCGCCTGGCCGGGCAGGCCGCTGCCGATGCGCGCGACCGTGGCGCCGTCCAGCGCCACGGCGCGCAGCCGCACCGTGACATAGCCGCTGGGTACGGTCTGGCCGTTGCGGCCCAGCCCGTCCCAGAGCACCTTGGCCTGCGTGCTGCCGGTGCCGAGCGCGCTGTGTCCCTGCCACGCACGCAGCTCGCTGCCATCGTGGCCGAGCAGGGCGACCTCCCACGCCACCTGTGTTCCCGGCGTCGCCCCTGGATAGGAGAAGTGCATCGTCACGGGACGCGCGCCGGCGCTGCGGAACGGCACTTGCAGCGTGGCGTCGAATTCCTCGTGGTCGGGCAGACTGCCGGCGAATGCCGGAACGGCAACGACTGCGCAGGCGAGCAGCAAGCCGCCAGCGATCCTGGTTTTCCAGTTCATTGATTAGTGTCCCCGGTTGAGTGGGTCGAGCAAGAGCCCCCCGGCCATCGTCTCGACCCGCCATTTATCCCAGCGCCAGATGACAAGCATGGGACCGCCGGGGCACCAGTTTCTGACCGGGTGCTCAGAATCACCACGAGGTGGTCGAAGATTTTGCGGAGAGGCGTTCGAGCGGGAGGGTGCCCATCCGTTTTCCGGAATGCTCCCTTGCGGATGCGGATGCGGCTGGTTGATGCAACGTGTGGGGGCCTGCCTGGCGGCGGCAATCCCGGCCTCCATGCATCACCCGCGAGCCGTGCCGCGCATTGCTGCCAGACACGATCGGCAACGGCGACGGCGAGACGATCCGCGGGGTGGGTTTCACCGGGGTCTTCGAGCATCATGGACAAGGTCTTTCGCCGGGGCTGCACGCATGTCATCACGTTCCACCGTTGCTCCGCTCGCGCTCGCGGTCGGCATGCTGCTGGTCAGCATGGTCTCGTACCAGTGCGGTGCGTCGCTGGCCAAGCACCTGTTTCCGCTGGTCGGCGCGCAAGGCGCCACCGCCTACCGGCTGGGGCTCAGCGCGCTGCTCCTGCTGCTGTGGCGGCGGCCGTGGCGCCACGCTGGCCGGCGCGACTGGCGCGTGTTGTGGGGCTACGGCCTCGCGATGGGGGCGATGAACCTGGTGTTCTACCTGTCGCTGCGCACGATCCCGCTGGGCATCGCGGTGGCGCTGGAATTCACCGGGCCGCTGGCGCTGGCGCTGTTCGGTTCGCGCCGGTGGCTCGACTTCGTCTGGATCGCGTTGGTGGTGGCCGGGCTGGCGCTGTTGCTGCCGTTGCGCGGGCAGCTGCATGCGCTCGATCCGGCGGGCGTGATGTACGCGCTGGCGGCCGGCGCGGGCTGGGCCTTGTACATCGTGCTGGGGAAGAAGGCGGGCGCCACGCATGGCGCGGACGCAGTGACGCTGGGCACCTCGATCGGTGCCCTGCTGGCGATCCCGTTCGGCATCGCGCATGCAGGCAGCGCGCTGTTGTCGCCGGCGCTGCTGCCGTATGCGCTCGGCGTGGCCGTGCTCAGCTCGGCGCTGCCGTATTCGCTGGAGATGGTGGCGCTGACCCGCCTGCCGGCGCGCACGTTCAGCACCTTGCTGAGCCTGGAGCCGGCCATCGCGGCGGTCGCCGGCGTGGCGCTGCTGGGCGAACGGCTCAGCCTGCTGCAGTGGCTGGCCATCGCGACGATCATCGTGGCGGCGGCAGGTACCGCGCTGAGCGTGCAGCGGCCGGCGTTGGCGGAGCCGCTGGCGAACTGAGTGCCGCTGCAGCCGGCTCCTTTTGGCAAATGCCGGTGTGGTGGCGCGAGAACTGGCCGACTGCCGCAGCAGCGCTACGCACCTTGGACGGCGGCGAGGATGCGCCCCGCAAACTCCGAGAACATGTTGCGCAGGCTGGTCGCCTTTGACAGTGCCCGGTGCGTGTCCTTGCCGGTAGGGGTCAGCTCCAGCGCTGCCGCGCTGTAGAGCTGGCGTTCCACCAGTCGTTCGCAAAGGATTTGATACCTACGGGCGTACGAGGCGTCGCGGAACTCCTCGAATACGGGGAAGTGCGGCTCGTCGCAGCGTACGGACCGCATGGAGGCATCGCATTCTTCAAGCAGCATCAGCCACGCCAGAAATGGCGGGCGCGGATCCGACTGGATCACCGGGTTCAACAGTGCCGACGAGTATTCGCGCACTTCGCTCCGGCTTCTGGGCAGGCCGCCATAGGCGCCATGGTGGTGCGCCACCCAAAGATCGGCTGCCGATCCGATGACCTCTTCACTTCGGTTGTTGAAGTTGTTTCCGAAAGAACCGACCTGCGACTTGAACTCGAATACGCCGAGCAATCTCTTCCCGTGAACCACCAGCACGTCCAGCTCTTGGTGGCGCGAAAGAAGCCGGGAAGTATCACCGCCGACTTGCGCACGTGCACGGCATCGCCAGCCAGACCGCAGTGCGTCACGACCGCACGCACGACTTCGATGAAGCCGTCCATGTTCTTGCCGCCAACGACCGCCGCACGACCGCCCTCATGCTCCGCGTTGAGGGAGCCGCTGTTGCGTGAATGCCAGAAAACGTGAACCGCATGGCGGGTGAGTTCGTCGAACGATGGGGGAAGCAGACTGATGGTCACTGGAGCGATCCTTTTCCCACGCGTGCGGCATCGGCGATCTGGCGCATCCGCAGCGCTTCCGCGCTGCTCAGTCCGTACAGCTCGAATATGGGGGCGTCGACTTCGTCCTGGTCCTTCGTCGCGGCTGCGGCGATCAGGCGGTCGCGCATGCGCTCATCGACGTTGCGCCAACGGGGAAGGCGGATCCTGCGCAGATACTGCGCCTGGAATCGCAGGAAACCCCCGGCCATGCGTGTGCAATAGGTCGCCACCACCATCAACGTCAACGATGAACGGAGTACGGCTTGAAGCGCTCGCAGATCCCACTCGCCTGAAGTGATGAAGTAGAGGTTGTGGTGCGGGTAATAGCGACCTTCATCCATGACGAAGACACCTTCGCCCTTGATGTCCGGCACCAGCAGTTTCGGGGTTTCCAGCAGGCCCGGCTGGATGCGGTCGATCGTCCGGTACCAGCCGCCGGGGTTGCGCTGTGCGACGTGGCGCCCTGCCACGCTGTCGCGATGCGTGTCGAGGTAGTGCTTGAAGCGCGGGAAGGATTCGAGCGGAACCAGTTGCCCCGTTTCGTCGAACGGGTTCAGTACTGCCTTGCCGCCCCAGCGGATACTGCCGTCCACCAGGTCGCGGGCCATGACCAGCGGCAATTTGCGCTCTGCTTCGACCGGCAGGGCGTCCATGGCATCGATGAACACGCGATCGCAGCCGGTCGCCACGCCGATGCCGACCTTGCAGCCGGCCTGCTCGAGCGTCGGGAGTTCGTGCTCCATGCGACGAAGCAGCACGAGCCGGGGAATGTCGTCGAGCAGCAGCGGGGCAGGGCCCATGCTGTCCAGCTTGAATTCCGCGACGTGTTCGGAACCGTGAGCGTCGAGCAGGGCATCGACCAGCACGGGCAGTGACGTGGCAGCGCCGGCGGCAACGGCGCGGGTGGCCTGTCGGCCGGTGGATTCCGGGGCGGCGCGCTGGAAAATGGTGATAGCAGGATAGGCGATGACTTCCGAATGGAAGGCATCGGTGCTTTCCATGTCGATGAAATATTTCAGCCAGTAGCCGTTCGTGACCTTCTCGCGAAGCGGGCCGCCGTAGCGGTTCTTGAGCCAGCGATTGGCGCAGATATAGCCGAGCACGCCCTCGTCGCCAAGCAGGTCGAGAGCGCGTTCGAAAAACGGCACGTACAAGTCGGCGCGGTCGTAGAGCGTGTGGAAACGACGCCGGTATTCGTTCAGCAGTGCGGCGGGAATCCGTTCCTGGCGGACGTAGGGTGGATTGCCGACGACAAAGTCGAATGGTCCGTTCAGTGGCGCCAGCAGGAAGTCGTCGCGGATCAGCCACGACGCGCACAGCGCATCCGCATCGCGTGGGCTGAGGCCTTGTTGCCGGAGCAGGGCGACAAGCCGCTGGGCAGTCAGGTCGAATGTGGCCTGATGCAGTTCCACGGCGATGATCGCATCGCGCAATTCTTCCGGGGCTGTCGCCGGCGTGCCACCGTCGCGTACGAAAGCCGACCACAGGCGATGCACGACACGGAGCAAGAAGTCGCCGGCTCCAAACGAAGGCTCCAGCAACCGCAGCCGATGCAATGGCCGATCCGAACGGTAGCCGGCAAGGTCAAGGATGGCATCGACCACTTCCGGACGGGTGAAAACGGCACCGCGATCCGTTTCATCGTGCCGGGCCATGTGTGAGATGGCAGCCTCTATCTCAGGGGCTCTTGCGGCGTGATCGAAGAGGTCGAGCGAAAGATTCATGGATGCCATGGTGCCGAGGTGGCCAGGAGGTGTCCAGCGTGAATGGCAGCCGATCCACGCCCCTTCAACGAATACCGTTCCAGCCCTTGATTGACAAGGGTTTCAGTGTCCGCTGCCATCCTGCGTATTCACCGTCGCCTTGCGCTCCTGCTTGCCCCAGCCCACCGACGGTCCCTTGATGGCGGTCCAGACTGAGCGCACCACCACGTAGTACATCAGCTGGCGGTAGCCGAAGCGCTGCAGGACCAGCCACCACAGCAGGCTCCATTTCTCCTTCTTCTCCATCGCGAAGGCGAGCGCCGAGGCGCCCAGGTCGACCGCCATGAAGGCGGCGTAGAACGCCAGCATGCGCAGCAGGTTGGTGTCGTCGAACTGGGCGCGGTGCTGCAGGTAGTCCATGCCGGTGCTGACGATCTGCCAGACCAGCACCAGGTCGACCAGCGGCGACACCACCGAGAACAGGATCTGGAACAACCACACCTGCGGCAAGGCCACCATGCCGAGCGCGCCGTAGCGCGGATTGAAGGTGGTGTCGCGGTGCTTCCACAGGCATTGCAAGGTGCCGTAGGCCCAGCGGAAACGCTGGCGGGCGAGGCCGCGGGCGGTATCGGGCGCTTCGGTCCAGGCGATCGCCTCGGCATCGAACAGGGTGTGGTAGCCGGCTTTCTGCACCGCGATGGTCAGGTCCTGGTCTTCGGCCAGGGTGTCGGCGGGGAAACCGCCGAGTCGCTCCAGCGCCTCGCGCCGCCAGGCGCCGACGGCGCCCGGCACCACGGTGATGGCGCCCAGTGCGGCCAGTGCGCGGCGTTCGAGATTCTGCGCGGTGATGTACTCCAGCGCCTGCCACAGCGTGATCAGGTTGATGCGGTTGCCGACCTTGGCGTTGCCGGCCACGGCGCCGACCTTAGGGTCGGCGAACCAGCGCACCAGCCGCGAGATGGTGTGCGGCTCGAACTGGGTGTCGGCGTCCAGCGCCACCACCACCGTGCCGTTCGATTCGCGCAGCGCGGTGTTGACGGCGTGCGCCTTGCCGCCGTTGGGGATGCTGATCAGCCGCACGCGCGGCTCGGCGGCGTAGTGCTCGCGCACCACTGTGGAAGTGCCGTCGGTGGAGCCGTCGTCGACCACGATCACCTCGAGATTGGCGTAGCGGCTCTTGAGGATGCGGCGGATCGAGCTGGCGATCACCTTCGCCTCGTTGTAGGCGGGGATCAGCACCGAGACCAGCGGCGGATCGTCCGGCAGGGTCGGCGGCGCGCGCCGGCGCTCCTGCCAGCGGTTGACCAGCGCCAGCACGCCGAGTAGCAGCAGGCGGGCCACGCCCAGCGCGATCGTGGTGGTCAGCAGCCAGTTGATCAGGTGGCCGAACCAGCCCAGCGCAAGGAACACCGAGCGGTCGGCCCAGCGCGACAGCGAGCCGGGCGGCAGTGGCGGCATGCTCTGCTCGCGGGTGAGCCCGGCCAGCTCAGACACGGTGACGAAGTCGTAGCCCCGCGCGCGCAGGCCGTCGATGATGCGCGGAAGCGCCGCGATGGTCTGCGAGCGCTCGCCGCCGGCGTCGTGCAGCAGCACCACCTGGCCGGTGCGCTCGGAGTTGCTGGCGGCGACCTGGCCCAGCACGTTGTCGACGATCTTGTCGACGCCCGGGCGTTGCCAGTCCTCCGAGTCGACGTGCAGGCCGACCGAGATGTAGCCCATCTTCTGGGCGATCCCGATCGGCACCAGCTCGTCGGCGGTGGTCGGCTCGGCGTCGCCGAAGTAGGGTGCGCGGAACAGCCGCATCGAGCGGCCGGTGAGCGCCTCGAACAGGCGTTGGGTGGCGTTGAGCTCCAGCGACACGATGCCGGGCGGGGTGTCGCCGAGGTTGGGGTGGGTGAAGGTGTGGTTGCCGACGTCGTGGCCTTCGGCCACCTCGCGCTGCACCAGTTTCGGCGACATCTCGGCGCTGGCGCCGATGATGAAGAACGTCGCCGGCACGTGCTTCGCCTTGAGGATGTCGAGGATCTGCGGCGTCCACTGCGCGTCCGGGCCGTCGTCGAAGGTCAGCGCGATCTTGTGCGGCAGCGTGCCGGCGCGGCGGATCACGTAGGAACTGGGCAGCGCGCTGTAGTTTTCGTCGTCGATGCTGCCGTCGTTCTTGTCCACCTCGATGCTGCGCGCGCCGGGCGACGGCTGCGCGGCGATCTCCAGCACTTCGCCCTGGCCCTGGATGTCGATGTCCTCGCCCTGGCCGATCGTGCGCAGCGCGTCGGGTGCGGCGGCGCCGTAGGGGCGGCCCAGTACCGACCACACCGACGGGTCCTCCGAACCCAGCCGCCACAGCGAGTAGCCGTAGGGCCGGTAGTCGTCGGCGGCGTGGATCTGGTTGAAGGCGGTGACGCCGTCGAGGAACCAGACCTGGTGCGTGCTGCCATCGTCCTCGCCGTAGGAGAAAGTCGGGTTCTGCGTGTCCGGGTCGAACGTGATCACCGCCTGCGCGTCGCTGGCGCGGTCCATCGCGTCCTGGAAGGTCAGCGCCTCGGCGTTCTGCCCGTGCGACCAGTCGTAGCCGTAGCTACCGATCGCCACGATCACCTGGTTGGGGTCGAGCACCTTCATGCGCTGGTCGAGCGTGTCCTCGAACCAGTCCTGGGCGGCGACGCTGCCGGGGTCCTTGCCGGCCCAGTGCTGGTCGTAGGCCATCAGCAGTTCGAAATCCACGATGTCGGCGTAGCCGGCGTAGTCCCAGTCGGCGTCGTCGAACGGCACCGACAGCACGATGCCCCAGCCGTGGGGATCGAACGCGTCGTTGAGCTCGCTGAGGAAGGCCTTCAGGTCCTTCTGCGAGGCGGCGGGCACGTCCTCGAAGTCGATGGTCACGCCCTGGAAGTGGTTGGCGTCGAGGAAGGCGACGATCTGCGCGATGCGCGCCTGGCGCACCGCCGGGTCGGCCAGCATGCGCGCCAGGCCGGGGCCGTCCCAGGCCATGTTCACCATGTTCTGCAGCAGCGGCAGGATCGGCGTGGACGGCTTCTGCGCGCGGATCAACTTCAGTGCCTTGGCATCGATGTCGGTGTGCAGCGCCATGTCCGGGCCGGAAACATGCATCCACGAGGGAATGACCCAGTCCAGCGTGGGCAAGGCGCGTTTCAGCGAGGGGTAGCTGCTTTCGTCCCAGTTGACGTAGAAGCCGATCGCCAGCGGCCGGCCGGCCGGCTTGTCCAGCGACGGCGGCGGCACGTGCGCGGATGTCTTGCCGGCGTGGGTGCGCGGCGGATGCAGCAGCTTCTGCCGGGCGCGGACCTCGGCGGCCAGCCGCGCCGCCGGCTTCAGCAGTTCGGGCGCCGCCGCCTTCACGTTGGCCAGCGCGTGCCGGGTACGGTTGTGCTCGCCGATATGCAGGCCGCTCATGCTGGGCCACACGAACAGGCTGGCCGCGCAGGCCACCACGAACAGCGTGCTGATCACCGCGGCGGCCAGCGCCAGCCGCGAGACATGGCTGGCCCGCCGGCCGGTGGGGTCGAAGAAGATCGGTTTCTTTTGCATGCTGGGGTCGGTTCGGCGAACGCTGTGTTGCGCGGCTCTGCGTGGGTCCCGGCGCCGTCTTGGCTGGGCGCGGCGCCGGGATGCGCAGTATCGCCGATGCGGAGCCTGCCACGCGGCGGACCGGCAAGGACGGTCAGCCGGCGTTGCCCATTCGCCGGTTCAGCCGATCACCGGCCCGGCTACCGGTCGGCTGAAGTCCTGCGGCGTCAGCGTCTGCGTCAGCCGGAACACGCCTTCGTGGATCTTGCGCGGCAGCACCACGTCGAGCACGGTGCTCTGGTGCGGGCCGAGCAGGGCGAACAGGTCGTCGCCGGCGGCGCTTCGGGCCAGCGCATGGTGGACCAGGCCGGCAAGGTCCACCGGCTGCACGCTGGCGCCGTAGGGCCGGTGGCTGGCGACGGCGGCACGCAGCGTCTTGCGGTTGTTGCGCGGGTCGGCCACGCGGTCGTCGCCGGCGAGCAGGCTGTGATCGAGGAACAGCGAGATGGTGGTGCGCTGCTTCGAGTTGGCCTGGCGGTCGAGCAGGAAACCGTCCGGCAGCAGGTCGGGGCTGGCCTGGCTGCCTGCGGTGAGCAGGAAACCGGCGCCGCTCAGCGGTTCGCCGGCTTCGTCGGCGAGCCGCACGATCAGCAGGCTGCGCGGGTCGTGGATGTGCACGCGCGGGGCGAACGGTCCGGCCGGCTCCAGTTCCACCTTGTCGGCGTCGCGCGCGGCGTTCTCGCGCTCGAAAACGTCGCACAGGCTCTCGTAGTCGTCGGCGCTTCGTACCCCGAGGCAGCGCAGGATCGCCTGCACGGTGGCTGGTGCGGCGCTGGCCATGATGCCGCGCTCGTCGCCGGAATGGGCTGCGCCGGCGATCAGCTTGAACGCGCAGCGCGGGCCGCGGCTGAGGGTAAGTGCCAGCATGTCGAGGCCGCCGGCGCTGGTGGCCTGCGGCGACAGCACGGCGTGATGGGCGTTGAGGTTGGCGGCGGCGATGCGCACCACGCCGTCAGAACCGTCCTCGCCGGTGTAGCTGTTGAGGTGGTCGTACAACTGGCGGTCGGGGCGGTCGCCGGTCAGCACGAACAGGAATTGCCCGCGCTTCACCGGGTCGTCGCTGTGGATGTAGTCGAGGTTGAGCGACAGCGATGCGGCACTGCCCAGTTCCAGCCAGTCGAGGATGCGCTGCCCCGGCTCCACGCCGCCGAACCAGGCCTTCAACCGGCCAAGCAGGCCCTTGCCCAGTTGCGCCAGCGCCGAGCCGAAGTTCGCCGGCGCCAGCATCACCAGGTGGCTGAGCTTGATCGTGCTGTAGGTGGCCGGCTTGTCGCGCTGCGCGCGCAGCCATTCGCGTACCACCGGGCCGCCAGTGGAATGGGTGATGCAGGCGAAGCTGGCGTCGAGCAGGTGCAGGTCGCGCAGGGCGTGGTCGAACGCGCGCACCAGGTCGGGCATGGTCACCGCGTCGTCGAAGCTCACGTATTCGGACAGCCAGAGGTCGGCCAGGGTCAGCGTGAGGCCGGCGGCGGACGCCTGCTGCTGCAGCTGCCGTGGCAGCTGGCCGTAGGTGGAGGTGTTGGTGACGCTCCAGCCGTGGACGAAGACGAGGGTGGTCATGGCTCAGCTCCGGTGCAGTGGTCCGGTCCGACGAACGCGAGCGGCTCGTGCCCGCGCGGCGCATCGGCATAATGGCACCCGTGCCCCGTCATCTCCACCGGCCTTGCCCATGACCCTGAACGTGTTGCTGATCCTGATCGCGCTGGCCGTGGTGCTGTCGCGCCTGAAGTGGCGCCGCTGCAGCCGCGTGCTGCTGGGATCGGCGCTGATCCTGCTGCTGGCGGTCGGCTGCGGGCCGGTGCCGAGCTGGCTGCTGGCGCGGCTGCAATCGGGCCAGGCGACGACCGCATCGATCGACTGGGGCCAACGCAACGCGATCGTGTTGCTGGGCGCCGGCACCGTGCGCGTGGCCGGCAGCGGCGAGGTCGAGCCCAGCCTGTTCGCCTACGGGCGCATCGGCAAGGCGGCGCAGCTGTACCGCGCATGCCGGCAGGCCGGGCGCGAGTGCAGGATCGAGGTGAGTGGCGGCGACGCGCGCGGACTCGGTCGGCCCGAGGCAATCGTCTATGCCGGCGATCTGCAGCGGCTCGGCGTGGATGCCGCCGACCTGCTGCTGGAGTCGCGCAGCATGAATACCTGGCAGAACGCGCAGTTCAGCGGCCCGCTGCTGCAGGCGTACGGCGCCGACCGCGTGCTGCTGGTGTCGTCCGGCTTCCACCTGCGCCGCGGCATGCTGTACTTCGCCCACTTCGGCATCCATGCCGTGCCGGTGCCGGCCGATCACGTCGACGGTGTGCGTTCCTGGCTGCCGCTGTCGTACAACTTCGCCATGGCCGACCTGGCCCTGCACGAGTACGCCGGCATCGTGCGCTACCACGTGTACGACGCGATGGGTTGGAACGTGCAGGCGACGAAACCTGGCGCGCTGTAGGGCGGGCACTGCCCGCCGGCTCTTTGGGGCGATGGATCGACGGGCATTGCCCGCCTTCGTGGCTGGTACGACGCGGCGGGCGGGGGGATGCAGCACGCTCCCGCAATCAGGACTCGCGCATCACCATCAGGCGGGTCTCGCTCATGTCCTCGATCGCGTAGCGCACGCCCTCGCGGCCCAGGCCGGACAGTTTCACGCCGCCGTACGGCATGTTGTCCACGCGGAAGCTGGGAATGTCGTTGACGATCACGCCGCCCTGTTCCAGTTCGTTCCATGCGCGCATCGCGTGGGCGAGGCTGTCGGTGAAGATGCCGGCCTGCAGGCCGTAGTCGGAATCGTTGACCATCGCGATCGCCTCGTCGAACCGCCGGAACGGGGCGAGCAGGGCGAACGGGCCGAACGCCTCCATGCGATTCGCCTTGGCGTCGGCGGGCACGTCTTCCATCAGGGTGGCGTCGAGCATGTTGCCATGGCGCTTGCCGCCGCAGAGGATCCTGCCGCCGGCCTGCTTCGCCTCCAGGATCCAGCCGTGCAGGCGCTCGGCGGCGGCCTCGTCGATCATCGGGCCGAGGAACACGCTCCTGTCTTTCGGGTCGCCGGCCTTGAGCTTCTTCGTGGCGGCGACCAGCTTGCGCTTCAGCGCATCGTAGATGTCGGCATGCGCGTAGATGCGCTGCACGCCGATGCAGCTTTGGCCGGACTGGTAGAACGCGCCGAACACCAGCCGCTGCACGACGTGGTCGAGCTTGCCGTCCTGGTCGGCGTCGACGATGCACGCCGCGTTGCCGCCCAGCTCCAGCGTCACCTTCTTGTGCCCGGCGCGCGCCTTCAGCGCCCAGCCGACCTGCCCGCCGGTGAACGAGAGCAGCTTGAAGCGCGGATCCTCCACCAGCGGTGCGGCGTGTGCGCCATCCAGGGTGAGGATCGAGAACGCGCCCTTCGGCAGGTCGGTCTCGGCCAGCACCTCGCCGATGATCAGCGCGCCGATCGGGGTCTTCTCCGACGGCTTCAGCACGAACGGACAGCCGGCGGCGATCGCTGGCGCCACCTTGTGCGCTACCAGATTCAGCGGAAAGTTGAATGGCGTGATGAACGACACCGGCCCCAGCGGCACGCGCCTGGTGTAGCCGTGATAGCCGTCCAGACGGCTGGCAAGTTCCAGGTTGATCGTCTCGCCGTTGATCCGAACTGCCTCCTCGGCGGCGATGCGGAACGTCTCGATCAGCCGCGTCACCTCGCCGGCGGCGTCCTTGATCGGCTTGCCCGCCTCGATGCACAACGCCTCGGCCAGCTCGTCGCGGCGCTCGGCGAAACGCGCCGCGCAATACTGCAGCACCGTCTGCCGCGCCCACGGCTTGTACTCGCGCATCGGCTTGGCAGCTTTCACTGCGGCGGCGATGGCCTTCTCCGTGGCCGTCGCGTCCGGTACCGCCACGCGCGTGGCGAGTTTGCCGCTGTACTTGTCGAAGACCTCCAGCATGGTCTTCGCGGTCTGCGGCCGGTTGGCGAGGTAGTAGGGGTAGGTCTTGTTCAACATGGCACTTGCCTGCGGATGCGATCCGGCAAGGATAGGGCGTCGCGGTGTTCAGGAGCCGTGAGTCAGGGATCTTCGCGGATCGGTCCATGCCGCACGGTGTTTCGGGACAAAGCGCGGTGTCAGTGGGTGAACCCGGCTTCGCTCTGCGTGCGCACGGCCAGCACGAACACGATGTCGAGGCTGTCCACGTAGCGGCACAGGGCCACATAGCCATGCGAGCCCTTGCTGATCACCAGCGCACGCTTGCCATTGCCTGCCGGTCGCCCGATCAGCGGGTTGGCTTCCAGCACGTCGATCGGGCGACGATCTCGCGCAAGCGGGCTTCGATGTGGGCAGCCTGGTGCGCAGCAAGGTGGCCGAGGATGCGTTCGAAATCCCCGCCCACCTCGGGCGCCAACTCGATGCGAGGCACGGCTATTTCGCGAGCTTGCGCGGGGCGGCGCGGCGCACGGCGTTGCCGGTGACTTTGCCTTCCAGGTAACCGCGCATGGCCTCCCACGGAATCGCCTTGCCGATGGCGACGATGCCGGCGTAGCGCCGCTCCGCCTCCACGTCGAAGTCGGCGCGGCGCTCGGCAAGCTCCGCCTTCTCGGCGATGGCCTCGAGAATGAAACCGTGCGGCGTGTGGTGCCCATCTGCTTCGCGGCGGCGGCCACGCGGGACTTCAGGGCATCGGGCAGGCGGATGGTTGTACTGGACAGGGCAACTTGGGCGGTGGTCTCTGCACTGAATGTGGCACTGGTGTGCTGCGTTCGGTCACGCTCCCTTGGTCAGGTACCAGGCTGCGCGTCGCCCATCCACTGCGCGATGCCTGCACGGCTCGGGATGATGTTTGGGCCAAGATGGAGGTGCCCGCTTATTTGCGTGAACTTGCATGTGGTTGCTCCAGCACCCGCAACGCCAATTCCCCATCCGCCAACCGTGCGCGCAGCGCGTCGCCGGGTTCGACGCTCTGCACCGAACGCAGCACCTGGCCGTTCGCGTCGAACAGGATCGCGTAGCCGCGTTCGAGCGTGGCCAGCGGGTTGATTGCATGCAGCGCATGGCCGGCGTGGCGCAGCGTCGTCTGCCGGCGTTCGAGGATGTGCGTGATCGCGCGGCGCAGGCGCTGATCCTGCTCGGCCAGCCGGCGTGCCAGCAACGACAGCCGCGCGCGCGGATGCTGCGCCAGCAGGCGCGCGTGCAGGCGTTCCAGTCGCGTGTGGCGCCGCTGGCTCTGTTCGCGCAGCACGGCGGCCAGGCGATGTTGCAGGTGCTGCAGCCGTTCGCGGTCGCGTTGCAACCGTGCCTGTGGCCGCTGCGCCTGCAACCGCGCCAGCAGATGGTCGACGCGTTGCGACTGCACCTGCAGGCGGCGTTGCAGCAAGGTGGCCAGGCGCTGCTGCAGCTGCCGCAGGTGGCGATCGACCGCCACCGCGTCGGGCACCAGCAGCTCGGCGGCGGCCGACGGCGTGGGCGCGCGCAGGTCGGCGACGAAGTCGGCGATGCTGAAGTCGATCTCGTGGCCCACAGCGGAAACCACCGGCACCGCGCTGGCGTGGATCGCGCGCGCCACGGCTTCCTCGTTGAACGCCCACAGGTCTTCCAGCGAGCCGCCGCCGCGGGTCAGCAACAGCACGTCGTAGCGTGCGCTGGCCGATGCCTTGCGCAGCATCGCCACGATCGCCGGCGGCGCCTCGCGACCCTGCACCGGCACCGGCAGCACTTCGACCTCGGCCAGCGGCCAGCGCCGCCCCAGCACGCTCAGTACGTCGCGCACGGCAGCGCCGGTGGCCGAGGTGATCACGCCGATGCGCCGTGCGTAGACGGGCAGGGCACGCTTGCGTGCCGGGTCGAACAGGCCTTCGGCGTCGAGCCTGGCCTTGAGTTGCTCGAACTCGCGCTGCAGCGCGCCTTCGCCGGCCGGTTCCATGTATTCCGCGACCAGCTGGAACTCGCCGCGCGGCTCGTACAGGCCGACCCTGGCACGCAGCAGCACCTGCATGCCGTCGACCGGGCGGAAGCGCAGCGCGGACGCCTTCATCTTGAACATGGCGCAACGCACCTGGGCGCCGCTGTCCTTCAGGGTGAAGTACAGATGACCCGACGCGGGCTTGGCCACGTTCGACAGCTCGCCCTCGATCCACACCAGCGGCAGCGCGTCGCCCAGCAGGTCGCGCACCAGCCGGTTGAGCGAGCTGGGGGTCAGCACATGGCGTGGCGTGGTGTCGTCGAACGGCGCAGACATAAGGGCGCGAGCCTAACATGCGCGTCGTATCAAGTTGTGAGAAAACATCCGCTTGACACGGGAAGCGCAGGGAAAGCCTCAAGAAGCAAGGCGGCCTCAGTCGTCGCCCGCGTCGCGCCGTTCGCGCCAGCGGCGCCTGCGCACACGCCAGCTGCGGATGGCCAGGTTCAGCGCGAACCAGGCGGCGAGGGCGCCGAAGGGCCAGCCGATCCACGCCGGCCACACGAAGGCGACCGCCGCCAGCACGACGAGCACGAGCGTACCGATCGCCAGCGGCGCGCCGCCAGTGTCGTCGAGCACGCGCCGGTTGGCCAGCGCGGCACCGACGCTGTTGGCAATGCGCAGCGCGCCGGCGGCGGCACGGCCGGAGCTGCCGCCGGCATGGCGCACGTGCGGCGGCCGCGCCTCGCGGCGGCGCACCCGCTCACGGCCGCCGCTGCCGCGCCGGTGGCGACGCGAGGCCAGCACGATCTCGGTGGCATTGCCCAGATCCTGTTCGTATTGCGCGGCGAGCTGGCCGGCGAAGCCCGCGTCCTCGACCGCCACGTCCAGTTCGCGGTTGCCGAGCCAGCTGGCGATGTTGAGGTTGGACGAGCCGACCCGCGCCCACTGCCCGTCGGCGACCGCGGTCTTGGCGTGCAGCATCGAGCCGTTCCATTCGAACACGCGAATGCCGGCCTTCAGCAGCGGCCGATAGCCCGAGCGCGACACACCGGCCACGATCGGGATGTCGCTGCTGCCGGGCACCAGCAGGCGCACGTCCACGCCATCGCGCGCGGCGGCGACCAGCGCCTGCACGTACGGCGCGAGGCCCACGAAATAGGCGTCGGTGAGCCACAGCGTCTTGCGTGCCATCGCCGCGATCAGCTGGTCGAGCCGGTACGTCCCGGCGGTGGAGGGCTGGGTGGCGATCAGCCGCAACGACACGTTGCCGGCCGGCACGGCCGGCTCTGCCGCGGCGGCGAGTTGACGCAGTGCCACACCGGTCTCGCCCCAGCTCTGCGCGAACGCGGCTTCCAGCTCGGCCACTGCCGGGCCACGCAGGGCCACACCGGTGTCGCGCCATGGCGGCACGCCGCGTGCCGGGTCGCCCAGCCACTTCGCGCTGATGCACACGCCGGACAGGAAACCGAGCACGCCGTCGACCACCAGCAGCTTGCGATGGTCGCGGCTGACCCAGCCCAGCGGCTCGCCCAGTTGCAGCGGGTTGAACACGCGCACCTCGCCGCCGGCCGCGCGCAGCGGCGCCCAGAACGCACCGCGCGACTGGCCGAGGCAACCGAGCCAGTCGACCACCACGGCGACGAACACGCCAGCCTGGGCACGTTCGACCAGCGCATCGCGGAAGGCGCGTCCGACCTCGTCGTCGCGGATGATGTAGTTCTCCAGCAGCACGCGCTGGCGTGCGCCGCAGATGGCCGCCAGCCAGGCTTCGTAATGGGCGGCGGCATCGATCAGCAGGTCCACCGCGTTGCCATTGAGCAGCGGTGCGCCGGCGGCGCGGCTCAGCGCCTGTTCGGCCAGCAGGCGGCTCGGGGTGGCGGGGATCAGTGGCGTGGGCATGGCCCGAGTGTAGGCGATGGCTTGTCGGCGCGCCGACGTCGTGGGGCTTCTGGCATGATCGCGTGCATGCCAATCGAGCATCGCTACGCCGACACCGATGCCTGCGCGCGCGATCTTGCGGACGGACTCGGTCCGCACCTGCGCATCGCCGCGCCGCTGGGCCTGGGCAAACCGCATGGCTTGCTCAACGCGCTGTATCGACTGGTCGCGGCCGATACCGGGCGCTCGATGCGCCTGTACACCGCACTGTCGCTGACCCGGCCGCAGCCGATGCCGGGGCTGGAGCAGCGTTTCCTCGGGCCTTTCCTTGAGCGCCACTTCGGCGCCGACGCGGTCGATCCGCACTACGCGCTGGACCAAGCGCGCGACGCGCTGCCGGCGAACGTCGAGGTGCACGAGTTCTACCTGCAGTCCGGCGCGCTGCTGCGTTCGGCCAGCGCCCAGCGCAGCTACATCAGCCAGAACTACACCCACGTGGCGCGCGACCTCGCGTTGCAGGACATCAACCTGCTGGTGCAGCTGGTGGCGCGGCGCGAGGGCCCGGACGGCGTGCACTACAGCCTGTCGTGCAATCCGGACCTGACCCTGGATCTGCTGCGCCGGCTGCAGTCGAGCGGACGGCCGCGGCCGCTGTGCGTGGCGGTGGTGCATCCGGAGCTGCCGTACCTGGGCGGCGACGCCGAAGTGGCCGAAGCGTACTTCGACGTGGAGCTGCGCCCGCCCACGTCGCCGCCGCTGTTTGCGCTGCCGCGCTCGCCGGTGGGCCTGGCCGAGTACGCGCTGGGCCTGCACGCCAGCGCGCTGGTCAGGGACGGCGGTTGCCTGCAGATCGGCATCGGCGCGCTGTCCGACGCGCTGGTCAAGGCGCTGCTGTTGCGTCAGCACGACAACACCCGCTGGCGCCAGGCGCTGGCGGCGCTGGATCCGGCCGGCGCCACCCGGGTGCTGGCGGAGAAGCAGGGCGGCCTGGCGCCGTTCGAGGCCGGCTTGTACGGCGCCAGCGAGATGGTGATGGACGGCTTCATGCACCTGCAACGCGGCGGCATCCTGAAGCGGCGCAGCTGGGACAACCTGGCGCTGGAGCGCGCGGCGGCGGCAGGTCGCCTGAACCCGGCTTCGCCGGGCGGGCACTATCTGCGCGGCGCGTTCTTCCTCGGTTCGCGCGAACTGTACGCGTGGCTGGCCGCCACCGAAGCGGCCGATCCGGATGCGATCGACATGTGCGCGGTCTCCAACGTCAACCAGCTGTACGGCGAGCACCAGGCATTGGCGATGCTGCAGCGGCGCGGCGCGCGTTTCTTCAACACCTGCATGATGGCGACCGTGCTCGGCGCGGCGGTCTCCGACACGCTGGAGGACGGCGCCGTGGTCAGCGGCGTCGGCGGCCAGTACAACTTCGTGGCGATGGCGCACGAGCTGCCTGACGCACGCTCGGCGCTGCTGCTGCGCGCCACCCGCGAGAGCCGCGGCGGGATCGAGAGCAACATCCGCTGGAACTACGGCCAGACCACCATTGCGCGCCACCTGCGCGACATCGTCGTCACCGAGTACGGCATCGCCGACCTGCGCGGCAAGAGCGACGGCGAGTGCGTCGAGGCGATGCTGTCGATCGCCGATGCGCGCTTCCTCGACGCGCTGTGCGCGCAGGCGAAGGCGCACGGCAAGCTGGCCGCGGATTTCGTGGTGCCGGAAGCCTGGCGTCGCCATCGCCCGGAGCATCTGCACGAGGCGTTGGCGCCGCTGCGGCACGAGGGCGTGCTGCCGGCGTTTCCGTTCGGCAGCGATTTCACCGAGGTCGAACAGCGCCTGTTGCCGGCACTGGAATGGCTGAAAGCCTGCAGCGGCCACTGGCGCGGTAGGTGGCGCTTGCTGGGTGCCGTGGTTCGCCCGGGCGACGTCGTGGATGGCGAGAGCGAGGCGCTGGCACGGATGGGCCTGGATGCGCCGGCAAGCTGGTCCGGGCGCGCGCAGCGACGCCTGCTGCAGACTGCCCTGCGCCGCCAACGGTAGAGGGCCACCGGCGGGCGCCTACGGCGGTTCGGTGGGGTCGTGCTGCGGGGTTTCCGCAGGCGGCGCCGGCTCGGGCGGATCGTCCATCAACGGCAGCTGTGCGGGGCTGTCCAGGTCGTCGAACTGCTGGTGGTTGACTGCCCAGAAGAACAGCCATACCGCGACGATCACCACCAGCAGGGTGACCGGGATCAGCACCAGCAGGATGTTCATGCGCGCAGCTCGCGCGGGCGGGCTGCCGGGCCGGACGCGCCGGAGCGGCCTGCTGCCGTGTCGCCGCCGACGCGCAACGCGTTGAGTATCACTACCAGCGAACTCAGCGACATGCCGATGCCGGCCAGCCACGGCGGCACCAAGCCGAGCGCGGCGAATGGCACGGCACACAGGTTGTACAGCAGCGACCAGCGCCGGCTCTGCGCCATCAGCTGCCGCGACTGGCGGGCGATCGCGTGGGCGTCGGCGAGGCTGCCCAGGTGGCCGTCCAGCAGCAGCAGGTCGGCATGCGCCTGGGCCAGCTCGGTGCCCGAGGCCAGCGCGGCGGAGACGTCGGCGCCGGCCAGTACCGGGGCGTCGTTGCTGCCGTCGCCCACGGCCAGGGTGGTGTGGCCGTGCTCGCGCGCGGCCTGCAGCCGCTCGAGCTTGGCGGCGGGCGACTGCCGCGCATGCCAGTCGCCGATGTCCAGGCGGGCGGCGAGCGTGGCGACGCGGGGGGCGCTGTCGCCGCTGGCGATCGCGACGGCGATGCCGTCGGCGCGCAGCGCGTCGAGCATGCGGCGGGCGTCGGCGCGCGGTTGTTCGTCGAGATGGAACGTGGCGATGGCACCTTGCGCATCGGCCAGCAGCAGCGTGTCGGTCACCACCGATGGCGCCGTCTGGCCGGCGAGCGCCAGTGCGAAGTCGGCGCGGCCCAGGCGCAGTTCGCGGCCGTCGATGTCGCCGCTGATGCCGGCGCCGGCATGGACCCGTACCGACTGCGCCTGCAGCGACAGCGCCTGCAGGCGCGCCGCGTCGGCGAGTGCGCGCGCCAGCGGGTGCGAGCTTTCGTAGGCCAGCGCGGCGGCCAGCTGCAGGACGCGGTCGGGCGTGTCGCCGCGCAGGGGTTCGACCGCACGGCGGTCGAGCTGCGGCACGCTGAGCGTGCCGGTCTTGTCGAACAGCGCATAGTCGACCGTGGCCAGCGTGTCCAACGCCTTGCCGTCGGTGACCAGCACGCCGCGGCCGGCCAGCACGCCGAGTGCACGGGTCAGCGTGGCCGGGCCGGCCAGCGCGAACGCGCAGGGGCAGGCCACCACCAGCACGGCGACCGCGGCCTCGAACGCGCGGCCGGGATCGAGCAGCAGCCAGCCCAGTGCGGTCAGCGCGGTGAGCACCAGCACGCGGGCGACGAAGCGGCCGACTTCGCGATCGCTGGGGGCGATCAGCGAACGCGCATGCCGCGCGCGGCTCGCCAGGGCGCCGAGTCGCGCCGCCACGGTGGTGGCGCCGCTGTGCTCCACGCGCAGCTCGGCCGGCCCGGACAGCAGCACGCTGCCGGCGACCAGCCGCTCGCCGCGCAGCCGCTGCAGCGGGCGCGACTCGCCCGACAGCAGCGCCTCGTCCACCTGCGCGCCGGCGCTTTCCAGCACGCCGTCCGCCGGCACGGTGCCGCCTTCGGCGACGTGCACGCGGTCGCCGGACAACAGGGCGATCGCGGCCACCGTCTCCAGCTCGCCGTCGGCACGGCGTCGCTGCGCCAGCAGCGGGGTGGCGTCGATCGCGGCATCGCCGAGCGCGCCGCTGCGATGGCGCGAGCGCAGTTCCACGTAGCGCCCGCCGAGCAGCAGGAACACGAACATGGTCACCGAGTCGAAATAGATCTCGCCGCTGCCGCGCAGCGTGTTGAACGTGCTGGCCAGGAACACCAGCGCCACCGCCAGCGCCACCGGCAAGTTGATGCCGAGCCGGCGCTGGCCCAGTTCGCGCACGGCGCCGCGGAAGAACGGCAGCGCCGAATAGAACACCACCGGCAGGCTGGTCAGCAGGCCGAGCCAGCGGAACAGGTTGCGCGTGCTGAAGTCGACGAAATCGACCACGCCGATGTAGATCACGAACGCGTAGGTCATCACCTGCATCGAGCACATGCCGGCGACCAGCAGGCGCTTCAGCGCATCGTGCTGTTCCTGCGCCCGGGCGTCGTCGATGCTGTCTTGCTGCAGCGGCTGCGCCGGGCAGCCGGCGACGGCGAAGTTGTCGAGCAGGCTCGGCAGCGATGTGCGTTGCGCGTCCCACACCACCCGCACGCGCTGTGCCGGCCGGTCGATGGCCACGCGCCGCACGCCGGGCAACGCGCGAATGCGCTGCTCCAGCCACAGCACCTGGCGTGCGTCGTTCAGGGGTTCGACCCGCAAGGCGACCTCGCTGCAGCCGTCGCGGCGCACGCGCAGCACCTGCGCGGCGAGTTGCGGGTGGGCCCAGGCCGCGTAGGCGTTCATCGTGGCCGATCGGTGGGCGGGCGCTGCGGCGGGCTGGCGCTGCTGTGTGCGCTGACCGGCACGCCGAACACGGTATGCGAAGTACTCAGCGGCGTGTCGGCGTGGTTCGCGCCGAGCACGATGATCCACACACAGCCGGCCAGCGACGCCACGAAGACGAACACGCCCAGCCACAGCACCGGCTGGCGATACCAGGCCGATGCGCTGCGGGCAGTGCGGTCAGGGCTTGTCGCCATCGGGCTGGTGCGACAGGTGGTACACGTAGGCCGCGAGCACGTGGATCTGGTCGTCGGACAGGCGCGGGTTCCACGCCGGCATGTGGCCCTGGCGGCCCTCGCCGATGGTCTTCTCGATATCGGCCACGCTGCCGCCGTGCAACCAGATGTGGTCGGTGAGGTTCGGCGCACCGAGCGCCTGGTTGCCCTTGCCGTCGGCGCCGTGGCAGGCCGCGCAGGTGGCGAACAGCGGCTGGCCGGCCGCGGCCCTGGCGGCGTCGTGCGGCGAGCCGGACAGGCTCAGCACGTACTGCGCCAGATTCTTCACGTTGTCCGCGCCCAGGCTGGCCCACGGCGGCATCACGCCGCTGCGGCCATCGTGGATCGAGGTGGTGATGTCGTTGCCGCTGCCGCCGTACAGCCAGTCGTCGTCGCTGAGGTCGGGCGCGCCGAGCGTCATGTTGCCCTTCGCGCTGCGCTGGTGGCAGGCCGCGCAGTTGTCCTCGAACAGTACCTTGCCCATCTGCAGCGCGGCGGGGTCGTTGGCCAGTTGCTCCACCGGATACAGCTTGAAGCGCTCGGTCAGCGAGGCACGCCGGGCGTCGTTGGCGGCCACGGCGTTCGCCAGCTCGCCGTGCGAGGTCCAGCCCAGTACGCCCCTGAAATTGCCGAAGCCGGGGAACAGCGCCAGGTAGATGAAGCCGGCCACGAACATCGCGCCGGAAAGCAGCACCCACCACAGCGGCAGCGGACGCACGCCCTCGCGCAGCACGCCATGGGCCCAGACGTGGCCGCTGGTGCCGTCGGGCAGGGTGGGGATCTTCGCGCGCGGTCCCCACAGGTACAGGAAGAAGGTGGTGCCCATGTTGAGCACTACCAGGAACATCACCCAAAACGACCATCCCGTGCTCATGGGCGATCCTCCCTGTTGTCGAAAGCGGCTTCGTCTTCCATCGGCAGGTGCGCCATGCGGTCGAACGTGGACTTGTGGTATCTGCGCCAGGCCCAGATCCAGATGCCGATGAAGCTGAACATCATCAGCAGGATGAGCACGCCGGCGAGGTGGCCCCAGACCGGGTTCATCGGCGTCATGGCGTGCCTCCCGTGTCCGCCGATGCGGTGGCCGTGGCGCCCGCCGCATCGGGCTCGTTCTTGATGCCCAGGCCCTGCAGGTACGCGATCAGTGCGTCCATCTCGGTCTTGCCTTCCACCGCGGCGGGCGCGCCGGCGATGTCCGCGTCGCTGTACGGATCGCCGAGCTTGCGCAGGGTGCGCATGCGCGCCTGGATGTCGGCGGCATCGAGCTTCTTGCCGGCCAGCCACGGGTAGGCCGGCATGTTCGACTGCGCCACCACACTGCGCGGGTTCATCAGGTGCATGCGCTGCCAGTCGTCGGAGTACTTGCCGCCGACGCGGGCGAGATCCGGGCCGGTGCGCTTGGAACCCCACTGGAACGGGCGGTCGTAGACCGATTCGGCGGCGGTGGAGAAGTGGCCGTAGCGCTCGGTCTCGAAGCGCAGCGCGCGAATCATCTGCGAATGGCACAGGTAGCAGCCCTCGCGCACGTAGACGTCCTTGCCGGCCAGCCGCAGCGGGTCGTACGGATGCACGTTCGGCGGTGCCTTCAGCGCATGCGCCTCGACGAACAGCGGGGTGATTTCGGCCAGCCCGCCCAGCGACACCATGATCGCGATGCCGATGCCGAGCAGGCCGGCGTGTTTCTCGATTGCTTCGAAATGCTTGTAGGCCATGGTGTGAGCTCTACTTGAAGAGTGCGGCCATGGATGGCCGCTGTTGGATTTGCCGGGCCGGCTTGCCGCCACGCAAGAGGGATTTGATTGAAGCGGCGATCATGGACGAGCGCATCAATCGGCTCCCTCAACCGGCGGCAGGCAGCGGTGCCGGCACCTGGTGCGGCACGGGTTCGGGCACCGGCACCGGAATCGGCTTGATCAGCCGCGCGCGCGCATCGGCCGCGGTATGCCACAGGTTCCACGCCATGACCCACATGCCGGACAGGATCAGCACGCCGCCCATCCAGCGGATCACGTACATCGGCTTGATCGCGATCAGGCTGTCCAGGAAGCCGTAGGTGAGCGCGCCGTCGGGCTGGGTGGCGCGCCACATGTGGCCCTCCACGCCGCCGGCGGTCCACATCGCGCCCACGTACAGCAAGGTGCCCAGGATGTGCAGCCAGAAATGCACTTCCATGCCCTTGTGCGAATACATCTCCGGGCGGCCCAGCGCGCGCGGCGCCATCGCATACAGCGAGCCGATGGTGATCATCGCCACCCAGCCCAGCGAACCGGAGTGCACGTGGGCGATGGTCCAGTCGGTGTAGTGGGTGAACTGGTTCACCGTCTTGATCGCCATCATCGAGCCTTCGAAGGTCGAGGCGGCGTAGAACACCAGCGACATCACCATGAACTTGGCGGCCGGGTCGGTCTTCAGCTTGTGCCAGGAGCCGTTGAAGGTGAGCAGGCCGTTCGCCGCCGAGCCCCAGCTCGGCATCAGCAGCACCAGCGAGAACGCCATGCCGACCGATTGCACCCAGTCCGGCAGCGCGGTGTACATCAGGTGGTGCGCGCCGGCCCACATGTAGACCGAGATCAGCGCCCAGAAATTGACGATCGAGAAGCGGTAGCTCCACAGCGGCTGCTGCGCCTGGCGCGGCACGAAGTAGTACATCATGCCGAGGAAGCCGGCGGTCAGGAAGAACGCCACCGCGTTGTGGCCGTACCACCATTGCACCATCGCGTCGACCACGCCCGAATAGATCGGATAGGACTTGAACAGCGACACCGGCAGCGCGAGATTGTTGACGATGTGCAGCAGGCCCACCGCGATGATGAATGCGCCGTAGTACCAGTTCGCCACGTAGATGTGCTTGATGCGCCGGCGCGCCAGCGAGCCGAAGAACACCACGCCGAAGCTGACCCAGACGATCGCGATCAGGATGTCGATGATCCATTCCGGCTCGGCGTACTCCTTGCTCTGGGTCATGCCCAGCGGCATCGAGACCATCGACAGCACGCAGACCAGTTGCCAGCCCCAGAAGGTGAAGGCGGCCAGCTTCCTGAACGCCAGTCGCGCGTGGCCGGTGCGCTGCACCACGTAATAGCAGGTGCCCATCAGCGCCGAGCCGCCGAACGCGAAGATCACGCCGAACGTGTGGTCGGGGCGGATCCGGCTGAAGGTCAGCCAGGGGATCTCGAAATTCAGTGCCGGCCACATCAGTTCGGCGGCGGCATACACGCCGACCGACATGCCGATGATGCCCCATACCGCCGCGGCCAGCAGGAACTGGCGCACGACCTTGTCGTTGTAATACTCGGTGTTCGGCATGGACGCCCCCGTGAAGATAGCTGCGTATTTTGGCGCGAAGCATGTAGCGTCGTCATGACTTCGATCAAGCGCCTGCGGCAATTCGTCCTTCGCCGGCGGCCAGTATGCACCGCGCCGGCCCGGCCGACGCCTGGCAGATGCGTCGGGTCGCCATGCGTGATGCGTGGAGCGTTTTCCTGCTTGCCGGCACCGGCGCGATCGGGCTTCCGGCGGGAAACGGTGGCCGATCGGGTATTCTTGGCGTCGTCGTCGCGGGCCATCGCGACCTTGAGAACATCCGGTTGATTCCATGAGCGAGTTCGTTCCGCAGAAACCGCATCCGGCCGCCCCGGCGCCGCGCCGGCCCAGCGTGGCCGTGCAGATCGGCAAGGTGACGGTGGGCGGCGGCGCGCCGGTAGTGGTGCAGTCGATGACCAACACCGACACCGAGGACCCGGCCAGCACCGCGAAGCAGGTCGCCGAGCTGGCCCGCGCCGGTTCCGAGCTGGTGCGCATCACGGTCAACACGCCGGCCGCCGCCGCCGCGGTGCCGCGGATTGCCGAGCGGCTGGCGATGATGGGGGTGGAGGTGCCGATCGTGGGCGACTTCCACTACAACGGCCACCAGCTGCTGGAACGCGAGCCGGCCTGCGCCGAGGTGCTGGCGAAGTACCGCATCAACCCCGGCAACGTCGGCTTCGGCAAGAAGAAGGACAGCCAATTCGGCGCGATCATCGAGAAGGCGATCCAGTACGGCAAGCCGGTGCGCATCGGCGCCAACTGGGGCTCGCTGGACCAGGGCATGCTCACCGCGCTGATGGACGAGAACGCGCGCCGCGCCGAGCCGTGGGACGCCAGCCACGTGGCGCGCGAGGCGCTGATCCGCTCGGCGCTGGATTCGGCCGCGCTGGCCGAGAAGATCGGCCTGCCGCGCGAGCGCATCATCCTGTCGTGCAAGGTGTCCGGCGTGCAGGAGCTGATCGCGGTGTACCGCGACCTGGCCGCACGCTGCGATTACGCGCTGCACCTGGGTCTGACCGAGGCCGGCATGGGTTCCAAGGGCATCACCGCCTCCAGCGCCGCGCTGGCGGTACTGCTGCAGGAAGGCATCGGCGACACCATCCGCATCTCGCTCACGCCCGAGCCGGGCGCCTCGCGCACCGGCGAGGTGATCGTGGCGCAGGAGCTGCTGCAGACCATGGGCCTGCGCTCGTTCACCCCGCTGGTCACCGCCTGCCCGGGCTGCGGGCGCACCACCAGCGAGTTCTTCCAGGAACTGGCCAAGACCGTGCAGGAACACGTGCGCGAACAGATGCCGGTGTGGCGCATCAAGTACGACGGCGTGGAGAACCTCACCCTCGCGGTGATGGGCTGCATCGTCAATGGCCCGGGCGAGTCCAAGCACGCCAACATCGGCATCTCGCTGCCCGGCAACGGCGAGGCGCCGGCGGCGCCGGTGTTCATCGACGGCGAGAAGGCGATGACCCTGCGCGGCGACCGCATCGCCGAGGAATTCGTCGGCATTCTCGATGATTACGTCGCGCGCCGGTACGCGGCACGAACGGGCTGAGCGCTTGTGGATTTTTCAACCTCGAAGCCTGGCCGCCGATGGCCGGACATGAGGCAGTCACGCCAGTGATTTTTCATGTGAGCGAGCCCGGGTGCGTACCGGACTCGCGACCGAAGAAAACCACGGGAAGTGGCGTTCTTCGCCATCGCTGAGGCCCTGGTCACACCGCCGCGCCTGATCCTGGTTCATGCTTGCGGCGGCCCGCATGATGCGCAGCCCGAGCGTGTGCGGGATGATCCTGCCAAGGGAGCTTTCGTGAGAATCAGCCCGCAGTTCCGCACGGTCCTGCTTTACGTGCTGCTGTCCGCGTTGTGGATATGGTTGTCCGATCGCGCGCTGGATGCGCTGGTGCGCAATCGGGCCGAGCTGAGCTGGTTGCAGAGCGTCAAGGGCTGGCTGTTCGTGGCCTGCACCGGCGCGCTGCTGTACTGGATGGTGGCGCGCGACCTGCGCCGACTGCAGGCCGCCAACCGCAGGCTGCTGGACGGGTACGAGCAGGCCCTGCGCGTGCTGGTGTCGGCGATGGACATCCGCCACCGCGAGACCGGCGACCATTCCGACCGGGTGATGCGCATGGCCGCCGGCCTGGCGCGGCTGGCCGGCGTGCATGGCGAGGCGCTGCGCAACCTGAGCTTCGGCGCGCTGCTGCACGACATCGGCAAGCTGGCCTTGCCGGACGCGGTGCTGATCAAGCCGGGCAAGCTGGACGACGCGGAGATGGCGGTGATGCGCCAGCACCCGCAACTGGGCCACGAGCTGCTGCAGCGGGTGGATTTCCTGCGCGACGCCGGCGAGATTCCCTACAGCCATCACGAGCGCTGGGACGGCAGCGGCTATCCGCAGGGCCTCGCCGGCGAGAACATCCCGCTGGCGGCGCGCATCTTCAGCGTGGTCGATATCTGGGATGCGCTGATCACCGCGCGCGTATACAAGCCGGCGTGGCCCGAGGCGGACGTGCTGGCTTATTTGCGCGCCGCCGCCGGCAGCCAGCTCGATCCCGAGCTGGTGGCGCTGTTCCTGGAGCACTACGACGAGCTCAAGGCGCTGGCGCACTGAGTTTCAGTCGCCGGCGCCGGGCTGGATCAGCCGCGACGTGAAGGCGGCCCAGCTGCCGACCAGGCCGGGCAGCTGGCCGAGCCGGGCGACCTGGCGCAGGAACTCCGCGCGCGGCATCTCGACGGCGCCCAGACCCAGCGTATGCGGGTTGGCGACCTGGGCGTCGAGCAGCGGGAAATCCATCGCGTGCAGCAGCCGCGCCAGCGTGACCAGAGCGAGCTTGGAGCCGCCGCTCTCGGCGCTGAACATCGACTCGCCGCAGAACAGCCGGCCGACCGCCACGCCGTAGATGCCGCCGACCAGCCGCTCGCCATCCCACACCTCGACGCTGTGTGCGTGGCCCAGCCGATGCAGTTGCACGTAGGCGTCGATCATCGCCGGCACCAGCCAGGTGCCGGCGTCGCTGGCGCGCGGCGCGGCGCAGGCGCGGACGACCTGCTCGAACGCGTGGTCCACGGTCAGCCGCCAGGGCTTGTCCCGGAGCTGGCGACGCAGGCTGCGGTTGATCCGCAGGTCGGCGGTATGAAACACGCAGCGCGGGTCGGGCGACCACCACAGGATCGGCTCGTGCTCGCCGAACCACGGGAAGACACCGAGGCTGTATGCGGCCAGCAGCCGGCGCGGCGACAGGTCGCCGCCGAACGCGAGCAGTCCGTTCGGCTCGGCCAGTGCGTGGCACGGGTCGGGAAAGCGGTCCCAGGCTTCGGCATCCAGCAGCGGCAACCGGTTCATCGATCGACCTCGCCGTGATCGGCATAGGGGCTGTGATCCCCCAACTCGGTGGCATAAGCGTCGACCGCTTCGGCCTCGCTGGCAAGCGCCGCGGCCACCGCGGCACGAAAATCCGGGTTTGCCAGGTAGTGGCGCGAGTGCGTGCGCGCCGGCAGGAAGCCGCGCGCCAGCTTGTGCTCGCCCTGCGCGCCGGGTTCGAAGCGGTCGAGTCGGTGCGCGATCGCGTAGTCGATGCCGCGGTAGTAGCACAGCTCGAAATGCAGGCCGGGCACGTCCACCGCAGCGCCCCAGTAGCGGCCGTACAGCACCTTGTCGCCCTGCACGAACAGCGCCATCGCCACGATGGCTGCGCCGTCGCGGGCCAGGGCGAGCTGCGCGGTCGATCCCAGCGTGCCGAGCTGGCGAAAGAACGCGACGGTCAGCGCGGCGTGGTTGCCCTTCATGTCGAAGGTGGCTTCGTACAGTGCATGCACGCGCTGCCATTCGTCGTCATGGAGCGAGTCGCCGCTGCGCCACTCGATGGCCAGTCCGCTCGCCGCCACCTGGCGGCGTTCGCGCAGGATGTTCTTGCGCTTCTTGTGGTTGAGCGCGGCGAGGAAATCCGGGAAGTGCCGGTAACCGCGGTTGTGCCAGTGGAACTGCACGTCCGAGCGCGCCAGCCAGCCGTCACCGAATGCGGCGAGCTCGGCCGGCTGCAGGAAATTCGCGTGCACCGATGACAGGCCCAGCCGCTCGGCTTCGCGGCGCATCGCCTCGACCAGTTCGCGCTGCAGCGATGGCGTGCGTGCGTCGTTGCCGGCCAGCAGGCGCGGACCGGCAACGGGCGAGTAGGGCACGCCGTTGAGCAGCTTCGGGTAGTACTCGCCGCCGGCGCGTTGCCACGCGCTGGCCCAGCTCCAGTCGAACACGAACTCGCCGTGCGAGTTGCCCTTCAGGTACAGCGGCGCGGCGGCGAGCAGGCGGCCGTCTTCGTACAGGCCCAGGTGATGGGCCTGCCAGCCCCAGTCGGGACGGATGCAGCCGCTGCGTTCCAGCGCGTCCAGCAACGCGTGCGACACGAACGGGTTCGCGTCGGCGCGCAGGGCATCCCACGCCGCGGCTGGCAGCCCGGCAATCGCGTCGTGGAAGCGGATGTGCATGGCGTGGCGCTTGCCGTAGGAGCCCGCTGGCGGGCGATGCTCTTGCTTTCGCGAATCCCGAATCCCGAATCCGGAATCCGGCTCCAAGAGCATCGCCCGCCAGCGGGCTCCTACGCGGGACGGGTCAGGCCGCCGGCGTCTGCTGATCCAGCCAGCGTTCCGCGTCCAGCGCCGCCATGCAGCCGAAGCCGGCCGAGGTGACGGCCTGGCGGTAGATGTGGTCGGCCACGTCGCCGGCGGCGAACACGCCCGGCACCGAGGTCATCGTGGCCATGCCGCTCTGGCCGCTGTGGATCCTGATGTAGCCGTCGTGCATGTCGAGCTGGCCCTCGAAGATGCCGGTGTTCGGCGTGTGGCCGATCGCCACGAAGAAGCCGGTGGCGGCGATGTCGCGGGTGGCGCCGGAGTTGACGTCCTTCACGCGCACGCCGGTGACGCCGGTGTCGTCGCCGAGCACCTCGTCGATGCTGTGATTCCAGACCAGCTCGATCTTGCCGGCGGCGGCCTTCTCGAACAGCTTGTCCTGCATGATCTTCTCCGCGCGCAGCTTGTCGCGGCGGTGCACCAGGTAGACCTTGCGGCCGATGTTGGCCAGGTACAGCGCTTCCTCGACCGCGGTGTTGCCGCCGCCGATCACCACCACGTCCTGGTCGCGGAAGAAGAAGCCGTCGCAGGTGGCGCAGGCCGAGACGCCCTTGCCCTTGAACTTCTCCTCGCTTTCGATGCCGAGGTACTTGGCGGTGGCGCCGGTGGCGACGATCAGCGCGTCGGCGGTGTACTCGCCGGAGTCGCCCTTGAGCCGGAACGGGCGCTGCTTCAGGTCCGCCGTGTGGATGTGGTCGAAGATCATCTCGGTGTGGAAGCGCTCGGCGTGCTCGGCCATGCGCTGCATCAGCGCCGGGCCCTGCAGGCCTTCGACGTCGCCCGGCCAGTTGTCCACGTCGGTGGTGGTCATCAGCTGGCCGCCCTGCTGCAGGCCGGTGATCAGGGTCGGCTTGAGGTTGGCGCGGGCCGCGTACACCGCAGCGGTGTAGCCGGCGGGGCCGGAGCCGAGGATCAGCAGGCGGCTGTGTTTGGGGGCGACGCTCATGGTTATAATCCTTGGGTTTTCGGGTGACTTGAGTGGCTATTCGCTCCGACCCCTGCGGCGGTTTCCTTCCGGGCCGCTGCGGGCGATGACGACGGAGCGCACGACCCCGGAAGAATGGGGAATATGCGGCACCGATTCAAGGCATCGGCAGATCGGCGGCACGACCGCGTCGACGGCGCGATGGGTTCAACCTTCCATTAGGACTCCTTCTCCATGCGCATCGGCATTCCCTGCGAAACCAAGACGATGGAAGGGCGCGTCGCGCTCATTCCCGCTGCTGCCGCCGACCTGGCGCGCCGCGGCCACGAGGTGTTCATCCAGTCCGGTGCCGGACTGCAAAGCGGCTTTGCCGACGCGGCCTACACCCGGGAAGGCGTCACGGTGGTGGCGGACGCCGCCGCGCTGTACGCGGCCGGCGAGCTGATCGTGAAGGTGAAGGAGCCGATCGCCGGCGACCTGGCCCTGCTGGAAAAGCGCCATCTGCTGTTCTGCTACCTGCACCTGGCCGCCGAGCCCGAGCTGACCCGCCGCCTGCTCGACATCGGCCTCACCGCCGTGGCGTTCGAGTCGGTGACGGAGAATGGCGTGCTGCCGCTGCTGCTGCCGATGTCGGTGATCGCCGGCCGTATCGCCACCCAGCTCGGCACCACGCTGCTGCATCGCCCCCAGGGCGGCAAGGGCAAGCTGCTTGGCGGCATGGCGTCCACCCCGCGCGGCAAGGTGGTGGTGCTCGGCGCCGGTGCCGCTGGCGGCAATGCCGCGGCGCTGGCCGCGGCCGCCGGCGCCAACGTGGTGGTGTTCGACAAGCGCCAGGACCGCCTGGCCGAGATGATGGCGCTGGGCCCGAACGTCACCGCGCTGTATGCCTACGAGTCGTCGGTGGCCGAGGAAGTGCGCGACGCCGACATCGTGGTCGGCGCGGTGCTGATCCCCAGCGCGCGGGCGCCGCACGTGGTCAGCGAGGCGATGGTCAGGACGATGGAGCCGGGCAGCGTACTGGTGGACATCGCGATCGACCAGGGCGGCTGCTTCGAGACCTCGAAGCCGACCACCTGGGAGAAGCCCACCTACGACGTGCATGGCATCACCCATTTCTGCGTGACCAACATGCCGGGTGCGGTGCCGCAGACCTCGTCGCTGGCGATTTCCGCCGCGATCCTGCCCTACGTGCAGCGCCTGGCGGCGGGCAACGCGTGGCGCCAGTTCGCCCCGCTGAATAGCGGCATCAATGTCGACGGCGGCAAGCTGGTGCATCCCGCGCTGCAAGGTATGCTCTGAGCTTGGGCAGGAAAGGGATACCAAGAGTGGCGCGCAGCACGAACGTCAGGCAACCACAGAAGGAGGGACTCAGCGAAGAGCTGAAGCGACGGCTGCGCGAAGCCGGCGCCTTGCTGCTGCTGCCGCTGGCGCTGTACCTGCTGGTGTGCCTGTTCAGCTACAACCCGCACGACCCGAGCTGGACCAATGCCGGCCAGCTGGAACATGCACGCAATTTCGGCGGCACCGTGGGCGCCTACATCGCCGACTTGCTGCGCTGGATCTTCGGCCTGGTCGCCTACTGTTTCCCGCTGTTGCTGCTGCTGCTGGGCGTGCAGGTGCTGCGCCAGCGCGGCGAGCAGGCGGTGCATCCGTGGGAGCCGGCATTGCGCCTGATCGGCTTCGTGTTCTTCTTCATCACCGGCCCGGCGCTGCTGTACCTCAATTTCCACGACGAGCCGGTACTGCCGCAGGGCGTGGGCGGCATCATCGGGGTGTGGGTGGGCGACGCCCTGCTCAGCGCGTTCGGCGACAAGGGCGCGCCGCTGCTGCTGCTGGCGCTGTTCCTGATCGCGGTGACGCTGGCCACCGGGCTGTCCTGGTTCAAGGTGATGGACTGGACCGGGCATGGCGTGCTGAGGCTGGTCGACTGGCTCAAGGGCAAGCTGCGCGAGGCGCCGCAGGCACTGGCCGCAAGGCAGGCGCGCACCGAGCGCGAGGTGGTCAAGAAGGCCGACGCGGTGCGCCAGGCCAGGCGCGAGCCGGTACGCATCGAGGCGCCGCCCGCGCCGGTGACCAAGAGCGAGCGGGCCCGGCTGGAAACGCAGATCCCGCTGTTCGTCGGCGCCGCCGCGCCGGGCGAGCTGCCGCCGCTGTCGCTGCTGGACGAGGCGCCGCCGCAGGGGCCGGGCTATTCCGAGGAAACCCTGGAGGTGCTCTCGCGCCAGGTCGAGTTCAAGCTGAAGGACTTCAAGATCGACGTGAAGGTGGTCGGCGCCTACCCGGGCCCGGTGATCACCCGTTTCGAGATGGAGCCGGCGCCGGGCATCCGCGGTTCGCAGGTGTCCAGCCTGGACAAGGACATCGCGCGCGGCCTGTCGGTGGTCAGCGTGCGCGTGGTCGACGTGATCCCCGGCAAGAACGTGATCGGGCTGGAGATCCCCAACGCGCACAAGCAGATCGTCTACCTCTCCGAGATCCTGCGTTCGGACAAGTACGACCAGACCAAGTCGCCGCTGTCGCTGGCGCTGGGCAAGGACATCGGCGGCAAGCCGGTGGTGGTCGACCTGGGCAAGATGCCGCACTTGCTGGTGGCCGGCACCACCGGCTCGGGCAAGTCGGTGGCGGTCAACGCGATGGTGCTGAGCCTGTTGTACAAGGCCAGTCCGAAAGACGTGCGGATGATCATGATCGACCCGAAGATGCTGGAGCTCTCGGTGTACGAGGGCATCCCGCACCTGCTGGCGCCGGTGGTCACCGACATGAAGGAAGCGGCCAACGCGCTGCGCTGGTGCGTGGCCGAGATGGAGCGCCGCTACAAGTTGATGGCCGCCGTTGGCGTGCGCAACCTGGCCGGCTTCAACAAGAAGGTGAAGGACGCCGAGAACGCCGGCCAGCCGCTGCTGGACCCGCTGTTCCGGCCGAACCCGGAGATGCCGAACCTCGCCGCCGAACCGCTGGAGCCGCTGCCGTACATCGTGGTGTTCATCGACGAATTCGCCGACATGATGATGATCGTCGGCAAGAAGGTGGAGGAGCTGATCGCCCGCCTGGCGCAGAAGGCGCGCGCCGCCGGCGTGCACCTGATCCTGGCCACCCAGCGCCCGTCGGTGGACGTGATCACCGGCCTGATCAAGGCGAACATTCCCACCCGCATCGCGTTCCAGGTTTCCAGCAAGATCGACTCGCGCACGATTCTCGACCAGAGTGGCGCCGAGACCCTGCTTGGCCACGGCGACATGCTGTACCTGCCGCCGGGCACTGCCACGCCGGAACGCGTGCACGGCGCCTTCGTCGACGACCATGAGGTGCACCACGTGGTCGCCTGGCTGAAATCGCAGGGCGCGCCGAACTACATTGAGGGCGTGCTGGAAGAGGCGCAACCGACCAGCGACGGCAAGTTCATCAACGACTCGGGCCTGCCGCAGGAAGGCGAAGAGGGCGGCGACGCCGACACCCAGCTGTACGACAAGGCCGTGGCGATCGTCACGCAGACCCGGCGCGCCTCGATTTCCGGCGTGCAGCGGCACCTGCGCATCGGCTACAACCGCGCCGCGCGGCTGGTCGAACAGATGGAGCAGGACGGCGTGGTCAGCGCCCCGCAGCACAACGGCAACCGCGAAGTGCTGGCGCCGCCACCGCCGAAGAATTGAAATGAGACCCGCAGGAGCCTGCTGGCAGGCGATGCCTTTCGATGTACCGAAGGGCAGCGCGCACGGAGTGCGCTCCTACGGTTCGGTTAAGCCAGTGCTGTCCACAATTGCGGCATGTCACCACCTTCCGGGAATCCGATGAAACGCCTCACCATCGTCGCCGCCGCGTTCCTGCTGTCGCTGGCCAGCGCGGCCCAGGCCGCCACCGGCCCCGCCCGCGCGCGGCTGGATGCGTTTGCCAGCGGCCTGCATTCGCTGACCGGCCACTTCAGCCAGACCCTGACCGACATCAACGGCCACGCCAGCAAGGCCAGCTCCGGCACGCTGGCGCTGCAGGCGCCGCGCCAGTTCCGCTGGGACACCACCGCACCGTACAAGCAAACCATCGTGGCCGACGGCAGCCGAGTGTGGATGTACGACCCGGAGCTGGAGCAAGTCACCGTGCGCATCCAGTCGAGCGAGGAGGCGCACAGCCCGCTCACCGTGCTGACCGACCTCGCGCAGATGGACAGGGACTTCAAGGTGGTCGAGCGAGGCCAGCACGACGGCCTGGCCTGGCTGCGGCTCAGTTCCACCGCGAAGGACCCGCAGTTCGACTACGCCGACCTCGGCTTCGACACGAACGGCCTGGCCCGCATGACGTTCCGCGACCAGCTCGGTTCCACCACCGAGATCCGCTTCTCCGGCTGGCAGCGCAACGTGCCGATTCCGCCGGCCACCTTCAACTTCGTGCCGCCGAAGGGCGCCGACGTGATCGGCGACGCGCCGGTGATCGACGTACAGCCGCTGAAGGACTGATGCAGCAGCCGGATGATCTGCGGACCAGCGGAGCCAGCTGGCCGTTTCCGGTGCACGAGCAGGGTATCGTCGCGCTCACCGATTACGCATGAGGCCGCTGACCGGGCAGCGCGGAGATGTCATGCCGGCCGCTTGCTGGTTATCTGCAGCAGGCCGCGCATGATCGCCAGTGGCTCGGGCGGGCAGCCGGTGACCACGGCATCCACCGGGATGATGGCACTGACCGGCCCCCGGGTCGCATAGTTGGCGCCGAACAGGCCGCCGCAGGCCGCGCAGTCCCCCACGGCGAGCACCCACTTGGGATCGGGCATCGCTTCGTAGGTTTGCCTGAGTGCGTCTTCCATATTGACCGAGACCGGTCCGGTGACCAGCAGCAGATCGGCATGGCGCGGACTGGCCACAAACCGTATGCCGGCGCCTTGCAGGTTGTAGTACGCGTTGCTCAGCGCGTGGATTTCGAGCTCGCAACCATTGCAGGAGCCGGCGTCGACATGGCGAATGCACAAGGCGCGCCCGAACACGGCGTGCAGCTCGCGCTGGATCGCGGTTGACGCCGTCTCGCCGGTATCCGGCACCGGATACGGTTCGCTCAGGCGGCCGGTTCGACGAATGCGTGACAGGATATCGAACATGCGCGCTTACCCGTCGTGTCCGCTGTAGGAAAGGTTGAAGGATTTGTTGATCAGCGGGAAGTCCGCCACGATGTTGCCCAAGATGGCGACTTCGAGCAGCGGCCAGTTCTGCCACGAGGGATCATGCGCGCGGCAGCGCCGGATGCCACCGGCGGGGCCGGTTTCCAGCGCCAGCATGACCGGACCGCGCCAGCCTTCGATCAGGCCGATGCCGAGCTGACCGGCGGGCGCCACCGGCACGTCGCAGACCCGCTCACCGGCTGGCAGCGCCTGCAGCCATTGCCGGCACAGCCGCAGTGATTCGAGCGTCTCGTCGAAGCGCACCTGCACGCGCGCCGCCACATCGCCTTCGGTGCTCGTGGCCAACGTCGGCGACGAGTGATCGTACGGCGACCATGGCTGGTCCACGCGCAGGTCGCGGGCGACGCCGGAAGCACGCCCGGCCAGGCCGATCGCACCCAATGCGGCAGCCTGGGCGGGGGTCAATCGGCCGGCACCGAGGAAACGATCCTGCAGGCCCGCGTGTCGAGCGTAGATTCCACGCAGGTCGCCTACCGCGTGTTCCAGTGCCGCGATCTCGTCGAGCATGCCCGGCAGCGCGCGTGCCGGCAGGTCGCGGGCGACGCCGCCGGGTACCACAAAGTCAAACAGGTAGCGCTGGCCAAACAGCGCCGCGTTGTGCCGCAAAAGCTGCTCTTTCAGGCTGGAAAACTGGGTCTGGCCGAAGGCAAAGCCGGCATCGTTGGCCAGTCCGCCGAGATCGCCCAGATGATTGGCGATGCGCTCGCGTTCGAGCGCCAGTGCACGCAGGACGAGGGCGCGCGGCGAAGGTGTGCTGGCGGTGATCGATTCCAGCGCGGCGCAATACGCCCAGCTGAAAGCCACCGTCGAATCGCCGCAGATATGGGCGGCCAGGCGGTGGGCGTCGCGCTGGGCCAGCGCCTCGAAGCGCTTGGCGATGCCCTTGTGCGTGTAACCGAGGCGAACCTCCAGGCGCAGCACCTTTTCGCCTACCACGGCCAGCTGGAAACGCCCCGGCTCGATGGTGCCGGCATGCACCGGACCGGCGGTCATCTCGTGCACGCCGTCACCGCTGACCGGAACGAAGGGATACGGGCTGCTGGTCACTGGCCAGGTCTGGGTCGCCGCGACGTCGCGGCGCAGCGGGAACACATCCTCCGGCCAGCCGCCGTGGCGCAGCCACGGCCGCGTATCGCCAGCGTCGGCGCGGATGCCGAGCAGGTCGTAGGTTGCGCGCTGCAGCCGCCCGGCCACCGGAAAGCGTGTGGCCAGCGAGGGGTAGATTGCCTGGCTGGCGGGCATCGCGTGCTCCACCACGACCACCCGATCGCGCAGCAGGTAGGCCGCGTGCACGCGCAGGCACCGGTCGCGGTCACGATCATCGCTGCCCCACAGCGACAGCAGGTCCGCACCGGCTTCGCGCATCGCGTCCGCGGCCTCGCACCAGCGAGTGGCATCGACCTGTACGCGGCAGGCCGCCACGTTGGAGGGCAAGGCCGCACATTCGGTGTCGAGAAAGTCAGGCCACATGGGATTCATCCGATCAGGCTCGCGGCGAGCCGATACCATTGGGCCAGGGCGGGCGGTATGTACAGGCCGAGCATCAGCACGATCGACAGGTGCACAAACACCGGCACCAGTGCCGGCGGGTGCGGCAGGCGCTGTGCATCCGTTTCGCCGAACACCATCGGCTGCACCTTGAAGAAGATCGCGGCGAATGCCACGGCCAGCGCGACGAGCAGGAACGGTGTCGCCCACGGGTGGTCGCGCATGGCCGTGATCAAGACCATGTATTCACTGGTGAATACGCCGAACGGCGGCGTGCCGAGGATCGCCAGCGAGCCCAGCATCAATCCCCAGCCGACGGTGGGACTCACCGCCAGCAGGCCGCGGATGCCATCAATGCGCTGGGTGCCCGCGATCTGCGAGGCATGGCCGGCGGCGAAGAAGATCGCCGACTTGGTCAACGAGTGCACCGTCATGTGCAGCAGTGCGGCGAAATTTGCCAGCGGCCCGCCCATGCCGAACGCAAACGTGATGATGCCCATGTGCTCGATCGAGGAGTAGCCAAACAGACGCTTGATGTCGCGTTGACGCCACAGCAGGAACGCCGCCAGCACCGTCGAGAGCAAACCGAACGCCATCAGCATGCGTCCGGGCAGCGCCGAGTGCATCGCGCCGGCCGCAAGGATCTTGCAACGGACCACAGCGTACATCGCCACGTTGAGCAGCAGCCCCGACAACACCGCCGAGACCGGCGTGGGGCCCTCCGCATGGGCATCGGGCAGCCAGTTGTGCAGGGGGGCGAGACCGACCTTGGTGCCGTAGCCGACCAGCAGAAAGACGAACGCGAGCCCGATCACCGTCGGATCGAGCTGCCCTTTCACCGCGTTGAGGTGGGTCCACAACAGCGCTTTCATGCCCTCGCCACCGAGCAGCCGCTCTGCCGCGAAGTACAACAGGATCGTGCCAAACAGCGCCAGCGCGATACCGACGCCGCACAGGATGAAATATTTCCAGGCCGCCTCGATGCTGGCGCGGGTGCGGTACAACGACACCAGCAGCACGGTCGACAGCGTCGCCGCCTCCATCGCGACCCACAGCAGCCCCATGTTGTTGGTCGACAGTGCCACCAGCATGGCGGCCATGAACAGCTGGTACATGCTGTGATAGAGCCGCAGGCGGTGCGTGTTGAGTCGACCGTGATCCTGTTCGATACGCATGTAGGGGCGCGAAAACACCGCCGTGGTGAAGCCGATCAGCGCGGTCAGCGCGATCAGGAACACGTTGAACGGATCGACGAAGAACTGCTCGTGGGCCACGGTCATCGAGCCGTGGCCGATGATCCTGAGTACCAGCGCCGCGGCGGCGATCAACGTCGCCAGGCTGATCACGACGTTGAGTTCGGCGGCGGAGCGCCGCGCACCGAGCACGGCCAGCACGATCGCACCGAACAATGGAGTACCCAGCACCCACGCAAGCTCCACGTCAGTCCTCCTTGAGTGCTTCGAGCTGATGCAGGTCGAGGCTGTCGAACTGCTCGCGAATCTGGAAGAAGAAGATGCCGAAAATGAACACGCCGACCAGCAGATCGAGCGCAATCCCCAGCTCGATCACCATCGGCATGCCGTAGGTCGTGCTGGTGGCGGCGAAGAACAAGCCGTTCTCCATCGCCAGGAAACCGATCACCTGGGTCACCGCCTTGTGTCGGGCAATCATCATCAGGAAGGCCAGCAGGATCACCGCCATCGCAATGCCAAGCGTCTGTCGGGTGACGGTGGTGGCCAGCGAACTGATCGGCTGGGCCAGCCCGAACGCGAAGATCACCAGACCCAGCCCAACCAGCATCAGGGTGGGAATGTTCACCAGCGGATCGCTGTCGCCCTCGATGCCCAGGCGACGCATCAGCCGCAGCAGGATCCACGGCATCAGCCAGACCTTTTCGATCAGGGTCAGCGCGGCGGAGTAATACAGATGCTGCAAGTGCGCTGTGACAGCGACCAGCAGCGTGGAGGCGGTCAGCACCACACCCTGCCAGGCCAGCAGCACGATCAGCCGCCGTGTCCGCCGCTGTGCGAGCATGGCGAACGAGATCATCAGCAGGCCGGCGGCGAGCACATGCAGCAGCTGGGTGGCGAGGTTGAGTGGAGGCATCATTCAGGATTGCAGCAGTAGATGAACGAGCAGGCCCAGCACGGCGAGCAGGAACGCCATGCTCAGGAACTCCGGCGCCCGGAAGATGCGCAGCTTGGCCGAGACCGTTTCAATCACCGCCAACACCGCGCCGGCGACGGCCAGCTTGGCCAGCAACCACACGATGGCAAGCAACAAACCCCATGGGCCGGCCGTGTGCGGCGCGATGCCCCAGGGCACGAACAGCGTGAAACCGATGCACGCATAGTTGAACAGCTTCAACCAGGACGCCCATTCGATGAGGGCCAGATGGCGCGCGGAATATTCCAGCACCATGGACTCATGGATCATGGTCACTTCAAGGTGCGTGCCGGGGTTGTCGATCGGAATGCGGGCGTTCTCGGCCAGCAACACCATCACGAAAGCGACGCCGGCGAAGGCCAGACTCGGATGCAACGTCAACCCATCGGCGTCCAGGGTGCCTTTCACGATGGTCGGCAACGCCGTGCTGCCAAACATCAGAAACGCGTTGAACAACACCATCAGCAACGCCGGCTCAGCGAGAAATCCGATCATCATTTCGCGTCGCGCGCCCATGCTGCCGAAGACCGTGCCGATATCCATCGCCGCCAGGGCGATGAACACGCGTGCCGTTGCGAACAGGCCGACCAAGGCGATGGCATCGGCCACCCTGGCGAGGGGCAGGTCGGTGGTTACCGAGGGAATGATCGCCGCCGCCGTGGCCATGGCGCCGAACACGGCGTAGGGCGCGGCGCGGAACAAGGGCGAGGCCTGCGTGGCCAGCGCCGCATCCTTGCGGAACAGCTTGCGCAAGGTGCGGTAGGGGAGCAGCAGGGGAGGGGCCGAACGATTCTGCAGCCAGGCTCGGCATTGTGCGACCCATCCGGCCAACAGCGGCGCCAGTGCCACGGCCAGTACCACACCGCCGAGCTGGCTGACGAGCGCGAGTGCGTTCACAGGACGAACACCAGCAATACGATCAAAGTCAGGAAGCTGTACAGCAGATAGATGGCCAGACGTCCGCGCTGCAGCACGGACAGCGCATCGGCCAGCCAGCCGACGATGCGGGCCAGCGGAAGATACAGCCCATGCCAGAGGTGGTCATCGATCTGGATGCGGTAACGCGGGAGCTGATCATCCGGCGAAGGCACTTCGCGCTCGATGCGAAAAAACGGCCCGAACATGTGCCGGATCGGCTGACCAAATCCTTCGGCGGTGTCCTGCATGCGCGGGGTCAGCTCGGGGTAACCGCAATTCCATGGTGACACCCGGCGCACACGACCGTGGTACATCCGCCGTACCAGCACGAACATCACCGCGATCACGCCGGCCATGCCCAACAGCAGCCACAGGCCACTGTAAGAAGCCTGTGCCTGCGCCACCGGAGCGATCCACCATGGCGCCGGGCCGCGCTGGATCACGGTGCCGAGCAGGGTCTGGGTCACGCCAGCGATGGCATCCAGCGCGGCTTGCGGAAACACGCCAATGAGGATGCAGCCCAACGCCAACCAGGCCAGCCCCACCCGTTCGAGCCAGCCCGCATCGTGGGCCTGCATCAGTGAGGGTTCACGTGGCTGGCCGAGAAATATGACACCGTAGAATTTGACCATCACGTAGCCGGCCAGCGCGGCGGTGAGTGCCACCACGGCCGCGCCCAGTGGCACGATCATGTTGATGAACGCATGCGGGATGGACGGCGTGGACAAGAATGCCTGCAGCAGCAGCCATTCGGAAACGAAACCGTTGAGCGGTGGCAACCCGGCGAGGGACAGGGTGCCGACGAGGGCCAGCGTGGCGACCCATGGCATCCGCCGGATCAGCCCGCCGAGTTTGCCCAGGCTGCGCTCGTGGGTGGCGTGCAGAACCGAGCCGGTGGCGAGAAACAGCAGGCTCTTGAATAGGGCGTGATTGAGTGCGTGCAGCAACGCGGCGGTGAGTGCCAACGCCGCCAGCAGGCGCATGTCGAACGCGTAGCACAGCAGCGCCAGGCCAAGCGCGGCGAAGATCAGGCCGATGTTCTCGATGGAGGAATAGGCCAGCAACCGCTTCATGTCGGTCTGTACGGCAGCGAACACCGCACCGAACAGCGCCGTGGCCAGTCCCACCGCCAGCGTCAGCATGCCCCACCACCATGGGCCGGCGTGGAGCAGATCGAAACTGATCCGCAACATGCCGTAGACCGCCACCTTGAGCATCAAGCCACTCATCATCGCGGACACCGGTGAGGGCGCGGCCGGGTGGGCTTCCGGCAACCACACATGCAAGGGCACCAGGCCCGCCTTGGCACCGAAACCGAACAAGGCCAGCAGGAAGGCTGCCGCGGCCCAGGCAGGCGACAGGGTGGCCGCACGCATCGAATCAAACGTCATCAGCCAGCTGCCGCCGTGCAGCACACCGAAGCAAAGCAACAATGCCAGTGCCCCCACGTGCGCCATCAGCAGGTACAGGAAGCCGGCGCGCTGGATCTCCGGAATACGGTGTTGGGTGGTCACCAGGAAGTACGAACTGAGCGCCATGGTTTCCCACGCCACCATGAACAGATAGGCGTCATCGGCCAGCACGACCAGCGCCATGCTGGCCAGAAATACGTGGTACTGCAGGCAGAGCAGCCCCGGCGCCGTGCCTTCGCCTTGCCGGAAGTAACCGGCGGCGAAGATGGAGATGCCAGCCCCCGCACTTCCAAGCAGCAGCAAGAAGAAGCCTGACAGCGCATCCAGACGCACATGAAACGGCATGTCTGGCAGCCCGAAGGCAAGCACGCTGGTCTGCGCGGCAAAGCCCGTGGCCAGGGACATGGCGCCCATGCCGGCCATGCCCAGCGCGACCAGCGCGCCCAGTGGGAATAGCGTGCGTGCGACCCAACCGATGCGATTGGACTGGACCAGGCCGAGTGCACCAATCAGCAACCACGAAGCAACCAGAACCAGCAACGCCGTCAGTGCCGTGGTTGTCGTCAGTGCACTCACCCCATGCATACGGTGGACCCGAGCAGGTCGCTGGTTGAGCGGCCGTTGAGCGGCGCCGTCTGGACGTTTGTCATGATAATTTTATTATCATAGTATGATGATCTAGTGTATAGCCGATGATACTCGCATGCCAACAGAAAGCCGTACGGCCCGCCTGACTGTCCTGATCGATCCACGCAAGAAGGCGGTGTTCGAGCGCTTGTGTGCGGGGGACGACACCACGCCGTCGCAGGTGGTGCGCCAGCTGATCCGGGACTATATCGAGCAGAAGTCCGGGCACTCCTGGCAAAGCGAGTACAACCTTGCTGAAAAGACCGCGACTGCAGCCAAGAGGCCGCGGACGCGCTAGCGGCTGCCAGCGTCACGTGTCGGTGCCATAGCTGCAGGGATGGGGCGGGAAAGGACGACGGGAAACAGCGTGGCGGCGGGCCGATCGCCGCCCGGACAAACACGGGCTTCGTTGAGCGCCCGAGGTGAGCTGCATCGAACTGGACAACGCAGCCCTCATGCGGGCACGCGTACCATGTCAGGAATCAGCCGCCCGGATGGACCTGTCGCGGTGGGGACACGCTGATACGGGGCATCGACGCCGACGCGGCTTGAGCACCGCTCAGCTGGCGACGGCGCAACGGTTGCGACCGGCGCGCTTGGCCTCGTACAGCGCCTTGTCGGCGCGCGACAGCCATTGCTCGATCGACTCGCCCGGCCGCAGCGCGGCGATGCCGATGCTGGCGGTCACCGGGATCGGGCGCCCGTCGTGGTTCACCGTGGTGGCGGCCAGCGCCGCGCAGATGCGCTCGGCGATCTCCCGCGCCAGCGACAATGGCGTGTCGGGCAGGCACAGCACGAATTCCTCGCCGCCGTAGCGGCCGACCAGGTCGCCCTGGCGGCAGTGTTGCCGGATCACCTCGATCGCGCCGCGGATCACGGCGTCGCCGGCCAGGTGGCCGTGGGTGTCGTTGATCAGCTTGAAGCGGTCCAGGTCGAACAGCGCGATGCAGCTCGGGCCGGCCTGGGCGCGTTCGCGCTCGAGCCGGGCCAGCTCCAGGAAGCGGCGGCGGTTGTAGACGCCGGTCAGGCCGTCGGTGCTGGCCAGTTCGTCCAGGCGCCGGTTCGCCACGAGCAGGTCGCGCGTGCGCTCGTCGACCTGCCGCTGCAACTGTGCCGCCTGCCGCCCCAGGTACAGGGTGCGCAAATGCACCAGCGTGGCGATCAGCACCGCCAGCAACAGGGCGGCGACCACCCGGCTGAGGGTGGTTTCGTACCAGCGCGGCTTGACCGTGAGCGCCAGGTCGGTCTCGACCGTGCGTGGCTGCAGGCCGCGGGTGGCGGCGCGCAGGCGCAGCCGGTACTGGCCGTGTGGCAGGCTGGTGTAGATCGCACTGGGCAGGCTGCCCTTGGGGATGTTCGTCCAGTCCTCGTCGAGGCCGTCCATGCGGTAGCTGTAGGCGGTTTCCATCGGTGCCTGGTAGTCGAGCAGGGCGAAGTCCAGGCGCAGGTTGCGATTGCCGCGATCCAGCGTGACCTTCGCGCCGCTGGCCGGCAGTTTGCCGAACGGCATGGCCACGCCGTTGACGACGGCGTTGGTGATCGCCAGCGGCGTGGTGGCGACCGCAGACGGTTGCCAGTGCGGGCGGATCACGGTCAAGCCGCCCAGCCCGCCGAACAGCAGCTCGCCGCCGGGTGCACGTGCCGCGGCGACATTGACGTAGCTGGCGATGTGCAGGCCGTCGCGGGTGCCGAGACTGATGGCCTCGTGTGTATCGCCGTCGATCCTGGCCACGCCGTTGGACAGGCTGGCCCAGAACCGGCCGTGGTCGTCGGCCAGCACCGCGGTGACCTTGTTGCTGGACAGGCCCTGCGCCGGGCCGACCGTGCGGAAGCGCCACGATTCGCTGTCGACGGGAGGGTCGACGATGCCCAGGCCGTCGAAGGTGCTGACCCAGACCTGGCCGTGCGGGCCGCGGCTGATCGAGCCGATCAGGTCCTGCGGCAGGCTGGCGGAGTCGTCGGCGCGATGGCGCAGGTTGATGAAGCGGCGCGGCAGGCTGTCGCCGCGGGCGATGCTGAGGCCGCGGCTGGTGCCGTACCACCAGTCGTCGCCCACCTGCGCGATGTAGCGCACGGTATCGCTGGCGAGGCTGGCCGGATCGCTCGGCACGTGGCTGGCGTGTTCCAACGTGCCGCTGCGGGTGTCGTAGCGGTAAAGGCCGTCGTAGGTGCCGATCAGCAGGTGCGTACCGTCGCGCCTGAGGCTCAGCACCGGCTTGTCGTGTAATGCCGGCAGCACCGAATCCGCGATCGCCAGCGTGTCCGGATCGATCCGCGCCAGGCCCTGGGTGCCGACCCAGATCGAACCGTCGACTTCGGCGAGGCTGCGCACGTCGCGCTGGGTCTGGCTGCCGTCCAGGTGAAGGTGGCGCATGCGGCCGGCCTTCAGGTCGATCACGTCGATGTGGCCGGCGCCGAGGCCCAGCCAGATCCGCCCGCGCGAGTCGACGAAGATGCTGTGCACGTTGGTGTCGGACAGCGCGTTGCCCTCCAGCGGCGACGGCAGCAGCGAGAACGCGATGCGCGCCTGCGGGTTGTGGTGCGCGACGCCCAGGTCGGTGGCCGCCCAGATGTTCCCGGAGCGATCGCGCAGCAGCGCGCGCACCGAGTCGCCGGGCAGCGACGAAGGCACGGCCGGGTCGTGATCGATCCGCCGCACGCCGGTGTCGCCGGGCGTGTATTCGAGCACGCCGCCACCGTCGGTGGCGATCCATACCGCGCCGCCGGCGGTCTGCAGCAAGTCGCGCACGGTCGAGTGGCGTGCGCCGTCGGGGTAGCCGCTGAAGCCCGGCACGCCGTGCCAGCGGCCGTCGGTATCGCGATACGCCGCGCCGGCCTGCACGCTGCCCGCCCACAGGCGGCCTTCGCGATCCTGCATGACGGACCAGATCTGGTTGCCGAGCACCGCAGCGGCGGGACCGTCCGGCGTCGACGGCCGCACGAAGACGTCGCTGCCTGCGCGGCGCACGAACAGGCCGTTGTTGTTGCCCAGCCACAGGTTGCCGTGCCGGTCCTGCAGCACGCTGAAGTTGCGCGGTGAGGTATCCGGCCCGGTGTCCACCCGGCGGATCGCGTCGGTGCGCAGGTCGAGGTGGTTCAGTCCGTTCTCGGTGGCGATCCAGACACCGCCGGCATGATCTTCGCCGAGCGCGTAGATCTTGCGGTCGGAGAGGCCGCCGGCACCGACCGGATAGACGCGAAAGCTGTTGTCTGCCTGCTCGAAGCGGGCCACCCCGCCGGTATTGGTGCCGATCAGCAGGCTGCCATCCGGCAGCGCAAGCAGGCTGCGCACGTAGGCGTCGGGCAGGCCGGGCGCCTTGCCGCTGCCGGCGCCGAATACCTGCAGGCGATAGCCGTCGTAGCGGACCAGGCCGCCCATGGTGCCGATCCAGATCAGGCCGTCGCGGTCCTGGGCTATAGCGGTGGTGACCGAATGCGGCAAACCGTCGGAAATGCCGACCTGGTCGAACCAGGGGGCATCGAACGGCGCCCACGGATCGCCGCTGTCGGCGCGCGCCGCGGAGCCCAGCAAAAACAGCAGAAAGAGACCCGCCAGAGGCAGCCGGAAACGCCGGCGACGGCGATGCGCGTCGCTCATGCGTGGCGGCACCCGCCTGTCGGGCGTGCGTCGGCACGACCCGTCGTGATCCTTCCCCTGAAGGGAAGCGGCCCCCTTCTGCATCCTGCCCCCGGCGACACGCAGCGGGTCAAGCACCGCCGCGTGCCGGAATCATACCGGCAATCCGCTGCCATCAGATGAATCGGCAGGCATGGCTTATCATGCCCGGATGCCCCGTCCCGCCTCGCCATCCAGCCCCGGCCTGTTCGCCGAACCCGATGCGCTCAAGCCGCTGGCCGAACGCATGCGCCCGCGCAGCCTGGACGAGATCGTCGGCCAGCAGCGCCTGGTCGGCCCGGACAAGGCGCTGCGCCGCGCGCTGGAGGCCGGCAAGATCCACTCGATGGTGCTGTGGGGGCCGCCCGGTTGCGGCAAGACCACGCTGGCCTTGCTGGTGGCGCGTTACGCCGATGCGGATTTCCGCGCAATCTCCGCCGTGCTGTCCGGCCTGCCGGACGTGCGCAAGGCGCTGGCCGAGGCCGAACTGAACTTCGCGCAAGACCGGCGCACCGTGCTGTTCGTCGACGAGGTGCACCGCTTCAACAAGACCCAGCAGGATGCGTTCCTGCCGCACATCGAGCGCGGCGTGATCATCTTCATCGGCGCCACCACCGAGAACCCTTCGTTCGAGCTGAACTCCGCGCTGCTGTCGCGCTGCCGCGTGCACGTGCTGGAACCGGTCTCCACCGACGACATCATCGCCGCGCTGAAGCGCGCGCTGATCGACAGCGAACGCGGCCTCGGCGAGCTGCAGCTGCAGGTGGGCGACGAGGCGCTGGACTCGATCGCCCAGGCCGCTGACGGCGACGTGCGGCGCGCGCTGACCCTGCTGGAAATCGCCGCCGAACTGGCCGCCGACGGGCGCATCGACGAGGCCACCCTGGCCCAGGTGCTGGCCGACCGCACGCGCCGCTTCGACAAGCAGGGCGAGCAGTTCTACGACCAGATTTCGGCGCTGCACAAGTCGGTGCGCTCGTCCGATCCCGACGCGGCGGTGTACTGGCTGTGCCGCATGCTCGACGGCGGCGTCGACCCGCTGTACCTGGCCCGGCGCATGACCCGCATGGCGGTGGAAGACGTCGGCCTGGCCGAGCCGCGTGCCTGGCGCATGGCGCTGGACGCGTGGGATACCTACGAGCGCCTGGGCAGCCCCGAGGGCGAACTGGGCCTGGCCCAGCTGGCGATCTGGCTGGCCATCTCGCCCAAGAGCAACGCCGCCTACCTGGCCTACAACAAGGCCCGCGACGCGGTGCGCAGCGGCGGCACGCTGGAAGTGCCGATGCACTTGCGCAACGCGCCGACGAAATTGATGAAGGGCCTCGGCTACGGCAAGGGCTACCAGTACGACCACGACGCCGAAGGCGGCATCGCGCTGGACCAGCAATGCCTGCCCGACGAATTGGCCGGCAGCGTGTTCTACGAGCCGGTCGAACGCGGCCTGGAACTGCAACTGCGCGAAAAGCTGCTGGCCCTGCGCGCCGCCCGCGCCAAGGCCCGCGGCAAATAACGTCGGCTGCTGCGCGCACCCTTGCCGCCGCCCCGGTGCCCGACCTAGATTCGCCGCATCGACCGGGAGGGTGAACCATGCGCGTACTCGTGGCAGGTCTGATCGGCGGCATCGTGATCTTTGCGTGGGGCGTGGCGGCGCACATGGCGCTGGGGTTGGGTAATGTCGGCATCCAGATGCCGGCCAACGAAAGCGTCGTGTTGAACAGCTTGCATGAAGGTCTCGGCGATCAGCCGGGCGTTTACATCCTGCCGTCGCTGGACCCGAAGCGGATGGGCGACGAAGCAGTGATCAAGGCTTATTCGGCCAAGGCAGCGACGTCGCCGTACGCCTGGGTGGTCTACCTGCCGCAAGGCGACGACCTGATGCAGATGGGGCCGCAGATTGGCCGGCAGTGGGCGTCCGATACGCTTGCCGCGCTGGCGCTGGCCTTCGTGCTGGGGCTGGCCGGGCTGGGTTTCCGCCGGCGCGTGGCGCTGGCTGCGGCCGCGGCGGTCTTTGCCTGGCTGAGCACGACGCTGCCGTACTGGAACTGGTATCGCTTCCCGCTCGATTTCACCCTGGCCGCGTTGGTCGAGCAACTCGTCGGCTGGCTGCTCGCCGGCGCTGCGATCGCCTGGTGGCTGGGTCGCAGTGAACGCAAGCTGGCCAGATGAGTCGCTGCTTTGCCCATCCCCTGCGACTGAAGAAGTCTCCTTGTGGGACGTGCAGCAGGGGAGGGCTGGGGCGGGGTGAAGTCCTTACGTCAGTCGGGCGTCGCATTGCGGCCACCGCCACCCGACAGCGATAATTCACGGTTCAAGCCTTCACCTGGACTTTGATCATGCTGGATCCCGCCCTGCTGCGTTCGCGCCTCGCCGAAACCACCGCGCGCCTTGCCGAAACCCGCGGCTACACGCTCGACGTGACTGCCGTCGAGTCGCTGGAGAACACCCGCAAGCAGCTGGCCACCGAGACCCAGGATCTGCAGAACCTGCGCAACACCCGCTCCAAGGCGATCGGCCAGGCCAAGGCCAGGGGCGAGGACACGGCATCGCTGATGGCCGAAGTCGCCGGTATCGGTGACAAGCTCAAGGCCAACGAGCAGGCGTTGACGGAGGTGCAGGCGAAGCTCGCCGACATCGCGCTGGGCATCCCGAACATCCCGCATGTGTCCGTGCCGGTCGGCAAGGACGAGAAGGACAACGTCGAGGTCAGCCGCTGGGGTACGCCGCGCGAGTTCGCCTTCACAGTGAAGGACCACGTCGAACTGGGCGAGCGCCACGGCTGGCTCGACGGCGACGCTGGCGCCAAGCTGTCCGGCGCGCGCTTCACCGTGCTGCGCGGCCAGCTCGCCCATCTGCACCGCGCGTTGGGCCAGTTCATGCTCGACCTGCACACCGCCGAGCATGGCTACCTCGAATGCAACGTGCCGGTGCTGGTCAACGCCGACAGCATGCAGGGCACCGGCCAGCTGCCGAAGTTCGAGGAAGACCTGTTCGCCACCGAAGTGGGCGAGACGAAGCGCTACCTGATCCCCACCGCCGAGGTCTCGCTGACCAACCTGGCGCGCAACACCATCCAGGACGCCGACGCACTGCCGCTGCGCATGACCGCGCACACGCTGTGTTTCCGCGCCGAGGCCGGCAGCTACGGCCGCGACACCCGCGGCATGATCCGCCAGCACCAGTTCGAAAAGGTCGAGATGGTGCAGATCGCCCGCGCTGACCAGTCGCATGCGCAGCTGGAGGAAATGGTCGGCCACGCCGAGAAGGTGCTGCAGAAACTCGGCCTGCCGTATCGCAAGGTGCTGCTGTGCAGCGGCGACATGGGCTTCACCGCGGTCAAGACCTACGACCTCGAAGTGTGGCTGCCCAGCCAGCAGACCTACCGCGAAATCTCCAGCTGTTCCAACTGCGAGGATTTCCAGGCGCGCCGCCTGCAGGCCCGCGTGCGCAACCCGGACACCGGCAAGCCCGAACTGGTGCACACGCTCAACGGTTCCGGTCTCGCCATCGGTCGCACCCTGATTGCGGTGATGGAGAACTACCAGAATGCCGACGGTTCGATCGACGTGCCCGAAGTGCTGCGCCCGTACATGGCTGGTCTGGACAGCATCGCGTGAACACGCCGGCATCCGGGTACGGCCGCTGGGGCAAGGTGGAGTTCTACACCAGCTTCTTCCTGCTGGCGGTGCTGGCCACCGTGATCGGCATGCGCCTCGGTTTCGACGGCGTGTGGCGGATGCCCGCGCTCGACCTCGACCTGTCCATGGCGGCCATGGCACTGGTGCTCGCCAGCTTCTGGTTCGCCCGCCGCAGCCGCCGCTGGCGCCTCGCCATCATCGCCTTCGCCAGTGCCACCCAGCTGGTGCCGATGGTGGTACGCGAACCGGTGCTGCTGGTTCCGCTGCTGGGTGCGTTGATTCCGGTGGGGATTCTCGTGGGTTGCCTGGTGGCGTTGTCGAAGAAGGGCACCTGACTGTAGGAGCGCACTCTGTGCGCGATGCTTTTGGTCACGTGACGAAGAGCTCGCGCACAAGGTGCGCTCCTGCAGAATCGGAACCACGATCATCTGGCTTCCCCCACAGGCACCCGTCGCCGTGTTCCTGATAGCATGGCGACCCTCGCAGAAGATCGCGAACAAGTCTGGAGAGATGGCCGAGCGGTTTAAGGCAGCAGTCTTGAAAACTGCCGTAGTGGCAACACTACCGTGGGTTCGAATCCCACTCTCTCCGCCAGATATGCAACTAAGCTCATGATTTCATGGGCTTTTTTGTTGTATTCGTTTGACGTATCACGCTTTGTTCCCACCTGCTGCAACGTGCCATAACCGCTAGTCTTGCCTCCATTCGAACGGGGCGTTATGACAATTACTGTTCCCCTCAAGGGACTTAAATCCAAAAGTGTCGCCAGCCTAAAGCCGGGGGCCTTCTTCTACGAAGTGTCGGCTAGGGGAGCTGTGCGCGAGTATTGCTTGCGCGTAGATCCAGATGATCAAAGGCGCCCGGCAGCGAGCATATCTCTTGCTGGTGACGAGAGGTTTTCGCTAACGCTCATGAGCATTGCCACAGCAGGATCTAAAGTGGTGCTAGCAATTCCAGTTGGCGATCTGCTCGCGAAGTTGGAGGTTCCAGCGGCAGTTAGCGAAGCTAGATACACGCCCGGCAACCTTTTGGTTACCGACGATGACGCATACATCGTGATCACTTGGAAGACCGTCGCTGGAATTAACTTGGCGGCGCTCAGCATGAATACGTGGAAGCTTGTCGAGCCCCCCGATGTCTGCGCGTGCTTCGAGAATTGGGAGCTTCTATCTCGCGGCTCAAATGGGGTCGATACATCGCTGCTGAAAGTGGGCGCGTAGCAGCAGAGCAAAAAAGCCCGCTGTAGCGGGCTTGGTGTGGGAGTGAAGCCGAACTAAGGCCAAGGTGACGGCATCATTCCATTGCTTGCCGCATAGAACTCGGACTGCTTTAGACCGGCTTGCCTGGCCATGGAATGCACGAGGTCATGAGAGAAGGGAGCCTTCGGACAGTCGACCGTGACTGTACGCATGTGGCCTCGCGCCACCATCTGATAATGCTCGTGCGAACCATCCTGACGGACTTTACTGAATCCCAGCATCTTCAGGAGTGATTTGACCGCGCGGCAATCTAGCTGCGGTTTGCCTCCCACTCAACAGAGCGCCGGCTGCCGAAACGACATCAGTTCGAACTTTCCGCGATGATCATGACGGCCGCCGTGATGGCGAGGCCGGCCGATGTTGTCAAAGGCGACCGCCGCGCGGACATACCAGTAGCGAAGCTGAATGGCGAGCGGGGCAGGTCGGAACAGCATGTCGCGCTGGTATTGCGGATCCGTTTGCTCCATGGCCAGCTTCAGGTAGCTGTTAATCATCGCTTCGAGCTTTGCTCGTACGTCAGGCAGCGTGTCGGCCTGTACTGCGAGGTTCAAGTCAATACAGAACGCCTGCCATTGCTTCCCGATCTTCTCCGCATAGCATCTGACTTTCCGTTTATTTGACGACATCTCAGACCCCCGTCCGTGACCGGAACTGCTTTCGATAACCGCCTATTCTAGGCTCCGTGCTCGGTTGAATTGTTAAACCTGCTCTAAGTCAAACTTGACAAGGTTTATCTAACGGTTTGGCGAAGAATCTGTCAACAGCGGTCATCACCTCGCCCATCCGAGAATCGGCGCCACCATCCACCATCGCGTAGCCGACGCGGCTGAACGCCAGTCCTCCCAGTTCCCGATTCAGCGCACGCGACCAATCCCCACCTCTTGATACCGTACACCTCACGGCAGGCAGGCTGCCAGCGCGCCCAACTCAACGCCCTTGTCCAGTGATGTACCGGCCACTTCATCCAGGTCGTCGCCAAGGGCTTCGGCGCGGGCGAGGTGTTGATTGATTGACCGTTTGGTCATGCCGGATGCTTCAGCCGTTTCGGCGGCAAAGGCTTTCGGTTGCGGCCGGCCGTGTTTAGCAACAGGTGGGAAATCTTTTCCCACCTGTTCTGGATGCAGTGCTGTCCAGATTTCCGCCCTGCGCTTCACGGCCACCGACCGCTGCGCCGCCGTCAGTGGCGGTAACCATTGCCCGGCATCATCAGCCCCAGCTCCATGACCGGCTCGGCGCGGGTCGCCCCGAAGATCGCCGTGACCACGGACAGCACCAGGTCGTCGTGTGCGCCTTCGCGCGCGCCGAATTGCGCATTACCTGCCGTGCTGAAAGTCACCCGGAAGTCTTGCAGCTCACGCGCTAGCGTTGCGGCATCGGCTAGTTCCGGCTCAATGAGCAGGTCGCCCGAATGCAACAGCGCCTGTATCCGGCTCACCAGTTCCAGCTTGGCGACATGCCAGCCATCGGCGGTGCGCGTGACGGCGGTGCCGGAAGTGATCGTGACGGCGTGCATGCGCTTCATGCGCGTTTCTTTGAACATGTCCCAGGGACCAGCGCCTACGCCGGTCTTGTCGATGTACGTCGCCGCATGATGCGATGCCAGCGGGTCACGGCACAGAAAGCCGAGCACGGTCTTGTGGCTGCCGAGGAGGCGCTCGTGGATAGGGCGGTTCCAGCCGCGCCAGTACCGGGTGAAGGGTGGCGCCATGTTGGTGCAATAGGCGAGAAGCATGAAGTAGGCGAGCTGCAGCAGGCGCGTCCACGGGTCGCTCATGAAGCCTTGCTCCTGGCCCGCTCGCCAGCTTGTTGTGCCGGTGAGGCATCGTTGGCGGAATGCATGAATCGTCGCGTGGCCGTTTCGACCGGCGGGGAGGCCATCGTCGCCGCGATCGGGAACACGGAGAAGGCAGCCGGCAGCAACGCAAGGCCGGGATCGGTCGCCAGCGGCGTCGCGGGAAGAACGACGATGCTGGCGATGTCTGGCAGCGCGCCGACGAGCGACGAGCAAGGCCTTGCTTGGTCGGCTTTGCAACGGGCCACCTGCGCCATGCGACAAGGGATATCCGCATTCGCCCTGTCCACGTTCACGATGGATCAGGCAGGACTCGATCCTTCACGCTGCCGCACGGGTTCCTCGTGAACCCGCTTCGGCACGGCCCGATTGACTGGAATCAACCAGGTTCGCGATGCAGTGTCCACTTGATCGTGGTCAACACCGCTCCCTGCGGGCGTGCGCATGCTGCGGTCGTCGATACCGAAGGCACGAGCGTGGGCAGGCTGGACGGCAGGGCAACTGATGGCGCATGGGGCAGCGGGGCGGCCTGCGCGGCTCGACTGGTGACGGTACATCGCGGCAGTGCAGGGCGGTCCACTGCAACACCGACGCGAGATCGGCGCGTTGCATCCGCCCGGCCACAGGGACGAGCCGGATGAGCTCGCCATTGACGAATCAGAATCCATGACCGGCAGCGAACTGGACATTGATGATGGCCACGCCTGCCGCCGAGGATCCAACCCAACCGAGGAGCCAGCCATGTTCAAGCACATCCTTCTTCCCATCGACGGTTCGGAGCTCTCGTTGCGCGCGGTCAAGCTCGGCCTCGAACTGGCGCAGGCATGCAAGGCGAAGGTCTATGCGCTGCATGTGGTGCCGCCGTTCCACACCATCGCCTACATGGCCGAGATGGTGACTGCCACCGAGGCCACGTACGCGCGGGACGCCGTTGTGCGCGCCGAGCGTTATCTGGCCGAAGTGCAGCAGCTGGCCAAGGCGGCCGGCGTCGAATGCGGCAGCAGCTATATTTTCAATGATCACCCGCATGAGGCGATCCTCGAGACCTCGCGTGCGCAGCACTGCGACCTGGTGGTGATGGCATCGCACGGCTGGCGCGGCGTGACCCGCTTGCTGCTCGGAAGCGAGACCCACAAGACGCTGCTGGAAAGCGAGATTCCAGTGTTGGTATGCCGTTGAGCGCTGGGTGCCGGCGAATCGCGGATCGAAGGGATGCGGCCGGCTCCGGCGAGGGTCGTCCGGTCGCCGCCTGGGCTGTGCCTGGCCATGCCTCACTTCCCCTAAATCACGAACATCACCGCCGCCATCGCGGTGGTGGTCAGCCAGCCGAACAGTTTCAGCGACCACGACGTGGTGAATTCACCCTTGACCTTGCGCTGCGAGCCCATCGGCATCAGCGCGGCCATCAGCGATACCGCGGCCAGGCCGTTGATCACGGCGCTCCAGTACCGCGCCTTTGCCGGGTCGAGTGGGGTGAGGTTGAGTGCGGTGCTGAGCAGGGCGGAGCCGATCAGCACGCTGCAGAAGTAGCGGTAATCCCCTCGCTTGTCGGCCGCAGGCCATAGGTCAATGGCAGGTTGCGGAACCAGGTCGCGACGGCGGTCAAGGCGTCGCTGTCGGCCATGGTGAAGAACAGTGCGTATACCGCTACGGTCAGCGCGAGCATTTGCGGGAATGCGGCGCATCCCTTCGCTGCATTGTGCTCATGGACGATCAGGGTGCCGACGACGAGGCAAATGCCTGCGCACCGTTAGCGGCTGTTTCCGCCGATGACCACGTTGCCGCTGTTCATGGCGCAGACCTTGAACGGCGACGCTTCGTGCCAGGCGACGATGGATCGCGACGTCGTGGAACGGATCGCCAACGACCTGTCACCATGCAGCACGGCCACGGGCGCGTATTGCAAGGCGCGGCAGACCGTGCGCCGAACGCCCCTCAGTGCGCACTTCCCTTGGCCGCAGAGGCTAAGCGTGTCAGAGCCACCTGCAATTTTTTGCGGCGATATGGCGGGCTGGATTTTCGAGTCGCCGACAGCATTGGAGTGACCGGGTCGCCCGTGCAACGGAACGCCCGCAAGAACGGCAAAGCCCACTTCCTGCCTCCAACGTCCCAACTCCTGTCGTGCGAACCCGGGTGGCAAGTACATACGAAGAGACCAGTGTCGGCATGCCCAGGGTGCCGGCGGAGCCGAGCGCGGCGCGGCGTCATGCTTCGCCGCGGTGCGGTGACGAGTGCGCCGAGTGACGAGGCTGTCGCCAACAGGGTGATTTCACGCACGTACTACCAATGGGGGACTTTTTTGGTGGAAAGGGTCGGAGTAGGTTGCGCTGTAGGGGATACAGGGCCAACCAGAAGGGGAGAGAAAATGCCTAACCATGCAGGGGTCAACATCGTGCTTTTGCGCGCAGTGCGCACAGCGCTTGCCGCCGCGGCGCTGGTCGCGTGTTCGGCGCAGGCGCAGGATCCGGGAGCGTCGGACAGCGGGCAGGCCACGGCTAGCCAGGCGACCACGGCGCAGGGACGCAGCAATGCGGCGAAGGCCAAATCGACCACCACCCTGCAGGAAGTCGTGGTGACCGGCACGCACCGGGCCGGCCTGTCGCCGACCGAATCCATTTCGCCGATCGACGCGTTCAGCGGCAGCCAGATCGCGAACCAGCCGTCGGCGGACCTTACCGACGCGCTGACCAATATCGTGCCGTCGCTGACTACCCAGCGCTTTCCCATTGCCGACGGCACGGCGTTCGTGCGGCCGGTGTCGTTGCGCAACCTGTCGCCCGACCAGACCCTGGTGCTGGTCGACGGCGTGCGCTTCCATCGTTCGGCGCTGGTCAACCTGCAGATCGATCCGCTCGGCACCTTCAACCAGGGCGCGCAGGCGGTCGATTTCTCGGTGTTTCCGTCCAACGCGATCGAGCGCGTCGAGGTGCTGCGCGATGGCGCCTCGGTGCTGTACGGATCGGACGCGATCGCCGGCGTGGTCAACGTCATTCTGAAGAAGGCCCCCAAGGGCGTCACGGTCAGCGCGGAGCTGGGCAAGTACGGCAAGGGCGACGGCGACCTGCGGCGCTACGACGCCGACGCCGGGTTCCCGCTCGGCGCCGGAGGCTTCGTGCACGTGAGTGCCGAGCGCGAGACCACCGATCCCACTTCGCGCGGCATTCCGCAGCACAACGCGGCGCTCGTCGCGGCGGCGGTGGGTGCGAACCAGGTGCCGTACAACGGCCTCGGCCAGCGCTGGGGCGACCCGCAGACCAAGTCGAACAAGCTCTTCGTCAACGCCGGCCTGCCGCTGACGGGCGACGTGGAGCTGTACGGCTACGGCAACTTCATGGACAAGAAGGTCCTGTCCAGCTTCTTCTACCGCAACCCGGTATTGCCGGCGCAGTACGGCATCGCCGGCCGCTCGACGCTGGTCAACTACGCCAGCGGCACCCTGACGCCGGCGGATGCGCCGCAGTCGCTGGTGGACAGCATCGTCGCCGGCGGCGGCAATCCGGCGAACTACCTCACGGCCAACGCCGCGAGTTCGAGCGGCTGGGTGCTGCTCAACCCGATCTACACGCAGTTCCCCGGCGGCTACAGCCCGATGTTCGGCGCGGACATCGCCGATCACCAGCTGGTCGGCGGCGTGCGCGGCGGCGGGCAGAGCAACTTCCAGTGGGATGCGCACTACCGCACCGGCAGCAACGAGGTCGACTACCGGCTGCAGGGTTCGATCAACCCGAGCCTGGGCAGCCTTTCACCCACCAGCTTCCACCCCGGCAAGCTGACCCAGCGGGAGCAGGGCGCCGGCGCGGATTTCGTCCGCTCGTTCGACAACTCGCCGCTCACGCTGGCCTTCGGTGCGCAATGGCGCCAGGAGACCTACATCATCCACCAGGGCGACGCCGGTTCGATCGCGGTGGGGCCGACCGCGTCGGTGTTCGGCGTGGGCTCCGATGCCTTCCAGGGCTTTCCGACCAGCGCGGCCGGGCGGTTCACGCAAAACAGCGACTCCGCCTACTTCGACGCCGAGACGAACCTCACCGACAAGTGGTCGGGCGCCGCGGCGGTGCGCTACGAGCATGCGAACGGCTACGGTTCCAAGGTGGTGTACAAGCTTTCCAGCCGCTACGCGTTCACCGACACGTTCGCGCTGCGTGGCACTTATAACACCGGCTTCCGCACGCCGACCCCGGGCCAGGCCAACACGCTGAACATCACCACCACGGCGAATGCCCAGGGCGGCCTGATCCCCAGCGGCACCTATCCGGTGAACAACCCGGTGGCGCGCGCGCTCGGCTCGACACCGCTGCAGACCGAGACGTCGAGGAGCCTGTCCGTCGGCGCCGTGTGGACGCCGCTCGACAACGTCACGACGAGCCTGGACTATTACCGGATCAGGATCGACAACCGCATCGGCCTGGTCAGCAAGACCGTGACCCAGGCCATCGTCGACCAACTCGCCGCCGGTGGCTACCCGAACGCACCATTGCTGCTCGGCAGCGACGCCAGCTATTTCGGCAACGCGTACGGCTCCCATGTCCACGGCATCGACTTCGTGGTCGACACCTGGCACCAACTGGGCAACGGCAGGCTCAACGTCGACTTCCGCTACAACCGCAACACGCAGGACGTGGTCAAGGTCAAGCCGGACACGCTCAACAACGATTTCGTGTACGACCTCGAACACCAGGTGCCGAAGAGCCGGTCGGTGCTCAGCTTCGACTACGGCTTGCACAGGTTCGACGCCATCGCCCGGATCAACCATTACGGCGGCTGGAGCACCACGGTCGGCCTGTTCGGCAGCAACAACCCGCCGGATGATGTGAATTACTACAGCGGCAAGACGCTGCTCGACCTGGAGGCGCGCTACAAGTTCAACGACACCTTCACGGTGGCTGTCGGAGGCAACAACGTCTTCAACACCTACCCTGGCAAGGAGCAGAACGGCACGCTGCAGTTCCTTGGCGTCAAGTACGCGCTCACCTCGCCGTTCGGTTTCAACGGCGCGTTCTGGTACGCGCGCGTGACGGCCAGCTTCTGACCGCCCGCCGCCATGCGGGGCCGTCTCCCCGGGCGTGCCCGGGGAGACGGCCGATTCAGCCGCGGGCCTCTATCTACAGCGTGGGGCAGTCGAGAACGAAGAGGGCGGCCACCGCCACGAGTTGTCCCGTATTGGCAATGCGCCCGTCCGCGCCCGGGCATGGATCGACTACACGCCGTAGTAGCCGCGGTACCAGCTCACGAAGTTGGCGATGCCGGTGCCGATCGGAACCTTCGGGGCGTAGCCGACCGCCCGGATCAGCTCCGACACGTCCGCCTCGGTATCGGGAACGTCGCCCGCCTGCATGGGCAGCATTTCCATTTGCGCCTTGCGCCCCAGGCACTGCTCCAGCACCGCGATGTAGCGCAGCAGTTCCACCGCTTCCGCATTGCCGATGTTGTACAGCCGGTACGGCGCAACCCCGCTGCTGGCCGGATCGGGGGCGTCCCCGTTCCAGTCGCTGTCCTTGCCCGGCAACGTATCCAGTGTGCGGATCACGCCTTCCACGATGTCGTCCACGTAGGTGAAACTGCGTTTGTGCCGGCCGTGGTTGAACACCTTGATCGGCTCGCCGGCCAGGATCGCCCGGGTGAACAGGAACAGCGCCATGTCCGGGCGGCCCCACGGTCCGTAGACGGTAAAGAAGCGCAGCCCTGTGCACGGAATGCCGTACAGATGCGCGTAACTGTGCGCCATCTGCTCGTTGGCCTTCTTGGAGGCGGCGTAGAGGGTGAGCGGGTGTTCGGTGGATTGATGCTCGGAAAACGGCATGGCGGTGTCGGCGCCGTACACCGAACTGGTGGAGGCGAACACCAGATGCTCCACCTCGTGCCGGCGGCAACCTTCCAGCACGTGCAGGAAACCGGTGACGTTGCTGGCCACGTACACGTGCGGGTTTTCGGCCGCATAGCGCACGCCGGCCTGCGCCGCCAGGTTGATCACGCGCCGCGGCTTGTGCGCGGCGAAGGTATTCTCCACCGCCGTGCGGTCGGCCAGGTCGGCATGGACATGCGTATAGCCTGGGTGCGCGATGAAACGCGCCAGCCGGGCCTTCTTCAGGTTGACGTCGTAGTAGTCGTTGAGGTTGTCGAGGCCGATGACCTCATCGCCGCGTTCGAGCAGTTGCAGTGCGACATGCGAGCCGATGAAGCCGGCGGTGCCGGTGACCAGTACTTTCATGGCATGAAGTCCCGCTCAGAGGCGGCCGTCGACCGCTTCGCGCGGCAGCAGGCATTTCACGTCGTACAGCACCGAGGCGGCCTTGCCGAACGCGCGGATGCCGGCCGGGCCCATGCCGACGAACTGCTGGTGGCCGACCGCGATGATCACCGCGTCGTAGCTGCCGGCTTGCGGCTGGGCAAGGGGCTTGATGGCGTATTCGTGCTCGGCTTCGGCGGCGTTGATCCACGGATCGTGGACATCGACCTGGGCGTTGTAGCCGTGCAGCGCCAGCACGATGTCGACCACGCGGGTGTTGCGCAGGTCCGGGCAGTTCTCCTTGAACGCCAGGCCCAGGATCAGCACGCGCGCCTGCACCGGGTTGATGCCCTTGCGCACCATCAGGCGAATCACTTCGCCGGCGATGTACGGTCCCATGCCGTCGTTGGTGCGGCGGCCGGCCAGGATCACGTCCGAATGATGGCCCACCTCCTGCGCCTTGTGCGTGAGGTAGTACGGATCCACGCTGATGCAATGGCCGCCCACCAGGCCCGGGCGGAACGGCAGGAAGTTCCACTTGGTGCCGGCGGCCTCGAGCACTTCCAGCGTGTCAATGCCCAGCTTGTTGAACAGGATGGCCAGGTCGTTGACCAGCGCGATGTTCAGGTCGCGCTGGGTGTTCTCGATGACCTTGGCCGCCTCGGCCACCTTCAGCGAGCTGGCCCGGTACGTGCCGGCGGTGATCACCGAGCTGTACAGGCGATCGACGAAATCGGCCGTTTCCGGCGTGGAGCCCGACGTGACCTTGCGAATGCCGGTGACGCGATGCTGCTTGTCGCCCGGGTTGATCCGTTCGGGACTGTAGCCGGCGAAGAAATCGCGGTTGTAGACCAGGCCAGAACCTTTTTCGAGGATCGGGACGCACACTTCTTCCGTGCAACCGGGATACACGGTGGATTCGTACACCACCACGTCGCCGGGCTTGAGCACCTTGGCCAGGGTTTCGCTGGCCTTGATCAGCGGCGTCAGGTCCGGGCGCTTGGCGAGATCGATCGGCGTGGGCACGGTGACGATGTAGGTGTCGCGGTCCCGCAGGTCGTCCAGCTCCGCACTGAAGCGCAGGCGCGTGGCCGCGGCCAGTTCGGCGGTGTCCACTTCCAGCGTGTTGTCGCGACCGGCAACCAGCTCATCGATCCTGGCCTTCTTGATGTCGAAGCCGACGGTGTCGTAGTGCTTGCCGAACTCCACGGCGAGCGGCAGGCCGACGTAGCCCAGGCCCACGATGGCGAGCTTGGTGTTCTCCATGTTCCGCATTCGGTCACCTCAACATGCTTTGAGTGGACAGTCTTATGCGCGTGCAGCCCCGGCAGTCGCAGACTGCGGCCGGTCGCCTCCGCGTGTCAATGTTCGGGCGGGCTGCCAATTGTCCGGAAAGCAATGGGCATGTGCGCTGTGTGCCGGTGGCCCACGTTGCCGACCACCAGGGCATAGCTGCCGTTCTTGCCGGCGATCTGCAGCAGCGGCTGGTCCAGCAGGGTCGCGCTGCATGGGGTCCCTGATGAGGGTCATGGGGATGCTCGACTCGTAGGGATGGGAGTCACAGGTAGGGCTCCCAGCTGCTGACACCCTGCGTGATTATCTCGTGAACATGTTCGAAGACAGTCCGTTGCTGGCGATAGGGATCGGGAATGTCATTCCCGTGCAGCCATTTGTCGAGCAGGTAAACCTTGTCGCGGACCTCGGGGGCGAGCCGAATCATTGCGGCTACATGGTTCTTTTCCATGCCCAGTACCAAATCGGCCTGGCGCAGGATGGTAGGTGTCAGCTGATGCGCGCGATGCATCGTGCCGTCGATGCCGTTTTCGGCAAGCAATTGCAAGGCAGTCGCATCCATCGGGCTGCCGACGAGCGCACCGAGCCCGGCGCTGCTGAATTCGATGCCGCGCGTCGCCATGCGCTGTCGAAACAGGTATTCAGCCATAGGGCTGCGGCAAATGTTGCCCACGCAGACGATCAGTATCCGTTTGTACACGGTGCCGACTTGCTCCCGGGGTCCAAGCCAGCTGGCGTCGATCAAGGACGCAAGAGATAGCGAGATCGGCCCTCTGTCTGTTTTTGGAGAAGGTCTTTTATAGCAGGTGCCCATGGCATTTCTGCCGGAGCCAGGTCATGTAACTTGTGATGATTAAGTCAATAACCGAGCCGTGAGTGACGGTGGCTTGCCTTATCTCGATTATCCCGTTCTTGCAGTCTCGGAGGTTTTCGAGGCGTCGTTGAAATACCAAAGATTACCAGCGCTGCGAGTCATGCAAATGTGAATGTGAATGTGAAAGCGATTTTCACGCCAGTTTGCCTTGGCCGTGAAGTTGGCCGGGTGAATGTTGGCCGAGTTTGAGTCTTTGTCGAATTGACGCTGCCAGGCGGGAGTCGATCCGATCAGTGGCGGTGTGCGGGTGCGTCACGAAAAATTTTGCGCATCGTGAACGCGCCGCTGGAGCGCATTGCCGGCAAGCACGCCACGTGTCCATGCCGCCGGTGCGGATACCGGACGTCTTTGCTGCAGCGCAGGCACCGTCGATCCACAAGCGCAGCGGCTGCCGGCGTGCCGTCCGGGCCGAGCGCGGGTTTCCGCGGTCCATGAAGGAGTACCGTTCATGAACAACAGCGTCCTCGTCACCGGCGGTGCCGGTTACATCGGCAGCCATGTCGTGCAGCAGCTGGTCGCACGTGGCGAGCGCGTTGTCGTCATCGACAATCTGAGTACCGGGTTTCGCGACGCGGTGCGTGGTGCCGAACTGGTGGTCGGCAATGTTGGTGATCGCGCCCTGGTTGCCCGCGTGCTGGGCAGGCATCGGGTCGATGCGGTGCTGCATTTCGCCGCGCATACGGTGGTGCCCGAATCGCTGGGCGACCCGCTCAAGTATTACGGCAACAACACCTGCAACACGCAAAGCCTGCTCGCCTGTTGCGCGGAGGCTGGCGTGGAGCGGTTCATCTTTTCCTCCACCGCTGCGGTCTACGGCGTGACCGAGAACGGCATGGCCGACGAGGACACGCCCACCCGGCCGATCAACCCGTACGGCGCGTCCAAGCTCATGTCCGAGACCATGCTGCGCGATCTTTGCGCCACCGGAGCGATGCGGCACGTGACCCTGCGCTACTTCAACGTTGCCGGTTGCGATCCGCTGGGCCGCATCGGGCATTCGACGCCGCACTCGACGCTGCTGATCAAGGTTGCCTGCGAGCATGCGGTCGGCAAGCGCGCCAGCGTATCGGTCTTCGGCAGCGACTACGACACGCCGGACGGCACCGGTATCCGCGACTACATCCATGTCGAGGATCTGGCCGCAGCCCACTTGCAGGCACTCGACCACCTGCGCGATGGCGGCGAATCACTGACCCTCAATTGCGGCTACGGCCACGGCTACAGCGTGCGCGAAGTCATCGACGCAGTGCAACGTGCCGACGGCCACCCGCTGACGGTGATCGAATTGCCGCGTCGCGCCGGCGATACGCCGATGCTGGTGGCGCACAGCGACCGGCTCAAGCAGCGACTCGATTGGCGGCCTCGGTACGACGACCTGGATGTCATCGTGGGCACGGCACTGCTGTGGGAACGAAAGCTCGCACGGCAGCCAGTAACGCTGGCGGACAGGGCATGAACCTCGGGGAGGAGGCCTTTCTCCCGTTGTTCATCCCTCTCCACTCGCTCGTCGCTCCTATGCCATCGTGACCGATTTGGCCAGGTTGCGCGGCTGGTCGACGTCGGTGCCGTGCCGCGCAGCACGGTGACGTGGTCGGCGAGCAGCTGCAGCGGCACGGTGAACGCGGTCGGCGCGATGAGGCTGCCGCCGGATTGCACGCGCAGCATGATGCCGTTGCCGGCCATGTCGTCCATGCCCGGGCGGCGGCCTCGGCAAACACGATCAGGCGGCCGCCGCGGGCGCGCACTTCCTGCAGGTTCGACTTCAGCTTGTCCAGCAGTGGGCCGTTCGGCGACGCCGGATACTGCACGCCGCAGCCGAGGAACAGCGCATGCTGGTGCTGGGTGAATTCGCCAGCCAGTTCGATGATCGCCGGCTCCATCTGCAGCGCTTCCTCGATCGCGCGGCAAGTACTGCAGCTCGGCGCACAGCGCCGCATAACGGTCATTGTTGCCGCCGTGGCACCGGCCGGCAGACAGATGCAGGATCACCGGGATGCCGGGCGCCTCGGGTTCCAACGGCGGACTGAAAGCTTCGGCGGCGTCGCCAGCGGCGAATTTCGGACAGGCCCTACTTCCCCCATGTCACGAACATCCCCACCACCGCTGCCCCCATCGCCGCCGTGGCCAGCCAACCGAACAGTTTCAACGGCCAGGGCATGGTGAAGTCGCCCATGACCTTGCGCTGCGAACCCATCAGCATCATCGCGACCATCAGTGGCACGGCGGCCACGCCGTTGATCACCGCGCTCCAGTACAGCGCCTTGATCGGGTCGAGCGGGGTGAGGTTGAGCGCGATGCCGAGCAGGGCGGAGCCGATCAGCACACCGTAGAAGAAGCGGGCTTCGTGCGGCTTGTGTTCGAGTCCGCTGCGCCGACCGAACGCGCCCGCGGCGGCGTAGGCGGTGGCACCGGCCAGCACCGGCACGGCGAGCAGGCCGGTGCCGATGATGCCGGCGGCGAACAGCGCGAAGGCCAGATCACCGGCCAGCGGTCGCAGCGCTTCGGCGGCCTGGGCCGAGGACTGGATGTCGGTCTTGCCGTGCGCATGCAGCACCACGGCGGCGGTGAGGATGATGAAGAACGCGATCAGGTTGGAGAAGATCATGCCCACCGTGGTATCGATGCCGATCCGGCGCAGCGCGCTTGGTGCCTGTTGCGGCGCGTCCTGCAGCGGCTTGCGCCGCTTGCTCGTCTCGATCTCCTCCACTTCCTCGGAGGCCTGCCAGCAAAACAGATAAGGGCTGATGGTGGTGCCGAGCAGGGCGACCAGGCCCATGGCGTAGGCCGCGTCCCAACGGATCGGCGGCAGCACGATGCTCCTGAGCACCGCGCGCCACGGCACGTCGATCACCAGCGCGGTAGCCACGTAGGCGAACAGGCTGAGCGTGAGCAGCTTCAGGATCGGTGCGTAGCGGGTGAACGGGATGAACACCTGCAGCAGCAGCGACAGCCCGGCGAACAGCGCGGCGTAGAGCAGGGCCGGCCCGCCGATCAGCAGCTTCAGCGCCGCGCCCATGGCGCCGATGTCGGCCGCCAGGTTGATCACGTTGGCGATGAAAACCAGCATCAGCAGCGCGTAAACCAGCGTGCGCGGGTAATACCGGCGCATGCCGTCCATCAGGCCATGGCCGGTGACGCGGCCGATGCCGGCGCTGATCGCCTGGATCGCGATCATCAGCGGCATGGTCACCAGCGCCGCCCACAGCATGCCGTAGCCGAATGCCGCGCCCACCTGCGAGTAGGTGGCGATGCCGCTCGGGTCGTCGTCGGCCGCGCCGGTGATCAGGCCGGCGCCGAGGTCTTTCCAGGGCGGGGTTTCCGGGCCGCCGTCTTCGGTGTTTTCGCGTACGGCCATGGGGTTTCCGCTGGGTGATCCTGTCCGGCACTGCGGCAGGGTATCTGTCCGGATGATGGAACCGTCGAACCGTGTGTGTGACGAGGTGTCGCAGCGAATTTCACAAGCCGCGGTGTACATAGTGCACCGAGCCGTATCTTCGCATTCACGAGGCTGCCCGATCATGACTACCGATGCCTTCGCCCACCAGCCGCTCGACCCCGATCAGCTGCGCGGCATCGACGCCTGGTGGCGCGCCGCGAACTACCTCTCGGTCGGGCAGATCTACCTGCGCGCCAATCCGCTGCTGAAGGAGCCGCTGGCGCTGGCCCACGTCAAGCACATGCTGCTGGGCCACTGGGGCACCACGCCGGGGCAGAACTTCATCTATGCGCACCTGAACCGGGCGATCCGGCAGTACGACCTGGACATGATCTACCTCTCCGGTCCCGGCCATGGCGGTCCCGTGGTGGTGGCGAACGCGTACCTGGACGGCACCTACAGCGAGGTCTACCCGGACATCAGCCAGGACGAGGCGGGGCTGCAGCGGCTGTTCAAGCAGTTCTCGTTTCCCGGCGGCATCCCCAGCCACGCCTCGCCGGAATGTCCCGGTTCGCTGCACGAGGGCGGCGAACTCGGCTACTCGCTAAGCCACGCGTTCGGCGCGGTGTTCGACAACCCCGGGTTGATCGCCGCCTGCGTCGTCGGCGACGGCGAGGCCGAGACCGGGCCGCTGGCCACGGCCTGGCATTCGAACAAGTTCCTCGACCCAGTCGGCGACGGCGCGGTGCTGCCGATCCTGCACCTGAACGGCTACAAGATCGCCAACCCCACCCTGCTGGCGCGGATCGGTCGCGACGAGCTGGAACAGCTGCTGCGCGGCTACGGCTGGACGCCGTATTTCGTTTCGGGCAGCGAACCGGCGGCGATGCACCAGGCGATGGCGGCGACGCTGGACGCGGTGGTGGCGCAGATCCGGCAGATCCAGCGCGGCGCGCGCGAGCAAGGCGTCGCTACGCGGCCACGCTGGCCGATGATCGTGCTCGATTCGCCCAAGGGCTGGACCGGGCCGAAACTGGTGGACGGCAAGCCGAACGAGGACACCTTCCGCGCGCACCAGGTGCCGTTGTCGATCTCCGCCAGCAGTCCGCCGGAGCACCTGCAGCAGCTCGAAGCGTGGCTGCGCAGCTACCGGCCGGACGAGTTGTTCGATGCGCACGGCCGGCTGCGGCCGGAGCTGGCCGCGCTGGCGCCCGCCGGCACGCGTCGGATGAGCGCGAACCCGCACAGCAACGGCGGCCTGCTGCTGCGCGACCTGCGCCTGCCGGACTTCCGCGACTACGCGCTCGCGGTGCCGCAGCCCGGCGTGCGCGGCAGCGGCGACGCGCGCGCGCTGGGGCCGTTCCTGCGCGACGTGATCCGCCTGAACGAGCCGTCGCGCAACTTCCGCGTGTTCGGCCCGGACGAGACGGTGTCGAACGGCCTCGGCGCGGTGTTCGAGGCCACCAACCGCCAGTGGCAGGCCGCACTGAAGCCGAACGACGAATTCCTCGCGGCGCACGGCCGGGTGGTCGAGATGCTCAGCGAGCATCAGTGCGAAGGCTGGCTGGAAGGCTATCTGCTGACCGGCCGGCACGGCCTGTTCAACTGCTACGAGGCGTTCATCCACATCGTCGACTCGATGTTCAACCAGCATGCCAAGTGGCTGAAGATGACCGCGGCGATCCCGTGGCGGCGTCCGCTCGCCTCGCTGAACTACCTGCTGGCCTCGCATGTGTGGCGGCAGGACCACAACGGCTTCACCCATCAGGACCCCGGCTTCATCGACCACGTGGTCAACAAGAAGGCCAGCATCGTGCGGGTATACCTGCCGCCGGACGCGAACTGCCTGCTGTCGGTGATCGATCACTGCCTGCGCAGCCGGCACTACGTCAACGTGGTGGTCGCCGGCAAGCATCCCGCGCCGCAATGGCTGGCGATGGACGCGGCGCAGCGGCACTGCAGCCAGGGCATCGGCATCTGGCCGTGGGCCAGCAGCGACCAGCACGGCGAACCGGACGTGGTGATGGCCTGTGCCGGCGACGTGCCCACGCTGGAGACGCTGGCGGCGGTGTCGGTATTGCGCCGCTACCTGCCGGAGCTGAAAGTGCGCGTGGTCAACGTGGTCGACCTGATGAAGCTGCAGTCGCCCAGCGAACATCCGCACGGCCTGGACGACGACGATTTCGACCAGCTGTTCACCCGCGACAGGCCGGTGATCTTCGCGTTCCACGGCTACCCCAGCCTGATCCACCGGCTGACCTACCGGCGCACCAACCACGACAACCTGCACGTGCACGGCTACAAGGAGGAGGGCACCATCACCACCGCGTTCGACATGACCGTGCTGAACGCGCTGGACCGCTTCCACCTGGTGATCGACGTGGTCAACCGCGTGCCGCAGGCGGGCGAGCGCGGCATCTACCTCAAGCAGAAGCTGCTGGACAAGCTGATCGAGCACAAGCAGTACATCGACGAGAACGGCGAGGATCTGCCGGAAATCCGGAACTGGGTGTGGGACGCGCCGGAGGCCGGCATGCTGGCCTAGCGTCAGTGACGGATGAGCGTCGCCGCAGCCGTCGCGGCCACCCATTCCTCGTTGGCGGCTTCCACCACCACCTTCACCCGGCTGGCTGCGCTGGAAATGACCGGCTCGTGGGCGGCATTCGCGGCCGGGTCGATCGCCACGCCGAGGAAACCCAGGCCGGCGCACACGCGCTCGCGGATCACCGCCTGGTGCTCGCCGATGCCGGCGGTGAAGACCAGCATGTCCAGCCCGTCCAGCGTGGCCGTCAGCGCGCCCACTTCGCGCACAATGCTGCGCACGTACAGCGCCAGCGCCTCGCGCACCGGTTCTTCGCCTTCGCGCGGCAGCAGCTCGCGCGGGTCGGCGGAAACCCCGGAGACGCCGAGCAGGCCGGACTCGTGGTACAGCATGCGGCCCACGCGTTCGAGCGACAGCTTGCGAATCTCCATCAGGTAGATCACCGCGCCGGGATCCAGCGCACCGCAGCGCGTGCCCATCATCAGCCCGTCCAGCGCCGAGAAGCCCATCGTGGTGGCGACGCTTTGCAGGTTGCGCATCGCGCACAGGCTGGCGCCGCTGCCCAGGTGCGCCACGATGGTGCGGCCGCGTGCGGCGTCGCCATAGCGCTCGCCCAGCACCTGCGCCTGGTACGCGTAGGACAAGCCGTGGAAACCGTAGCGGCGCAGGCCTTGCTCCCAGGCCGAGCGCGGCAGCGGAAGCATCTTCTCGACGATCGGCATGCTCTGGTGGAATGCGGTGTCGAAACAGGCCACCTGCGGCAGCTGCGGCAGTTCGTCCAGCAGCGCGCCGATCGCTTCCAGCGCGAACGGCTGGTGCAGCGGCGCCAGCGGGATGTAGCTTTTCAGGTCGGCCAGCACCGCGGCATCGACCCGCACCGGTTCGAAATATTTGCTGCCGCCGTGCACCACGCGGTGCGCGATCGCCACGATGCGGCGGCCCTGCAACCGCGCCACGATGCGCTGGCGCAGATAAGTCAGCGCGGCATGGTAGGGGTGCTCGCAGCCCAGCGCCAGCGTCTCGGCCGCGGCGCCGCTTTCGCTGAACACCGGGGCATCGCCGGTGATGCCCTCGACCTTGCCGCCCCAGGCGGGCGTGCGCGCCAACGGCGGCCCGCCCGCGTCGAACAGCGCGAACTTGATGCTGGACGAGCCGCAGTTCAGCACCAGGATCAGCGCGTTGCCGCCGCGGTCGTTCATGGCGGGCTGAGCCGGTAATGGTGGGCCACCAGTGAGGCGAGCGCGCACGAGGCGATGCGCGATTCGCGCGAGTCGGCGCGGCTGGTCAGCACGATCGGCACGCGCGCGCCCATCACCACCGCCGCGCTGGCGGCGCCGCCCAGGTACTCCAGCTGCTTCGCCAGCATGTTGCCGCTTTCCAGGTCGGGCACCAGCAGGATGTCGGCCAGGCCGGCCACGTCCGAGACGATGCCCTTGATCCGCGCGGCGGCGGCGGAGATCGCGTTGTCGAAGGCCAGTGGCCCGTCCAGCACGGCGCCGGCGATCTGGCCGCGGTCGGCCATCTTGCACAGCGCGGCGGCGTCGAGCGTGGTCTGCATGCGCGGGTTGACCGTCTCCACCGCGGCGAGGATCGCCACGCGCGGCACGGCCACGCCCACGATGTGCGCCAGGTCGATCGCGTTGCGCACGATGTCGGCCTTCTCTTCCAGCGTCGGTGCGATGTTGATCGCCCCGTCGGTGATGATGAACGGCCGCGGGTATGCCGGGCTGTGCATCAGGTAGCAATGCGAGATGCGCCGCGCCGTGCGCAGGCCGGCGGCGGAAGCCACCACGGCCGCCATCAGTTCGTCGGTGTGCAGGCTGCCCTTCATCAGCGCGTCGACGCGGCCGCCGGCGGCCAGCTCGGCCGCGCGCGCGGCGGCGGCATGGCTGTGCGGCACGTCCTCGATGGCAATGCCGGAAAGATCGAGCCCGGCCTGGCGCGCCACTTCCGCGAGTTTCGCCTGCGGCGCCACCAGCACCGGTTCGATCAGACCGGCCGCATGCGCGTCCAGCGCGGCGGCGAGGCTGGTTTCGTCGCAGGGGTGCACCACCGCGACGCGGATCGCGCCCAGCGACCGGGCGCGGGCCGCCAGTGGCCGGCCGGCGCCGTCGGGCAGGCGCACTTCCGGCAGGCGGGTGCGGGCGTATTCGATGCGCTCGCCGGGGGCGGTCACGTCGACCGTACCGTCGATCGCCAGCACGCCGTGCTGGTTCGTGCAGCGACAGGCGAAGCGGATGCGCCGGGTCGCCGCGTCCCGCGCGATCGCCTGCACCTGCACCGCCAGCGTGTCGCCGATGCGCACCGACGCGTGGAAACGCAGCGCCTGCTCCAGGCAGGCGGTGCCGGCGCCGGGCAGGCGCGTGCCCAGCACGGCGGAGATCAGCGCCGCGCCCCACATGCCGTGGCCGATCACGCCGTGGAAGCCGGACGAGGCGACGGACGCCGGGTCCAGCCGCTGCGGATCGCTGTCGCCGTAGAGGGTCGCCAGCAGTTGCACGTCCTCGGCGGTCAGCGTGCGCTCGATCGTCGCGCTGTCGCCGATGGCAATCTCATCGAACGTGCGGTTGCGGATCAACGGCGCGGCGGTGTCGGGCGTGGTCTCGTCCATGCTTGGGTTCCGGTCGGTGCCGGCGGCGCCGGTGCGGACAGCGTAGCGCCGCCGGCCCCGGTGCGTCGAAGTGGCATTCAGCCGCGCACGTCGGGTACCTCGATCTGCCTGCCGCCGGCGTTGCGCTTCAGCAGCCAGGCCAGGACCGGCGGCGTCACCATCGCGGTGAGCAGCGACATCGCCACGATGATGGCGTAGATGCGGTTGTCGAACACGCCGGCGGCGAGGCCCAGGGTGGCGACCACGATGCCGACTTCGCCGCGCGGCACCATGCCGAAGCCGATGATGGTGGCGCTGCGCCGGCCCAGCGACAGCGAGCCCAGCCAGCCGCCGATGAACTTGGAGACGATCGCGATCGCGGTGACCACGGCGAGCATCCACAGTGCCTCGGCGCTGGCCAGTTCGTGCAGGTCGACCTTGCTGCCGGTGACCACGAAGAAGAACGGGGTGAGCAGGGCCAGCAATGGCTGGGTCTGTTTTTCCAGGGTGTGCTGCTGGCGGGTTTCCGAGGCGATCATGCCGGCCAAGAACGCGCCGATGATCGCGGCCAGGCCGAACCGGGTGGACAGCCAGGCCAGCCCCAGGCACAGCGCCAGCACGATCATCAGCGGCGAATGCGGACCCAGCGGCTTGTCCAACCAGGCGGAGTTCCAGCGCATCACCCGCGCACCGCCCCAGCCGATCACCGCGATGAAGCCGACCGCGCCGGCCAGCACCACCAGCAGGTGCGTGGCGTCGATGCTGCCGCCGCCCTGCAGCGACACCACCACGCCGAGCAGCAGCATGGCGAGGACGTCGTCGATCACCGCGGCGCCCAGGATCACCTTGCTCTCTACGCGCTGCAGCGCGCCCAGTTCCTGCAGCACGCGCGCGGTGATGCCGGCCGAGGTGGCCACGAAGGCCGCCGCGACGAACAGCGAGCGGCTCCAGTCGAAGCCGTTGCCGTGGGCCCACACGCTGCCCATGCCGAACGGCACCAGCACGCCGACCACGCCGACCACGAACGCCACCTTGCCGACCTTCTTCAGGTCTTCCAGCCGCGTTTCCAGGCCCACCGCGAACAGCAGCAGGATCACGCCGATCTCGGCCAGCACGTCGAGCGGGGTGCCGGTGGCGATCTGCTCCGGGGTGATCCAGCCCAGCAGGGACGGGCCGATCGCGCAGCCGGCGGCGATCTGGCCGACCACGCCGGGCAGCTTCAGCCGTTGCGCGATCTCGCCGCCGATCTGGGCGGCGACGAACACGACGAACAGGGTGAACAGGATCTCGCTGGCGTGGTGCATGCGACGCGTGCCCGGAACTTCGACAAAGACTGCATGCTACATGCAGCCTCCCGCGTCATGCAGCGCCGGATAGCGGGTGATGATCGCGCCGCAGCCGGCTGAACACGCGGCTGGCCACCGCGGTGATCGCCGCCAGCATGATCATCGTCCAACGGAATGCCACCACGTAATCTTCATGGGCGTGGCCTTGCAGCATTGCTTCCATCAGCAAGGTGGACAGTGCGATGCCGAAGCTCATCGCGAGGTATTGCACGGTCGAGGCCATCGACGAGGCCATCGAGGCGTGCTTGATGTCGAGGTCGGTGTAGATCAGCGTGTTCATGGTGGTGTATTGCAGGCCAGCGAAGGCGCCGTAGGCGAACGTCAGCAACGCGATCACCCACACCGGCGAGCCCGGGCCGAGCAGGGCGAACGCGGCCAGCAGAGCGGCCACGATCAGCGTGTTGCCCAGCAGCAGGCGGCGGTAGCCGTAGTGCACCAGGGCGCGGTTGACCGCCCACTTCGCGATGATCGAACCGAGCGCCTGCGGCACCATCATCAGGCCGGCCATCAGCGGCGACCAGCCGCAACCGACCTGCAGGAACAGCACCAGCAGCAGGAACATGCCGGAAATGCCGAGCCGGGTGAACAGCCCGCCGGCCAGCGACACCCACACGCTGCGCACTCGCAGCAGCTGCAGGTCCGCCACCGGATACGGGGTGCGCCGGCTGTGCCACACGTAGATCGTGCCCAGCAGCACGGCAACCAGCGCGTACAGGCCCATCCGCAGCCATGGCACCGGCGCGCTGCCAGCCAGCTCCGAGGCGGTGAGCAGCAGGGCCGAGGCGGCAGCGAACAACAGGAAGCCGGACAGGTCGAAGCGGTTCGCGCGATCGAGCCGGTAGTCGGGCATGTCGCGTTTGTTCATCCACACGCCGGCGATCGCCACCGGCACATTGATCAGGAAGATCAGCCGCCACGAAGTGAACTCGACGATGGCGCCGCCCAGCAGCGGCCCCAGCACCGAGCCGAGCAGGCCGAACGTGGCCACCGTGCTCATCGCCCGCACGAACTCGCGCCTGTCGATGCTGCGCACCAGCACGTAGCGGCCCACCGGCATCAGCGCGGCGCCGCCGATGCCTTGCACCACACGCGCGGCGACCAGTTGCGGCAGCGTCTGCGCCATGCCGCACAGCAGCGAGCCCAGGCCGAACACCACGATCGCCGCGCCGAATACCCGCCGCGTGCCGAAGCGGTCGCACAGCCACGGGCTGGCCGGGATCAGGATCGCCAGGGTCAGCACGTAGCTGGTCAGCGCGGTGCGCATGCCCAGCGGGGTCACCGCCAGTGCCTCGGCCATCGCCGGCACCGCGGTATTGACTACGGTGGAATCCAGCGCCTGCATGAAGAATGCGGCGGCCACCAGCCACAGCAGCCCGCGGAAGCGCTCGCGCGTGGACATCTCGCGCGAATCGGCCGCTTCCGTCGCCGGCATGCCGGCGTCGGGGGCGACTGCGTGGGGATCCGCGGCGGTATGGGGAACCATCCGCGGCATGGTAACTGCTGTGACAGCTTGCTTTTCGCCGGCGGTATACGCACAGTGGGCCTTGTTTCATCTGCCAGTCATGCCCAGATAGGCATCGAGGCCATCAACAACCACACGCGCCGGGGCGGCCTTCGTTCCGGCGTGTGCTTTTGTGCGGCAGGAGCCGCGAGTATCAGGAAAAGCCATGAGCAAGCCACCGATCACTGTTTCCCGCATCGACATGGAACGCATCGAAGCGTTGCTGGAACGCCTGCCGGCCGCCGAGGCCGACAGGCTCGATGCGCTGCGCGCGGAGCTTGATCGCGCCGACGTGGTCGAGCCGGCGGCCATGCCGGAGCACATCGTGACGATGAACTCCACCGTCACCTTCGAGGACGAGAGCAACCGCGAGAAGCTGACCCTGACCCTGGTGTATCCGGCGGCTGCCGGGACGCCCGGCACGGTGTCGATCCTGGCGCCGGTGGGCAGCGCGCTGCTCGGCCTGGCGCAGGGCCAGCAGATCGACTGGCCCACGCCGGACGGCCGCAAGCGCCGGCTGAAGGTGCTGGAGATCGCCTACCAGCCGGAAGCGGCGGGGCACTTCCACCGCTGATCCGCAGCGCGCGCCGGTGTCGTTAAACTGCGGGGAGATCCGAAGGAGACCCGCATGACCGAACGCCTGGCCCCGGCCGAGACTGTCGCCCACGCCGCCGCGCTGCGGGCGCAGATCGAGCAGGCCAACTACCGCTACCACGTGCTCGACGACCCGGAGATCACCGACGCCGAGTACGACCGGCTGATGCGCGAACTCGAGGCACTGGAGGCCGAGCATCCCGCGCTGGCCTCGCCCGATTCGCCGACCCGCAAGGTCGGCGCGCGCGCGCAGGGCGGTTTCGCCGAGGTCCGCCACGCGATCCCAATGCTGTCGCTGGGCAATGCGTTCGAGCAGGACGGCGAGTCGGATCGCGAACGCTTCCGCGAAGTGGCCGAATTCGAACGCCGCATCGAGCAGACGCTGAAGCGGCGCGAGCCGGTATTTTCGGTCGAGCCCAAGCTCGACGGCCTGGCGATCAGCCTGCGCTACGAGCACGGCGTGTTCGTGCAGGGCGCCACCCGCGGCGACGGCGAGACCGGCGAGGACGTGACCGCGAACCTGCGCACGGTGCGGGCGATCCCATTGCGCTTGCGCAATGGGAAAAATCAGGATGAATCGCTGCGCCTGCGCAGCACGGGCTGGCCCGACGTGCTGGAAGTGCGCGGCGAAGTGATCATGCTGCACAAGGATTTCGAGGCGTTCAACGCATACGCCCGCAAGCATGGCGAGAAGCCGCTGGCGAACCCGCGCAACGGCGCAGCCGGTTCGCTGCGCCAGCTCGACCCGGCGGTCACCGCGAAGCGGCGGCTGAGTTTCTTCGCCTATGCGATCGGTGCGGTCGAGGGCGGCGAGCTGCCGCCGACCCATTCGGCCACGCTGCGGCAGCTGCGCGAGTGGGGCTTTCCGGTGTCGCCGGAGGTGGACACGGCGCACGGCTTCGACGGCCTGATCGCCTACTACCGCCGCATCGGTGCCAAGCGCGACAGCCTGCCGTACGACATCGACGGCGTGGTCTACAAGCTGGACGACTACGCCGGCCAGCGCGAGATGGGCTTCGTCTCCCGTGCGCCGCGCTGGGCGATCGCGCACAAGTTCCCGGCGCAGGAGCAGATCACCACGGTCGAGGCGATCGAGATCCAGATCGGCCGCACCGGCGCGGCCACGCCGGTGGCACGGCTGGCGCCGGTGCAGGTGGCCGGCGTCACCGTCACCAACGCCACGCTGCACAACGCCGACCAGGTCGCGCGGCTGGATGTGCGCGTGGGCGACACGGTGATCGTGCGTCGCGCCGGCGACGTGATCCCGGAAGTGGTGCGCGTGATGCCCGAACTGCGGCCGCCGCATACGCGTCCCTGGCACATGCCTGCGCACTGCCCGGTATGCGGCTCCGAACTGCTGCGCGAGGAGGGCGCCGCGGCGTGGCGCTGCTCCGGCGGGCTGATCTGTGCGGCGCAGCGCAAGGAGGCGCTGATCCACTTCGCCTCGCGCCGCGCGATGGATATCGAAGGCCTGGGCGAGCGCTTCGCCGAGGCGCTGGTGGAACTGGACATCGTGCATTCGCCAGCCGACCTGTACGGCCTGGGCGTGGACGATTTCGTCGAGATGAAGCGGCGCATCGACGAGCGTGACGGCACCACGCCGGAGACTGTCAAGGCCGGCAAGGTGGCGACCAAATGGGCGGAAAACCTGGTGGCCGGGATCGAGGCCAGCCGGCACACCACGCTGGCGCGCTTCCTGTTTGCGCTGGGCATCATGCACATCGGCGAAAGCACGGCGAAGACGCTGGCCGCGTGGCTGGGCCGGCTGGAGTTCGTGCGCAGCACGCCGGCGGCGGTGCTGCGCGTGCTGCCGGACATCGGCAGCGAAGTGGCCACCTCGATCGCCGGCTTCTTCGCGCAGGCGGGCAACGAGCAGGTGGTCGATGCGCTGCTCGAAGCCGGCATCACGTTCAGCGACGAGGGCACGCCGTCGCCGCAGTTGCGTGCGCGGCTGGACTTCGGCGTGTTGCTGGGTATGGCCAACATCAACAAGCTCGGCCCCAAGAGCTGCGCGCTGCTGTCGCAACACTTCTCCACACTCGACCAGTTGCTGGCCGGCGGATCGGCGCACTGGATCACTGCCGGCGTGCCGCAGGCGGCGACGACCAGCCTGGAACATCATCTGGCCGACCCGGCCGCGTTGGCCGCGCTGCGCGAGGCCGAGGCGGCGATGCAGCGCCTGCTTGCAGCCATCCCGCACACGGCGAAAGCGGCGACGGCGCCGCTGGAAGGGCAGACCTTCGTGCTCACCGGCACGCTGGCCTCGCTCGGCCGCGACGAAGCGAAGGACCGGCTCGAAGCGCTGGGCGCCAAGGTGTCCGGCTCGGTATCGAAGAAGACCAGCGTGGTGGTCGCCGGCGAGGCGGCCGGCTCCAAGCTGGACAAGGCGCAGGAGCTGGGCGTGCCGGTGTGGGACGAGGCGCAGCTGCTGGCGCTGCTGGGCAAGCACGAGGCCGGCTGATGGGCATCGGATCCTTCGCCGCGCTGCGGTTGCGTGCGCAGCTGTACGCACTGATCCGTGCGTATTTCGCCGAACGCCAGGTGCTGGAAGTGGAGACGCCGGTGCTTTCCGCGGCCGGCAATACCGAGCCGAACATCGAGAGCTTCAGCACCACGTTCAGCGGTCACGTCGACGCCGGCGCGCGCGAGCGCTGGCTGCGCACCTCGCCGGAGTATCCGCTGAAGCGGCTGCTGGCCGCCGGCATCGGCGACTGCTACGAGCTGGGGCGGGTGTTCCGCAATGGCGAGGCGGGCGGCCGGCACAACCCCGAGTTCACCATGCTGGAGTGGTATCGGGTCGGCTGGGATCATCGCCGGCTGATGCAGGAAACCGTCGCCCTGGTCGAGGCCGCGCTGGCGATGGTCGGGCGGCGCGCCGGGCTGGTGGTGACGAGCTACCGGCAGTTGTTCCTGGACGAGCTGGGCATCGACCCGGTGCATGCCGCCATCGATGAGCTGCATGCGCCGCTGGCCGAGTTCGGCGTCGATCCGGCGGGCCTCGGCCACGACGACTGGCTGGACCTGCTGATCACGCACAGGCTGCAACCGGCGTTCCCGCGCGACCGCATCACGGTGATCCACGACTATCCGGCCAGCCAGTGCGCGCTGGCCAGGATACGCCCCGGCGAGCCGCCGCTGGCCGAGCGTTTCGAGCTGTACCTGGGCCGTTACGAGCTGGCCAACGGCTACCACGAGTTGAACGACGCGGCCGAGCAGCGTGCGCGTTTCGAGCGCGACAATGCGCGGCGGCGCGAACGCAGCCTGCGCGAGATCCCGCTCGACGAAAACCTGCTCGGCGTGCTCGACGCGCTGCCCGATTGCGCCGGCGTGGCGCTGGGCGTGGAGCGCCTGCTGATGTGCCTGGCCGACACCGATGCGATCGCCGACGTGCTGGCGTTTCCCTTTTCCGAGGCCTGAGGCATGGCCTCGCCGGCTGGCGAGGCCACGGTGGCTCAATCGCGGCTTTCCAGCAGGTAGCGATAGATCAGTCCACCCAGGATGCCGCCGACGATCGGCATTGCCCAGAAAAACCACAGCTGCTCCACGGCCCAGCCGCCTTGGAACAGGGCCACGGCGGTGGAGCGCGCCGGGTTCACCGAAGTGTTGGTGACCGGGATGCTGATCAGGTGGATCAGAGTCAGCGCGAGGCCGATCGCGATGCCGGCGAAGCCCACCGGCGCGCTCCGGTGGGTGGCGCCCATGATGATGAAGAGAAAGAAGCCGGTCATCACGATCTCGCACACCATGGCCGCACCCATCGCATAGCCGCCCGGCGAGTGCGCGCCGTAGCCGTTCGAGGCAAAGCCGCCGGCGGCGGCGTCGAAGCCCGGCTTGCCGGAGGCGATGGCGTACAGCACCGCGCCGGCCACCAGGCCGCCGACCACCTGCGCCACGATGTACGGGAGCACTTCCTTCAGCGGGAAGCGGCCGCCGGCGGCGAGGCCGCAGGTCACCGCCGGGTTGATGTGGCAGCCGGAGATGTGGCCGATCGCGTAGCACATCGTCAGCAGGGTGAGGCCGAAGGCCAGCGCCACGCCGGCGAAGCCGATACCCAGCTCGGGGAATCCCGCGGCCAGCACGGCGCTGCCGCAGCCTCCAAGCACCAACCAGAACGTGCCGAAGCATTCGGCGGCCATGCGTTTGCCCAGATTCATCGAAGGCTCCTCCCCGATGGCGTGAATGGACTCGTGCGCCGCAGCAGGGCGGCACATGCCGGATCGCCGGCCGCGGGCCAGGGTCGAACGACGTTTCCCCTCCCCGTGAAGACATTGCCGGGCGGCGCGTGCGGGCTGGCCGGCGCGCCCGTGCGGCCCGGCATCCCGCTGGGCAGGGTGAAGCATGGGGTTGCGAATGTCGTCGCGAAGTGATGCGCGCTGCGCTATGTTGCCGAACCCTTTCCGCAGCGAGGCGCAATCCCCGCCATGAACGAAGCCACGGCATTGCCGGCAGTGGATGTGACCGGCGCGGCGGCGCGCCCGCTGGGTCGCCGCGACGCGCGCACCCTGCTGCTGGCCGCGCTGGGCGGTGCGCTGGAGTTCTACGACTTCGTGGTGTTCGTGTTCTTCGCGATCCCGCTGAGCCATCTGTTCTTTCCGCCGGACACCGCGCCGTGGCTGGCCCAGCTGCAGGTGTTCGGCATTTTCGCGGCAGGCTACCTGGCGCGGCCGCTGGGCGGCATCGTGATGGCGCACTACGGCGACAAGCGCGGGCGCAAGCGGATGTTCACGCTCAGCGTGTTCCTGATGGCGCTGCCGACGCTGGGCATCGGCCTGCTGCCGGTGTACGCGCAGGTCGGCATGCTGGCGCCGCTGCTGTTGCTGTTGCTGCGGGTGGTGCAGGGCATCGCGGTGGGCGGTGAAGTACCGGGCGCGTGGGTGTTCGTGGCCGAGCACGTGCCGCCGAAGCGGATCGGTTTTGCCTGCGCCAGTCTTACCTCGGGCCTCACCGTGGGCATCCTGATCGGTTCGCTGGTGGCCGCGGCCATCAACAGCCGGATGACTCCGGCCGAGGTGCTCGACCACGGCTGGCGGCTGCCGTTCCTGGCCGGCGGCGTATTCGGCTTCTTCGCGGTGTGGCTGCGCCGCTGGCTCAGCGAGACGCCGGTGTTCGAGGCGATGCATGCACGCAAGGAGCTGGCCTCGGGGCTGCCGCTGCGGCGGGTGTTCGAACGGCATCTGCCCGGCGTGCTGCTGTCGATGCTGGTGACCTGGATGCTCACCGCCGCGATCGTGGTGCTGATCCTGATGACGCCGACGCTGGTGCAGTCGGCGTTCCATGTCGTGCCGGCGCGCGCGTTCCTCGGCAACAGCGTGGCCTCGTTCGCGCTGACGCTGGGCTGTCTCTTCTACGGCTGGCTGGCCGACCGCCTCGGCTACGCGCGGGCGCTGCTGGCCGGCGCGATCGGCTTGCTGGTGTGCGGCTACGCGTTGTACTTCGACCTGCAGGCCGGTGCCGCGCATTTCGTCGCGCTGTACGCGCTGGCGGGGTTTGCCGTGGGCGTGGTCGGCGTGGTGCCGGCGCTGATGGTGGTGGCGTTTCCGCCGGCGGTGCGTTTTTCCGGCCTGTCGTTCTCGTACAACGTCGCCTATGCGTTGTTCGGCGGATTGACGCCGCCGCTGATCGGCCTGCTGATGAGGCGGTTCGGCGTGCTCGCACCGGCGCACTACGTGGCGTTCACCGCCGTGATGGGTATCGCCGTGGCGGCCTGGCTGCTGTCCGCACGGCGCGCGGCGGTTCCCGCCTAGAACTCCAGTTCCTGCGCCGCGCACAGGTAGTCGACCAGTGGCGCGACCTGCTTGAACGTGGCGACCGTCCACGGCAGCAGTTCGTTCGAGCAGGCCAGCGCCTCGCTGAGCGCGGTGGTGGCGATGAAGTCCTTGCGCTTGAGGTCCGCGATCAACTCGTGCGCGGGGTCGTAGCCGCGCGGCGGACGCACCAGCGATTCGCCACCCAGCTGCAGGTGTTCGCGGAACGCCTTACCCCGGGTGGCGCGCTTCCACGCGGCGGGGTTGTCGACCAGGAACTCGCGGATGTGCTTCAGCGCATCGGGTTCGGGGTGCCACATGCCGCCGCCGGCGAAGCACTCGCCGGGCTCGATGTGCAGGTAGAAACCCGGCGCCTGGATCTCGTGCCGGCGCTGGTGGAAGAAGCGCGAACCCTGCCACGACTTGTACGGCAGCTTGTTGTTGGAGTAGCGCGTGTCGCGGTAGATGCGGTACAGCGAGCCGCCGTTCTTGCGCGGGTCGGCGCGGTAGTGCGCGCTGATCTGCGCCAGCGGCGCCTGCAGGTCGGCGATCAGGCGCAGGAACGGCTCGCGCACGTGGCGCTCGTAATCGTCCTTGTGCGCGTGGAACCATTCGCGGTTGTTGTTGCGTTCGACGGCGCGCAGGAAGCGGAAGGTGGCCGGGGTGAAGTAGCTCTGGGGCATGGCGGGTCTGGAGGGCGGATCGGGTGGGGGATCAGAGAGGTTTGACGCTGGCGGCGAGCTGTTCGCCCCAGGCCTGCAACTGGTCGAGCAGGGGCAGTTTGTCCTGCACCGCGGGATCGCGGCGCAGTTCGCCGAGGCGGGCGAAGTAGTCGTCGAGGGTGAGCCCGGTCAGCGGCGTGTGGCGGGTCAGACGTGCGCGGCGGAAATCTTCCCAGCGCGCGTGTTCGTCGGCATCCAGCGTCTCGGGCCAGTTGCGGGCGCGGTAGCGGAACAGCAGCTCCGGATAGCGCGGATCGCGGAACGGGAACGCGCGCGCGCCCAGTTCCTGCGGCGGGGTGGCGCGTACCTGGGCCAGCAGGCGCTTGTCCGCGTCAGGCAGGAAGCCGCCGCCGTACAGGGCCAGTTCGGGGTCCTCCGGTGGCGGCAGTTCGGCGGCGCGCTGGAAGACGCGGCGCAGTTTCTCGGCGAGTCCGTCGACGGCATGCAGCACGTCGCGATGGGCCTGGCAGCGGGCCAGGTCCAGTTGCAGGCGATCCAGGTCCACGCCCTGCAGTACCGACAGGGGCGCCAGCGCCGGCGCATGGTTCGCGCGCACGGTGCGCAACGGGATGCGCTCGATGCCCTCGGGCAGGTCGGTGCGCGCGGTGAAGATGCGGTCGGCGATCTCGTCCTCGTCCAGCGCCAGCCAAGTGGCCGGATCGGTGGCCAGGTCGTACACGATCACCTCGCCGGCGCGGCTGGGGTGCGCTGCCAGCGGCGCGATCACGGCCAGGCAATGGCGGCTGGCCGGGTAGCGCGAGGACACGTGCACCAGCGGCGTCATGTTCACCACGTCGAGCAGCTCGAACACCTTCTGCTTGCGGCGCAGGCCGTAGTACCAGTCCCATAGCCGTGGCTGGCGCACGCGGATCAGCCGGGCCAGCTCGATCAGCGCATGCACGTCCGACAGCGCGTCGTGGGCGCGCTCCTGGGTGAGCTGGTTGGCGCTGGCCAGGTGCTCCAGCTTGAAGCTGGGCGAACCGTCCTCGCGGGTCGGCCAGACGATGCCCTCGGGCCGCAGCGCCTGGCACATGCGCACCAGGTCGATCAGGTCCCAGCGCGAGTTGCCGTTCTCCCACTCGCGGCCGTACGGCTCGTAGAAGTTGCGGTACAGCATCTGCCGGGTGAATTCGTCGTCAAAGCGCAGCGAGTTGTAGCCCACGCCGCAAGTACCCGGCGCAGCCAGCTGTTCGTGTACGCGGGCGGCGAATTCGGCCTCGTTGATGCCTTCACGCTCGGCCTGCTGCGGGGTAATGCCGGTGATCAGGCAGGCATCGGGATGCGGCGGCATCTCCAGCGGCGGTTTGCCGTAGAACATCACCGGCTCGCCGACGATCTCCAGTTCCGGGGTGGTGCGGATGCCGGCGAACTGCAGTGGGCGGTCGCGCCGCGGGTCGGCGCCGGAGGTCTCGTAGTCGTGCCAGAAGAAGGTCTGCATGCGGGCATGATCGCATGGCCGAAAGCCGGGCCGGCACGAGGGCTGATAAACTGCGGCGCACAAGGAGAGCCCATGAGCCAAGCCCACGAAGACAACCTGATCTGGATCGATCTGGAGATGACCGGCCTCGACACCGACAACGACTCGATCCTCGAGATCGCCACGATTGTCACCGACAAGGAACTGAACGTGCTGGCTGAAGGGCCGGTATTCGCGATCCGCCACGAGATCGACCGGCTGGAATCGATGGACAGCTGGAACTGCAATCAGCACCACAAGTCGGGCCTGTGGCGTCAGGTGCTGATCTCGGAAACCGATCATGCGATGGCCGAGCAGGCCACCGTGGATTTCCTGCGCGCGTGGGTGCCGCCGGGCAAGTCGCCGATGTGCGGCAACTCGATCTGCCAGGACCGCCGCTTCCTGCATCGGCAGATGCCGCGGCTGGAACGCTACTTCCACTACCGCAACCTGGACGTCTCCACGCTCAAGGAACTGGCCCGCCGCTGGGCGCCGGAGATTGCCAGGAGCGTCGGCAAGGAATCGGCGCATACCGCGCTGTCGGACATCCGCGATTCCATCGCCGAACTGCGGCACTATCGCCGCTACATGGGTGAGCTTGGCGGCAGGCTCGAAGCCTGAGCGCCGCGCTGTTCCCGCACATTGACGAGGCCATGAGCATGTCGAACGATCTGTTGGCGCCGGTGCTGGATTGTGCCGGGCGTCCGTTGCGGCTCGACCGCGCGCGCGTGGTCGGCATCCTCAACGTCACCCCCGATTCGTTCTCCGACGGTGGCACGCACGACAGCGTGGAAGCGGCCGTGGCGCACGGCCTGGCGCTGGCGGAGGAGGGCGCCGACATGATCGACGTCGGCGGCGAGTCGACCCGCCCCGGTGCGGCCGAGGTGCCGGTGGAGGAAGAATTACGCCGGGTGCTGCCGGTGATCGAGCAGCTGATTGCGCGCACCACGCTGCCGATCGCGATCGACACCTCCAAGCCGGAAGTGATGCGTGCGGCGGTGGCCGCCGGCGCCGGCATGATCAACGACGTGTATGCGCTGCGCCGCGACGGCGCGATGGCGGCGGCGGCCGAGCTGGGCGTGCCGGTGTGCCTGATGCACATGCAGGGCGAGCCGCGCAGCATGCAGGCCGAGCCGCATTACGACGACGTGGTCGGCGAGGTGCACCGCTTCCTCACCGACCGGCTGTTTGCCTGCGAACTGGCCGGGATCGACCGGCGCAAGGTGATGGTCGACCCGGGTTTCGGCTTCGGCAAGACGCTGCAGCACAACCTGGCGCTGCTGTGCGCGCTGGAACGTTTTGCCGACCTCGGCAGCGGCGCGTACATCGGGCTGTCGCGCAAGGCGATGATCGGCGAGATGACCGGCAGGACGGTGCCCGCCGGGCGTGTCAGCGGCTCGGTGGCGGCGGCGCTGATCGCCGTGCAGCGCGGTGCGCGCATGGTGCGCGTGCATGACGTGGCCGCCACGGTGGACGCGCTGGCGATATGGCGGGCGGTGCACGCGGTTGACGCCGTGCCGCGACGCGCCGACCAGCCGGCCATGCCGCGCTGGCCGGACGACGATTGAGCTTCGGCTCGACCCTGGCCTCCCATTTCCCATGCCATCGGACAGCCCATGACCACACGCAAGTATTTCGGCACTGACGGCATCCGCGGCCTGGTCGGGCAATGGCCGATCAGCGCGGACTTCATGCTGAAGCTGGGCCGCGCCGTCGGCAGCGTGCTGGCGCGCGAGGGCACCAAGCGGCCGAACGTGCTGATCGGCAAGGACACCCGCATCTCCGGTTACATGTTCGAGGCCGCGCTGGAGGCGGGCCTGGTCGCAGCCGGCGCCGACGTGGACCTGCTCGGTCCGATGCCGACCCCGGCGGTGGCCTATCTGACCCGCTCGATGCGCGCGCAGACCGGCATCGTGATCAGCGCCTCGCACAACCCGCACCACGACAACGGCATCAAGTTCTTCTCCGCCGACGGCGAGAAGCTGTCCGACGAAGTCGAGTTGGCGATCGAGCGGGAGGTCGATGCCGCGTTCGTCACCGTGCCCTCCGAACAACTCGGCAAGGCACGCCGGCTCGACGATGCGGCCGCCCGTTACGCGGAATACTGCAAGTCCACGGTGGCCGAGGATTTCAGCCTGCATGGGCTGCGGCTGGTGCTGGACTGCGCGCACGGCGCGACCTACCAAGTGGCGCCGAAGGTATTCGCCGAACTCGGCGCCGAGGTGGTTGCCATCGGCGACAAGCCGGACGGCTTCAACATCAACCGCGAGGTCGGCTCGACCCATCCGCAGGCCCTGCAGCAGGCGGTGCTGGCGCACGGTGCCGATCTCGGCATCGCGTTCGACGGCGACGGCGACCGCGTGCAGCTGGTCGACCGGCTTGGCGTGCTCGCCGATGGCGACGACATCCTCTACCTGCTGGCGCGCAGCTGGCAGGCGCAGGGGAAGCTGCATGGGCCGGTGGTCGGCACGCTGATGAGCAACTACGGCCTGCAGCTGGCGCTGGCCGGGCTCGACGTGCCGCTGGTCCGCGCCAACGTCGGCGACCGTTACGTGCTGCAGCAGCTGAAGCAGCACGGCGGCGTGCTCGGCGGCGAGACCTCCGGCCACATCCTGTGCCTGGACCGGGCCACCACCGGCGACGGCATCATCGCCGCGCTGGCCGTGCTGGAGGCGCTGGTGCGTTCGGGAGAGGATCTGGCCGCGGCGCGGCAGGGCCTGCGCAAGATGCCCCAGGTGATGCTCAACGTGCGCGCGGTCGGTGCGCGCGAGGCGTTGGCCAGCGACCAGGTGCGGCAGGCACTGGCCGAAGTGGAGCAGGTCCTGCACGGTCGCGGCCGGGTGGTGCTGCGGGCCTCCGGCACCGAGCCGCTGGTGCGTGTCACCATCGAGGGAGCCGATGCGGCGGAAGTGCAGCAGTTGGCGGAAAGGCTGGCCGGGACGGTAAAATCCGCCGCCGAACGCTCGTGAACCTGTAGCCGTACCGGGTCGCCATGGATTGGCCCGACGTGCCCCGCCTCTTGCGGTGGCGGATGAATCGACCGCACGCCAACCTGATGACTACAGCCATGAAGAATGTTCCTACTCTCGACATCCGCCGTTACGACACCGACTGCGGCGCCTTCGTCGCCGAGATCGGCGCGGCCTACCGCGAATTCGGTTTCTGCTGCATCAGCGGCCACGGCATTGCGCGCGAGCTGATCGACGGCTCGTACGACGTGTTCCGGCGCTTCTTCGCGCTGCCCACCGACACCAAGATGAAGTACCACCTCGCCGGTGCCGGCGGCGCACGCGGCTATACCCCGTTCAAGGTGGAGACCGCCAAGGACAGCCGGTACGCCGACCTCAAGGAGTTCTGGCACATCGGCCGGGAGATCCCGCGCGACTCGAAATTCGCCGACGTGATGCCGCCGAACCTCTGGCCCGCCGAGGTTCCGCAGTTCAGGCAGTACGGCTACGGCTTGTACCAGGCGCTGGACCAGCTCGGCACCCGCGTGCTGCGTGCGCTGGCCCTGCACCTCGGCGAGGCGGAGAACTTCTTCGAGGACAAGACCGACGTCGGCAACTCGATCCTGCGCCCGATCCACTACCCGCCGATCACGGAAGAGAACATCCCGAACGTGCGCGCCGGCGCGCACGAGGACATCAACTTCATCACCCTGCTGGTCGGCGCCAGCGCGGAAGGGCTGGAAGTGCTCACCCGCGAAGGCAAGTGGTTGCCGATCACCACCGAGGGCGATGCGATCGTGGTGAACATCGGCGACATGCTGCAGCGGCTGTCCAACCACGTGTTCCCGTCCACCACGCACCGCGTGGTCAACCCGAAGAACGAGAACGCGCGCAAGCCGCGCTACTCGGTGCCGTTCTTCCTGCACCCGAACCCGGACGTGGTGCTGGATCCGCTCGATTCATGCGTCACGCCGGACAACCCGCGCCGCTACGACAGCTCGATCACCTCGCACGAGTACCTGCTGCAGCGCCTGCGCGAGATCAAGCTGATCTGAGCCGGGTTTCGGGAGGGCCTGGCGAGACCGGGCCGGCAGTCACGCCATCCAGAAGAACACCGCGGTCATGCGCTTGCTGGCAGCCCCTTCCAGGCCCCAGTACGCGCTGGCGCTGTGAATCAGGTTGGCTTTGTAGACCAGCAGGCGGTTGCAGCGGTGCGTCACGCGCACGTCCTCGACGAAGGCGTTCGGCTGCACGAAGCGGTTGCCCAGCGCCTCGGCCAGGTTGCGGTGCGGCGGCAGCACGATGTTGCCGCCGAGCTGGCCGCCGGGCATGCGCTGACGGAAGAAGCTGGTGCCGCAGTGTTCGGGCACGTCGGGGTTGAGGTACAGCACGGCGGCGTAGCGGCACAGATTCGATGAATCGGTGTGCGGCTTGACCGCCCCCTCGACCGCACCGACCACCTGCACGCAGTTGTGGTTGAGCCGGATGCCGGCCTCGGTCTGCTCGACCCACAGTTTCTTCGCGCCGGTCAGCCGGCGTACCTGCGCCTCCAGTGCGGCCAGTTCGTCGTCCAGCAGGGCGGGGCCGGCGCGCATGCCCGGCCAGACTTCGCCGGTATACGGGTAGCCCATTTCCCAGTCGGTTTTGGCCAGGCAGCGTGCGCGCACCTCGTCGGCGTTCGGCAGCGCCTCGTCGATCACCCAGTAGTCGCGCCCCTCGACGGGCTTGCGGTAGGGCAGTGGACGCATCTGGGTCGGGAACAGGGACATGTCGGTGAAAGCCGGTGGCGAAGATGCGGGCAACAGTAACGGAAGCGGCGACGTCGTCTGGATTCAGGTATTTCGATAGCGCTTCGATTCCCGTGCCGAAAGCCACAGGGCCAGCCGGTCCGGCAGCAACTGCACCAGCGTCTTGATGGTGCGGTTGACCCGGCCGGGGATGTACACGGCGTCGCCGCGCTCGACCGCCGCGATGCCTTGGCGCACCACTTCTTCCGCGCTCAGCCACATGAAGCCGGGCAGCCGGTTCATCTTGTCGCGGGTGCCGGTGACATCGTGGAATTCCGACCAGGTGAAGCCCGGGCACAGCGCACAGACGTTCACGCCGGCCGCGTGGTTTTCCAATGCCAGCGACTGCGAGAACTTGATCAGGTAGGCCTTGCTGGCGGCGTACAGGGTGTGCCCGGCCGGGCCAGGGACGTGTCCGGCCAGCGAGGCAACGTTGATGATGCGGCCGTGGCCGCGTTGGCGCATGCCGGGCAGCAGCCGCCAGGCGAGTTCGGTCGGCGCGGCCAGCAGCACCTGCAGGAAATCCGCGTGGGTTGCCCAGTCGTTGGCGACGAAGGTGCCGGGTACGCCGTAGCCGGCGTTGTTGATCAGCCAGTCCACCTGCCGGCCGCGCCGTTCCAGCTCGTCGCACAGCGTCTGCGCCGCGGTCGGCTCGGCCAGGTCGTGAGGCAGCACGGTGGTCTGGGCAGCATGGCGCTCACGGAGTTCGGCAGCGAGGGCTTCCAGCCGGTCGACACGACGCGCAGTCAGCACCAGATCGTGGCCGAGCGCGGCAAGCTGGCGGGCAAAGGCGGCACCGATGCCCGAGGAGGCGCCGGTGACCAGACTGAGCGGGCGGGGAGGCATCATGCGGCGTTCCGTGTGGCGAATCACACCATTCTTGACCGGAGATTCCCGCTGGCGCCAGTGGCCGCACAGGTTTGCCCATCTTCGGGGCCATCGGTAAGCTTGCGGTTTGACCGCAACGGAAGCAGCCATGCGCAAGAAACTCGTCGCCGGAAACTGGAAAATGTACGGCAGCCGCTCGATGGCCCAGGCGCTGGTGGAGGATATTGCCAGCGGCATGCCGGATGGCATCGACGTGGCGGTGTTCCCTCCCTTTCCCTACATGGCCGAACTGGCTCGGCAGCATGTCGACTCCGGCCTCGGCATCGGCGCACAGGATGTGAGCGAGCATGAAGGGCAGGGTGCATATACTGGCGAAGTCTCCGCCGCGATGCTGGCGGACATCGGCGCACAGTGGGTGCTGGTCGGCCACTCCGAGCGGCGCCAATACCATGGCGAGAGCGACGAACTGGTGGCGCGCAAATTCGCCGCGGCCCGCGCCGGTGGCCTGACGCCAATCCTGTGTGTGGGGGAAACCCTGACCCAGCGCGAAGCCGGCGAGACCGAGGCGGTCATCGCGCGGCAATTGCGGGCGGTGCTGGCACTCAATGGCGTGGCCAGTTTCGACACCGCGGTGATTGCCTACGAGCCGGTCTGGGCGATCGGCACCGGCCGCACCGCCAGCCCGGAGCAAGCGCAGCAGGTACACGCCTTCATTCGTAGCCAACTGGAAAAAGAAGATGTTATGATTGCCCGTCTGACCCGGCTGCTTTACGGCGGTAGCGTCAAGGCGGCCAATGCCGCGGAATTGTTCGCGCAGGCGGACGTGGATGGAGGGCTGATCGGCGGGGCCTCCCTGGCCGCATCCGACTTCCTTGGAATCTGCGCCGCGGCGCATCAGGCGCCACAGGCTCAATAGAAACCTTATGTTCGTCATTTTCAGCGTGTTCTACATCCTGATCGCTGCGGCGATGATCGTGCTGATCCTGCTGCAGAACGGTGCCGGTGCCGATGCTGGCTCGGGTTTCGGCGGCGGCGCTTCGGCCACGGTGTTCGGCGCGCGTGGCTCGTCCACGTTCCTCACCCGTGCCACCGGCGTTCTCGCGGGCCTGTTCTTCCTGCTCAGCCTCGGCATGGGTATCTACCTGCACGGCAACGGCGCACCGCACGCCAGTACGCAAGACCTGGGCGTGATGGGGGCGCTGGCCGACAAGCCTGCTGTGGGCAAGGCGACTCCGGCCAAACCTGCGGCCGGCACGGAAGTGCCGTCGGCGGCTCCTGCCACAACCAACAATGCCGTTCCGGTCGCACAGCCGGCGGCAACCCCCGCTCCGACCCGCAGTCAGGGCGAGGTGCCGGCAGCCACCGAGCCGCCGGCGAAACACTGAGCAACACACCTGCCCAGGTGGCGGAACTGGTAGACGCACTACCTTGAGGTGGTAGCGACGCAAGTCGTAGGGGTTCGAGTCCCCTCTTGGGCACCACATAGAAGGCTTCGCTGAGCGTCACACTGAAGCCGCAGACGAAAAAACCGCCGTTGGCGGTTTTTTTGTTTGCGACGGATCAGGCCGTGAACGTATGCGGGCCAACGATGCGCAGCTCGACGCAAACCAGTATTGGATCGACGACCGCAGCACGCTTTCCGTACAGCGTGCGTAGGCGTCGGCCGACATATCCGCCGCGGTGGACATGACACATTGCGCCCAGACCACGAGGGTGTCGAATGGCCGGCCGGTCATGCCGTTGCCAGCTTCCTCGGGGCAAGGGGGCAGGGGTGTCCATGGTGACGATTTCGCTGAGACAGGCGGTCGCGGGTGACTGGTGCGTCCGTCGCGGCCAGATCACGTTGTTCAGCAACCTGCAACTGGGTGCGGCGATCAAGCTTGCCCGCGAGATGGCTCGTGATGAACATGAGCGACTCGGACATCGGGTCCGCGTGGAAATGCCCGGGCCGAGTTCCGCAATCGTGCTGGCCCATTACGCTGGCGATGATGATGGTGATGGAAGCAGCAGCGATGCCGCCGTGACGCTGGTGGCCTGACGTCGACATTCCCCGACGCAGCCGCCGTCGGCGAGTATGCCGTGCCGAGCGCTTCACCTGGCGAACCGCTTGCAAAGGCGCTCCGTGCGGCCTAATTTCATGCAGCCCAACCAAGGAGGGCGTCAAGTGATCAATGTGGTCCTGGTGGACGATCACGAGCTGGTTCGCACCGGCTTCCGAATGATCTTGCAGCAGCAACCGGACATTCGTGTCGGCGGCGAGGCAGGCAGCGCCGAAGAAGGCCTGCACCTGATCCGGAGCCTGGCGCCGGACATCGCCCTGGTCGACGTGCACATGCCCGGCATGAGCGGGATCGAGCTTACCGAGCGCGTCTGCCGCTCGAAAATGTCCACCCACGTCGTCATCGTGACGGTGGTCGATGACGCACGTTTTCCCAAGCGTCTGCTCGACGCTGGCGCACTCGGCTACTTGACCAAGGGTTGCAGCGCCGATGAGCTGGTGTCTGCCGTGCGCCAGGTGGCCGGTGGCCGGCGTTATCTTGCCCCGGCCGTCGCCCAGCAGCTGGCGCTGGCCACCCTCGACGGCAGCGCCTCGCCGTTCGACGTACTGTCCAGTCGCGAACTCGAAGTGGCGATGATGCTGGTGCGCGGCAAACCGCTGACCATCATTGGCGAACAGCTCAACCTGAGTCCCAAGACCGTGTCCACCTACAAACAGCGCCTGATGGAGAAACTGCACGTGGACCACGTGCTCAGCCTGGCCCATCTGATGACCGTACATGGACTGATCGATACTCCGAATCACCACGTCGGCAATTGATGCAACAGGCCACGCATCCGGGTGATCGGAAGCGGTAAAAAAAACCGGACGTGAGGTCCGGTTTTTTTCGTCGTGCTGCACGGTGGCGTGACCACTCAGCTGTTCGTGTCGCCCTTGTGCGCGTCGGACTCGTCGTGCGAGCGCGGCGAGGCAGGTTCGCTTTCCTCGCTGAGCGACGGCAGCGGCCTTGCCAGGTGATTCGGCTGGGCCAGCAAATCGCCTTGCGTGGGTTGCTGCAGCGAAGTCACGGGATCGGTTGCCGATTCAGGCTTGTCGGTGGCAACCGCCGGTACCGCCACGCTCATCGAAGGGTCGACCTCTTGCGCAAACGGCGCGGTCGGTGCCGAAGCTGTAGCCGACCCGGGAATCACGACCGTCGGGCTTGCCGCAGTCACTGCTGCCAGCGCCGGCTGCGTGCTCGACGATGCCACGACCGTCGATGACACCGTGTCGGAAGCCGGCCGACTGATCGTCGTCGGTGTGGTGGCGGCTATGGTGACGGCCATCGGAAGAGGATCCGCCTTCGTCGCATGGCTATCCCCGGCGCTCATCGCGACTGCGGCAGGTTGCGGTTCTGGCGCAGGCGTGCTCGCCGGGGTAATCCGGACAAGATCGTGTTCGTCAGCCGCGGCCGTTGCCACTGCGGATTTCACCGGGTCGGGAATCGGCGGCAGGGTTGGCAGGTTGAATGCCGTGGCGGCAGGCACCGTGGCACTGATCTCCGCGTCAATGGAAGGCGTGGTGCCCGTTTCGATCGGCCGGGCAGGCATCGGTGGGCGAGCCGGCACGATGGCCGGTGCGGTGTCGCCATCGCTTGCGGCGACCACGGGCGACGATTCACGCGGCGACGGCGCACTGTGCGAAACCGGGGTCGCTGCAGTGGCGTCTGCAATGGCTTCCTCGCGATCCTCGTCGTCAAGCGCCAGGGCGCTGTCGATGTCCGTGCCGTTCGCGGCGGTTTCGTCGTGACGTCGACGCCGGCGGCCACCACGACGACCGCGGCGGCGGCGCGCCTGGCTGCCTTCGGCATCCAAGGGGCTGTCGGCAGATTCGGGCACCGACGAGGCGGCCAGCGGTGCGAGCAACGGCTCGGCTTCCTTCGCGGCATCATCCGGTGGTGCCGCGGTGGGGTGCTCGTCGACGGTGATGCGCGGCTGGCGTTCGACCTTGGGCGACTGCAGCGGATTCGGCTTGCGCTCTGCACGCGCAGGGGTGTTCTCGGTTGCTGCGGCCGGTTTGGGCTGGCGATCCGCCCTGGCGGCCTGGGCCGGGGATTGCTGCGCCGGGCGCGGCTGGGTCTCGTTGCCGCGCTGACGGTTGCCGCGGGCCGGCTGCTGGGCAGAGGGCTTCGACGAGCCTTGCTGGGCGGCCTCGCGCCGCGGCTGACGCGGGGATGGCGCGCCCGAGCTGGCGCTGGGACGATTGCCACGCTCGTCACGACGGTTGCGGCTGCTGCCGTCGCCGCCGTTGTCGACGCGTTTCGGTATCGGCGCGGGTGCTGCCGCTTCCGCGCTGCGGAACCAGCCAAACAGGCGCGAGATGATGCCGCCGCTTGGCGCTGCGGCGACGGGGGCTGCCGCCGCTTGGCGGCGTGCGGCCGGCGGAGCCGCCGCAGCGACCGGTGCGGCGACTTCCTCGCGCACCGGTGCCGGACTGGCCGGCACGATGCCGCTTACGGCAGGCTGCTCGCCGCTGCCCAGGGTCTGGCCCATCTTCGGCAGTTCGCTGGCCTCGACCGCGGTGAGGCGTTCGTAGCTGGGCTTGCTGTGCTCGCCCATCTCCGCCTCGCGGATGCGCTGGATCTCGATGTGCGGGGTTTCCAGCTTCTCGTCGGCGACGATCACCACGTGCGCCTTGTGGCGCAGCTCGATCTCGACCACGCTGGCGCGCTTTTCGTTGAGCAGGAAGTTGGCGACGCTGGTGGGCGCCTGCACCAGCACCTGGCCGGTGTTGTCCTTCATCGCATGCTCTTCGATCAGGCGCAGGGTGGACAGCGACAGCGATTCCACGCCGCGGATGTGGCCGTGGCCTTCGCAGCGCGGACAGGTGATCTGAGTGGCCTCGCCAAGGCTCGGGCGCAACCGCTGGCGCGACATCTCGAGCAGGCCGAAGCGCGAGATGCGGCCGATCTGCACGCGCGCGCGATCCAGCTTCAATGCATCCTTCAGGCGATCTTCCACTTCGCGCTGGTGCTTGGGGCTGTCCATGTCGATGAAGTCGATCACCAGCAGGCCGCCGGCATCCCGGATGCGCGCCTGGCGGGCGATTTCCACCGCGGCCTCGCAATTGGTGTTGAACGCCGTTTCCTCGATGTCGCTGCCCTTGGTGGCCTTGGACGAGTTGACGTCGATCGCGGTCAGCGCTTCGGTCTGGTCGATCACGATCGAACCGCCCGACGGCAGGCGTACCTGGCGGTCGAACGCGCTCTCGATCTGCGTCTCGATCTGGTAGCGGGTGAACAGCGGGGTGTCGTCGCGATACAGCTTGAGCTTGCGCAGGGCGTTGGGCATCACCTGCTGCATGAAATCGCGGGCGTCGTTGTACAGCGGTTCGTCGTCGATCAGGATCTCGCCGATGTCGCTGCGCAGGTAGTCGCGCAGGGCACGGATGAACAGCTTCGATTCCTGGTAGATCAGGAACGGCGCCTTCTGCTTGCTGGCCGCTTCGGAGATCGACTTCCACAGGGTCAGCAGGTAGTCCAGATCCCACTGCAGCTCTTCGGCATCGCGGCCGAGGCCGGCGGTGCGCACGATCAGGCCGACATCGTCGGGCACCGTGACGTGATCCAGCGCCTCCTTCAGCGCCTGCCGATCCTCGCCCTCGATCCGGCGCGAGACACCGCCGGCCTTCGGGTTGTTCGGCATCAACACCATGTAGCGGCCGGCCAGGCTGATGAATGTGGTCAGGGCAGCGCCCTTGTTGCCGCGCTCCTCTTTTTCCACCTGCACGACGACTTCCTGACCTTCCTTGATCAGCTCGCGGATGTTCGCCTTGTGCGGATCCAGGCCGGCGGTGAAGTACTCGCGGGAGATTTCCTTCAGCGGCAGGAAGCCATGACGTTCGGCGCCGTACTCGACGAAGCAGGCTTCGAGTGAAGCCTCAACCCGAGTGATTCGACCCTTGTAAATATTGGACTTTTTCTGCTCCCGCGAAGGGATTTCGATGTCCAGGTCGTAGAGGTTCTGGCCATCGACAATGGCCACGCGCAACTCTTCACGCTGAGTCGCGTTGATCAACATGCGTTTCATGGTGGTAATCCTCGGCTTGGCCGCGCGTCGCGTGCCACGGTGGCGCCACAATGGCGGCCTGCCGGGGATCGCGCCGCTGCGGTTAAGCGGCAAAAAAAACGGCACCGTTTCCGGCGTCGGGATGATTCGGTCAGCTGCGCCTGCCGCCCCGACACCGCAATGGCATCGGACAAACGACGGCCCAAACCGTTACGATGAAAGGGAGTCGCGACCGGCCGCCCGAAGGCAACTGGAGCAATCCTCGCCGACGTTACGGGCGGGCACTCGGCCCAGTCCGGACTTCGGCGGGCAGAATGTAGCGCCCGCCGAGTATCCTATTTCAGCAGGTTTTTTTCAATGCAGACGGCAACTTCCCATGATGCACCTCACGGTGTACGTCAAGTCGAGATCGGCCCCGAGCGGGACGGGCAACGCATCGACAACGCACTCGTGACGCTGCTCAAGGGCGTGCCCAAGAGCATGATTTACCGGCTTTTGCGCACTGGCCAGGTGCGCGTGAACGGCAAGCGAGCCAAGCCGGACACGCGTCTCGCCGACGGCGATACGCTGCGAATCCCCCCGGTGCGGGTGGCGGAACGGCCGGAGGAACGGGCCCCGGCCAGCGGCTTGGTGGCCTCGGTGGCCGACGCGATCATTTTCGAGGACAAGCACTTCCTGGTGATCGACAAGCCGGCCGGCGTGGCCAGCCATGGCGGCAGCGGGGTGAGCCACGGTGCGATCGAACTGCTGCGCGCCACTCGCCCGCAGGAGCACCTGGAACTGGTGCACCGGCTCGACCGCGACACCAGCGGCGTGCTGGTGTTCGCCCGTACCCGGGCGGGACTGACCGGTCTGCAGGCGGCGATCCGGGCCGGCGAGGTGACCAAGCAGTACCTGTGCCTGATGCTCGGCCACCCGTCCAAGGCGAAATTTGACGTGAACGCGCCGCTGCTGAAATCCGTGCTGCAGGGCGGCGAGCGGATGGTGCGGGTGGCCGACAACGGCAAGCCGTCGCTGACCTTTTTCCGCGAAATGGAACAATACCCGAGCGCCCGCCTGATGCAGGCCACGCTGGGTACCGGCCGTACCCACCAGATCCGCGTGCACGCGGCACACATCGGCCACCCGCTGGCCGGCGATCCGAAATACGGCGATCGCGAGATGAACAAGCGCTATCGCGAGATGGGCTTGAACCGGATGTTCCTGCACGCCTCGCACATGAGTTTCGACCTGGACGGGCGTGCCTACAGCTTTTCCGCACCACTGCCGCAAGACCTCAAGGATTTTCTCGACGTGCTGGCGGTGAAGGGCAAGAGACTGGTGTGGATGCAGGAAAAATCACGCACCGACTTCTGATCAGCGCGCCAGCAGGGCATCGACCCGCGCCGCGCAGATGAAATCGTTCAGCGACAGGCCGCCCACGTCGTGGGTCGACCACAACACTTGGCAATGGCCGTAGCCGGCCTCGAGATCCGGGTGGTGGTCTTCCTGGTTGGCCATGAAGCCCACCGCGTTGATGAAGCCCAGTGTGTGGTGGAAGTCACTAAAACGGAAATCCTTGGCGATGGCCATGCCGTCGCCACGCAGCTGCCAGTCCGGCAGTTGCTGCAGCAGTTCGGCCACCTGCGCGGCGTCCAGCGCATGTTCCTTGCCCTTGCGTGGTTGGCAATGCCGGCTGGCCAGGTCGTTGGCGTTCATGGAGGTCTCCATCGGGTTTGAGATTCTGGGAGGGTGAAGCGTCGAAGTTGCCTGCGCAAATGTCAAAGCACGCACCCGGACGCGAAACCGGACTAAAATGGTGCTGTTTCGCCGGTGTAGCCCGCCGGCATCGATTTGGCGACCCTGGAGCAGGCATGATCGAAATCTCGGAACGCGCGCAGCAGCATTTCCTGCGGCTTCTTTCGCAGCAAGGCATCGACGGGCTGGGCATCCGCCTGCGGGTGACCTCGCCGGGCACGCCGGCGGCCAACTGCGAGCTGGAGTTCTGCGAGCCCGCGGACCTGGCCGGTGGGGAGTGGACGATCGAATGCGCCGGCTTCGACTTCCATATCGACGGCGACAGCGCCAGCTGGCTGGACCAGGCCAGCATCGACTTCGAGCCGAACGCCACCGGTGGTCAGCTCAACATCCGCGCGCCGAAGATCAAGGGCGACGTACCCGGCGTGGAAGCGGGCCTGATCGAACGCGTGCGCTATGTGCTGGAAGCGGAGATCAATCCGAAACTGGCTTCGCACGGCGGCCGGGTCAGCCTGCTGGAGATCGATGCCAGCGGTGCCGTGCTGCTGCAGTTCGGCGGCGGCTGTCATGGCTGCGGCATGGTCGACGTGACATTGAAGCAGGGCGTGGAAAAGACTCTGCGCGAGCGGGTGCCGGAAGTGACCTCGGTGCGCGACGCCACCGACCATGCCTCCGGCGAAAAGCCGTACTACGGCAAAGCCGGGGGCAAGTCGGCACTCGCCTGAGTGGCGGCGCGGCCGCCAAAACAAAGGGCCCGCCAGATGCGGGCCCTTTGTTCTTCGTACGACGCCGCGGCGGATTTACTTGTTGCCGCTGATGTGGCCTTTGAGGGTGTCGAGCTTGCTCGGCAGGCTGGAGAAGTACGCCGAAACGTCTTCGATGTCCTGGTCGGACAGGGTGGCCACCATGCCCTTCATGATCGGGTTGTCGCGCTGGCCTTCCTTGTATTCATGCAGCACGCGTTGCAGATAGAGGTTGTACTGGCCGGCGAGGCGCGGGTACTGCGGATCCACCGCATTGCCGTCGGTGCCGTGACAGGCGAAGCAGGTGGCCGCCTTCTGCTTGCCGTTTTCGGCGTTGCCGGCGGCCAGCAATTGGGAGGAAGCGAACGCCAGGATGGCGCCGAATGAAAGCAGGGTGATTGCACGTTTCATGCGGGAAGTCCTTGGCTACTTACTTGGCGAGGCTGGAAAGGTAGGCGGCGATGTTCTGGATGTCGGTGGCCGACAGGCTTTGCGCCTGCGCATCCATGGTCGGATGCTTGCGGCCCCCGCTCTGGTAGCCCTGCAGCGCATTGATGATGTATTGCTCGTTCTGTCCGGCAATTTTCGGCACCGGGTACTGCGGATAGGCATTGGTGTAGCCGGGCACGCCGTGACAACCGGCGCAGGTATAGACCAGTGCACGCCCGGCGGCCTTGTCGCCCTCGGCGTGAAGGCTGGTGGCAAAGAGGGCTGCGGCCACGGTCAGGCCAAGCAATGGCAATCGAGTCATCGAGATCATTCCCACGAGTGCGACGGATACGGAAGTACGCCAGTCACCAAGTATAGACGTTGCGTTAACACCCTAACAACACTCGACTTGACGTTGGTCAATGTTTGCGCAGCACATATCCGATATGGCCGGCTTCATCGCGCGGTATTGGTGTTGCGATGCATGCCCCCATATACTGTCGCAGTCGGATCGTTTTCCCCGGGGGTGTCCTGGCTTCGACGGGGGTAGTGAGATGACTTGGTGCATGCCGAGGGGGCAGCTTTCCTCGTTAATCCAGCAGCAAACTCATAGTTGCCAACGACGACAACTACGCTCTCGCCGCTTAAGGCGTAAGCCCCGAACCCACTTGTGCTCATGCTCGTCGGTGTAGGGTCATTATCATGAGATCGCCGAACGCTGCCGCCTGGCGGTTCTAGGCTAGATCAATCAGGCTGGTTCCGCGGTGCGCCTCGCCCATCGTGCTTGTCGCGGAACGAGATCGAACGGTGAGCTAAGCATGTAGATCCAGGCGTTGAACGCCTTCGGACGCGGGTTCGACTCCCGCCACCTCCACCAACACGAAACCCCCGAGCGATCGGGGGTTTTTTATGGTTCGAAGGTGGTGGCGTCAGGCGGCACGATTGTGCGAGCGCATGGTTCGCTGTTTTTCGATCTGCCAGTCGCGCTGCTTCTCAGTGTCGCGCTTGTCGTGCTCCTGCTTGCCGCGGGCAAGCCCGATCTCGACCTTCACCTTGTTGCCTTTCCAGTACATCGCGGTGGGCACCAGGGTATAGCCCTTGCGCTCGACCGCGCCGACCAGCTGATCGATCTCCTTGCGGTGCAGCAGCAGCTTGCGGGTGCGTCGGTCCTCGGCGACCACGTGGGTGGACGCGCTGATCAACGGCGGAATCGAGGCACCGACCAGGAAAAGCTCGTTCTTCAACACGACCGCGTAGCTGTCGCCGAAGTTGATCCGGCCCGCGCGCAGCGCCTTCAGCTCCCAGCCCTGCAAGGCGACGCCGGCCTCGAAGCGCTGGTCGATGTGGTATTCGAAGCGTGCGCGCTTGTTGAGCGCGATGGTGCCGCCGCCCTTGTTGTCCTTTTCCTTCGTTTTCGCCATGTCCGTTAAACTCGGGCGCGTCGCCCTGTGGTCGGCCCTGTCCCGTGGGGAACGGACTCGTTGAAAGGTGCAGCCATGGATAGCCGCTTCCTGATTCCCGCCTTCAAGGACGAATGCAAGAACCATCGAGGATCGCCGTGATCGAAATTCGTCGCAGTGCGCTGGTGAAGTATTCACCAGCGCAGATGTTCAACCTGGTCAATGAGGTTGAAGCATACCCAAAGCGCTTCTCCTGGTGTGCCGGGGCCGAGATCCTCGGGCGCAACGGCGATACCCTGGTGGCGCGGCTGGATCTCACGTTTGCCGGGTTTCACCAGAGTTTCACCACGCGCAACACGATCGACCCACCGCGGCGCCTGCGCATGGATCTGGTCGACGGCCCGTTTCGCAGCCTGGAAGGCACGTGGGATTTCATCGCGCTGGGCAACGCCGGCTGCAAGGTCGCGTTCGCGCTGGATTTCGATTACGCCGGCCGGCTCGGTGGAGGCGCCTTGAAACTGGGCTTCCAGGGATTGGCCGGTCGCATGGTGGACGACTTCTGCCGCGAGGCGGAGCGGGTCTATGGTTGAGCCTACCATTCGCGTCGAGGTGGTTTACGCCGGAGCGGGGCAACCGATCCGGCGTCGCGTCGAACTGGCCGATGGCAGCACCGTGATGCAGGCGATTGCTGCTTCGGGAATCGCCGCCTTGCTTCCGGGCGATGCGATTGATCCAGCTCGCCTCGGCATGTTTGCGCGAAGGGTGACACCAGAGCGGCTGCTGCGCGAAGGAGACCGGATCGAGATCTGCCGGCCACTGGTACTTGATCCGATGGAGACGCGCCGTCGACGCGCTCGTTGAGGATCGGCCCGCCAGGCTCAATGACCGTCGTTGCCGCCCGGATTGCCGCCCTGGCCGAAGCCGCCGTCGTTCTTCTTGTCGTCCGGTGACGTGCTCTTGTCGCCCTGGGTCTCGTTGACCGGGTAGCCGGCGTTGTATTTCTTGCTGTCCTTGATCAACTGCTGGGCATCCTGTGCAAAGAAATCGCCCTCGGTGCGCACCAGGGTGTCGTTGTTGAAGGTCAGGGTGAAGGTACGCACTTTCATCGCGCCGCCGCGGTGCGCCAAGGTCGATACGTAATCCCAGCGGCTCTGGTCGAACGGCGTATTCACCGAAGGCGTGCCCATCAGCACCAGAACCTGGTGCTTGGTCATGCCGGGCTTGAGCTGATCCACGGTTTTCTTGTCGAGCAGGTTGCCTTGCTGCACGTCGGGCTTGTAGACGATATGGCAGCCGGCGACGGAGAGCGCCAGCATGGCGAAAACCAGCAGGGTGATCAGCTTTTGCATGCGTGTTGCGTCCGGATCGTGAAGGTGTCGGATGATACACTACCGGCTCGGAAACGCCGTGTGCGGGGTGAGTCATGGAACAGGAAACCAAAGAGCTGCGCAGGGTTGGCCTCAAGGTGACTCATCCGCGCATGCGCATCCTGCAAATCTTCGACGAGGAGGGCACACAGCACCTCACCGCCGAGGATGTCTACAAGAAACTGCTGGCCCACCAGGAAGACATCGGCCTGGCCACGGTGTATCGCGTGCTGACCCAGTTCGAGGCAGCGGGCATCATCGTCAAGCACAATTTCGAAGGTGGCCAGGCTGTCTACGAGCTCGACCGCGGCAAGCACCACGACCACATGATCGATGTGGACAGCGGAAAAGTGATCGAGTTCATCAGCGAAGAGATCGAACGACTGCAGCACGAGATAGCCGCGAAGCACGGTTACGTGATCGAGGATCACAGCCTGGTGCTGTACGTGCGGCCGAAGCAGCGCGCGCACAAAAGCTGAGGGGCGTGCCGACCGCGGAGCATCGGCCCGGGCGTAAGGGCGCAGGCAGACGGACATAAAAAAGCCGCGGAGAGGACTCCTGTCCACCCGCGGCTGCTCCGCTACCTGTCGGTCGGCGACGCGAATGGCTCGCTGTCGCCTTTTGACTCTCGCCAGGTAGCGGCGAAACGGCATCCTGCCGTTGTTTCAGAGCCTCCGTCCCCACGGCGACCCTGATCCACCATCTCGCGATGGTGGCTCCCCCACATCGATGGAAGGATGCTAACGAGGGCTTCACGTTTCCGGTATCGGAAAAATTCCTAGTTTCACCGGCTGTTTTCGGAGAAATGGTTGTTGCCCCGCAGCAAAATCCGCAGGTGGACACCGGCCGGGGTGGGACGCAGACGGAACTGCCCACCCAGCGAAGTGACCCGGTCGCGCATGCCCTGCAGGCCGCGACCACCCCGGGGCAGTCGACTGGGCAGACCGGTGCCGTCATCGCGCAGATCGAGCAGGGCCACCGCGATGCCCTGGCGTTCGCCGATGCGCAGACGCAGACGGAACTCGCTGGCCTTGGCATGCTTGACGGCGTTGGTCGCGCTCTCCTGCACCAGCCGGTAGATCGCGGTGCGCGTGTCGTCGTCCAGCAGGCGCGGATCGCCGTGCAGTTCGGTACAGTAGGCCATCCCGGCGGCGTTCAACAGGTCGCGGATCGGACCCTCGTCGAGTGCGCGCAGCAATCCGAATTCGTCCAGCACGGCAGGGCGCAGGTCGTCCAACAGGCGGTGCAGGGCACGCCGCATATGGGCCAGGATGGTGTTGATCGAGGTACTGATGTCCTCCATGCCGGCCTGCAGCAGGCGTGCCTGGGCCAGTTTCACGTGGGTCTGGATCGCGGTGATGTTCTGGCCCAGTTCGTCGTGCAGTTCGGCGGCCAGGTGCCGGCGCTGGTTCTCGTCCGCCTGCAGGTTGCCGCGGGCGGCATCGCGCAATTGATGGGCCAACTGATCCAGGCGGCGATTGACCGCGCCCAGGTAGACGTTCTGCTCGGCGACTCGCTCGCTGCTCCGGCGCAATGCATCGGTGGCCGAACCCAGCATCAGCGCACCGGTCCCGGCCACGGCCAGGAACAGATAGGCCGCGGCGTTCGAGGGGGCGTGGCCCAGGTGCTGGTCGGCCAGGGTCATGCCGAGGCTGGTGATCAGCATGGCCAGGCTGGCGCCGCGCCAGCCATGGCGGAATGCGAAGAACAGCACCGGCGCCAGCGACAGCACGCGGGCGAATTGCGGCTGGGGAGCGGCTTGCTCGGACAGCACCAGCAGGATCGTCATGGAAGGCAGCATCACCAGCAGCCCATCCATGAACAGGCTGACCAGGGCGCGCTGCTCGATCCGGGTACGCAGCAGCATGATCATCAGCGGCACGATCAGCAGGATGCCCAGGTAGTGGCTGAGCAGTTCCTCGCCGAGTACGCCGATGATCAATTCCGGCGAGCCCGGCGTGCTGACCAGTGCCAGCAGGGCGGCGTCGACGGCGGTGGTGGCGGTCACCACCAGCACCACGGAAAGCAGCAGGCGGGTCACTTCCTGCGGACTGTGCAGGCTGGCGTGCAGGTTGAATCGCCGCAGCAGCCACAAGCCGGCGGCCATCACCAGCGGCTCGGGCAGCTCGTCGATGGCAAAGCCGAGCCAGCCCTGCGGCAGGCCATGGGCCAGGCCGATGCCGGCGGTGGCGACCAGTTCGCCACCCAGCAGCCAGCCCCAGTAACGGACCGGGGTCAGCAGCAGGGCGCCGAAACGCAGGCCGTACGGCAGCATCCAGTACGGCTGCACCGTCAGCCACAGCAGCAGCCACAGCAACAGGTAGCCGGCGGCAAGCAGCGGGCCGGAGTCGGGCAGGCGTAGGGGTTTCAGGCGCATGCGCGGATGTTACATGTGCGCCGCGGCGCGGTGGCCGGCCCGGCTGTCGGCGAGCCGGATGTGCATGACCGGGGAGTCCCTGTGTAAAGTAGCGGGATGTACAGCATCGTTCTGGTTGATGACCATGCCATCGTTCGCGAGGGTTTCAAGCGGCTGATCGAGATGGAGCCCGATCTCGACGTGGTGGCCGAGTGCCGCAGCGCCGACGACGCGGTCGAGGCGGTGGGACACTGGCACCCCGACCTGGTCGCCCTCGATCTTTCGCTGCCGGATGGCAGCGGGTTGCCGCTGATCGAACATTTGCTCAGCGTGCATGCGCAAACCCATGTGGTGGTGCTGAGCATGCACGACGGCGAGCCTTACGTGTCCGAAGCGCTGCGTCGCGGCGCCAGTGGCTACGTCACCAAGGGCGTGGCACCGGAGGAACTGGTGGCAGGCCTGCGTGCAGTGATGCAGGGCGAGTGCTTCCTCAGCTCCGACTTGCGCCAGCGCCGGGCCGACCGGCCGGATGCGGCGCTGGACCCGATCAACCGGCTGACCACACGCGAGCGCGAGGTCTTCCTGCTGCTGGCCGGTGGTCGCGCGCCGAAGCAGGTAGCGGCAGAACTGGGTATCGGCCAGAAGACGGTCTACATCCATCGTGCCAGCCTGATGGGCAAACTTGGCGCCGGTTCGGAACTGGACCTGTACCGGATGGCCACCGAGCGCGGGATGTTGCCGCCGGCCGGGTGAGCGGTCGCCGGATCAGACGGTCTGCGCGCGCTCCAGCATCTGCTTCGCATGGGCCCGCGTCTCGCGGGTGATCTCGACGCCGCCCAGCATGCGGGCCAGCTCGTCGCGCCGGCCGGCAGCGTCGAGCCGTTCGATCTGGGTACGGGTGGCGTCGCCATCGCTGGACTTGCTGACCCTGAGATGCGCATGGCCCTGGGCGGCCACCTGCGGCAGGTGAGTGACGCACAGCACCTGGCGCTGGACGCCCAGCGCACGCAGTTTCTGCCCGACCACTTCAGCGACCGCGCCGCCGATGCCGCTGTCGACCTCATCGAAGATCATGCTGCCGATGGTGTCCTTGCCCAGAGTGGCCACTTCGATCGCCAGGCTGATGCGCGCCAGCTCGCCGCCGGAGGCCACCTTGCGCAGCGGCCGCGGCGGCTGCCCGGGGTTCGCGCTCACCAGCAATTCGCAGCGCTCCTCGCCCTGCGGGTCCGGCTCGCTGCCGGCGGATGGCTCCAGCTCGACGCGCAGCAGCCCGCCGGCCATGCCCAGTTCAGCCATCAACGTGCTGACTTCGTCGCCAAGCCGGTCGCCGGCCGCCGCGCGCGCCGCGCTGAGCCTGGCCGCCGCACCGACGTAATCGTCCTGCAGCCGCCGGCGTTGCTCCGCCAGCCGTTCCAATGCGTCGCCGGCGCCTTCGAGCTCGGCTAGTTCGGCCTGCAGGGCGGCCAGCCGGTCGTGCAGCTCGGCCACCGGCAGTCGGTGCCGGCGCGAGAGCTCGTGCAGGCGGGCCAGATGGTTGTCGACTTCGGTGAATCGCTGCGGGTCGAGGTCGACATCCTGCGCATAGCGCGCCAGGCCGTCGGCGGATTCGCCGAGCTGGATGCCGGCATTGTCGAGCAGTTCCAGCAGCGGGTTCAGCCTGTCGTCGAGCGCAGCCAGCTTGCCGAGTTCGGCGTGGGCCCGGCCGAGAGCGCGGCGCAATGCGAATTCGCTGTCGCCATCGAGCAGCTCGACCACGCCGGCGGAGCCTTCGGCCAGACGGCCGGCGTTGGCGAGGCGTCGGTGGTCCGCCTCCAGTTCGGCCAGTTCGGCAGGAGGCAGCGCCCATTTCTCCAGTTCGCCGATTTCATGGCGCAGCAGTTCGATGCGCTGGCCACGATCGTCGCCGCCGCTGAGCTTGCGCATGCGCGCACCCAGCTCGCGCCACTGCACGGCGCTGTCGCGCACTTGCGCCAGCAGCTCATCGTGGCCGGCGTAAGCATCCAGCAGGGCGAGCTGGTGTGGGCGCGACAGCAGCGCCTGGTGCTCGTGCTGTCCGTGGATCTCGACCAGCAGCGCGGCCAGCTCGCCGAGCTGGCGGGCGTTCGCGGGGCGGCCGTTGATCCAGGCCCTGGAACTACCCTCGGCGCGGATCACCCGGCGCAGCTGGCAGCCGCCGTCCTCATCCAGTTCCTCGCGCTGCAGCCAGTCGCGCGCGGCGGGCAGTCCGGTCAGATCGAATTCGGCCGCCAGTTCGGCGCGATCGCTGCCGGCGCGTACCATGCCGCTGTCGGCACGGGCGCCGGCCAGCAGCATCAGCGCGTCGACCAGCAGCGATTTGCCGGCACCGGTCTCGCCGCTGACCACGGTCAGGCCCGGGCCGAACGCGACCTCGGCGGCTTCGACGACGGCGAAATGGCGGACGTAGAGCGAAGTGAGCATGGGCAGGCTGGTGGTGGAATGGCGGGATTGTAGCGGCAGCCCGGCGGCACAAGACACCGTTCCACTTGCAAGCTGCGCGCGCAGACCTTATTTCTGTAGCGTCTCAAGGATTGCTACGACAGCATGATCAAGCCGCATGGCCACGACCTCGACGCGCGCGCGCGCCGCTTGTTGCGCACGCTGATTGCCCAGTACCTGGTCGATGGCGAGCCCGTCGGTTCGCGCACGCTGTCGCGTTCGTCCGGCCTGGACGTGAGCCCGGCGACGATCCGCAACATCATGGCCGACCTCGAGGATGCCGGGCTGGTCGCCTCGCCGCACACCTCGGCGGGGCGGGTGCCCACGCCGCGCGGCTTGCGCCTGTTCGTCGACAGCCTGATCGAACTGCAGCCGCTGCCGCGCGCGGAGATGGCCCGTCTGCAGCGTGAACTGCCGCCGGGGCCGACTACCACGCGCGACCTGCTCGGCAACGTGTCGACCCTGTTGTCGGCGATGACCCATTTCGCCGGTGTGGTCACCGTGCCGCGCCAGGCCGATTTCCCACTGCGGCATATCGATTTCATGGCGCTGCCGGACGCACGGGTGCTGGTGATCTTGGTGTTCAGCGACAACCAGGTGCAGAACCGCATCGTGCAACTGGCCCGGCCGCTCGGCAGCCGCGAGCTGGAGCAGGCGGCGAACTATCTGAACAGCCATTTCGCCGGTCTGCGCGTGGACGATATTCGCGCCCACCTGCTGGCCGAAGTGCGCAAGACCGGCAGCGAACTCAACCAGCTGCTGGCCAGCACGGTGGAGCTGGCCACCGCCTCGTTCGCACCGCCGGCGAGCGGCCCGGCTGGCCCGGACGTGCTGGTCAGCGGCCAGACCAATCTGATGGGCTACTCCGAGCTGGCCGACTTGCAGCGCCTGCGCGAATTGTTCGAGGCGTTCCAGCAAAAGAACGAATTGCTGCAGTTGATGGAAGTCTGCGCGCGGGCGCCAGGCGTACGCCTGTTCATCGGCGAGGAATCCGGCTTCACCGCACTCGACGGCTGCAGCGTGGTCACCGCCAGTTACGGCGCGCAGGGGCGAGTGCTCGGCGCGGTCGGCGTGATCGGCCCCACCCGGATGGCCTACGAGCGGGTGATCCCGGTGGTGCAAGCCACCGCCGGATTGCTCAGCGACGCCTTGAATCGCGCCGCCACGACCTTATAACCGCTGCGGGAGCGGGGTTTCTCGCCAATTTTCCAGGGCGGTCGGCATGCATGCCGGCCATTGACAATCGTTTGGAGTGAGCATGCAGAACAACGATCCGCAGTCGCCTGGCGATACGCCAGTCCAGGGCCAGCCGGGTGAATCGTCGAACACGGAACTGGAGAACCTGCAGGCGCGCGTGGCTGGGCTGGAGGCAAGCAATGCCGAGTTGCACGAGACCGTGCTGCGCGAAAAGGCCGAACTCGAAAACCAGCGACGCCGACTGCATCGCGACCTCGAACAGGCGCGCCGCTTCGCCAACGAGAAGCTGCTGAGCGAACTGCTGCCGGTCTACGACGGCCTGGAAAGCGGCCTTGCCGTGGAGGGCGGCGACGTCGCCTCGATGCGCGAAGGCCTCGGCCTGACCCTGAAGGCGCTGCTCAAGGTGGCAGAGAACCACGGCATGGCGCAGGTCGACCCGCTGGGCCAGCCGCTCGATCCGGAACGCCACCATGCGGTGAGCATGGTCGAGGCGCCGGGCCAGGCGCCGGGCACCGTGGTCAGCGTGCTGCAGAAAGGCTATGTACTGAACGATCGCCTGTTGCGTCCCGCGCTGGTCGCGGTGGCAAAGGACTGAGCGGCGCCGCTGCTGGCGCCCGCCTGAACGGCGCGGTGGCGGACATCGCCAAATCGCATCCGGGGCCTTGCCGGCATTGAATCGCCAAGGCAGGCCCCCATCTGGAAACCATCGCGGCCGCGGGGGCCGCAAGCAAAATTCGGAGAGCAATCACATGGGCAAGATCATCGGTATCGACCTGGGCACGACCAACTCCTGCGTGTCCGTGATGGACGGCAGCACGACCAAGGTCATCGAGAACTCGGAAGGCGACCGCACCACCCCCTCCATCGTCGCCTTCACCAAGGATGGCGAGGTGCTGGTGGGCGCCTCGGCCAAGCGCCAGAGCGTGACCAATCCGAAGAACACCTTCTACGCGGTGAAGCGCCTGATCGGCCGCAAGTTCACCGACAAGGAAGTGCAGAAAGATCTGCACATCGTGCCCTACGGCATCCTCGCCCACGACAACGGCGATGCCTGGGTGCAGACCTCCGACGGCAAGAAGATGGCGCCGCAGGAAATCGCCGCGAAAGTGCTGATGAAGATGAAGAAGACCGCCGAGGACTATCTCGGCGAGACGATCAGCGAAGCGGTGATCACGGTGCCGGCCTACTTCAACGACAGCCAGCGCCAGGCGACCAAGGATGCGGGCAAGATCGCCGGCCTCGACGTGAAGCGCATCATCAACGAGCCGACCGCGGCCGCGCTGGCCTATGGCCTGGACAAGAAGGGCGGCGACCGCAAGATCGCGGTGTACGACCTCGGCGGCGGCACCTTCGACGTGTCGATCATCGAGATCGCCGAAGTCGACGGCGAGAAGCAGTTCGAAGTGCTGGCCACCAACGGCGACACCTTCCTCGGCGGCGAGGACTTCGACATGCGCGTCATCGACTACCTGGTCGAGGAGTTCCAGAAAGAGCAGGGCATCGACCTGCGCAAGGATCCGCTCGCGCTGCAGCGTCTGAAGGACGCGGCCGAGCGCGCCAAGATCGAGCTGTCCTCCAACCACCAGACCGACGTGAACCTGCCGTACGTGACGGCCGACGCGTCCGGCCCGAAGCACCTCAACATCAAGCTGACCCGCGCCAAGCTGGAAGCGCTGGTGGAAGACCTGGTCAAGCGCACCATCGAGCCGTGCCGCACCGCGTTGAACGACGCCGGCCTGCGCGTGGCCGACATCGACGACGTGATCCTGGTCGGCGGCCAGACCCGCATGCCGAAGGTGCAGGAAGCGGTGAAGGACTTCTTCGGCAAGGAGCCGCGCAAGGACGTCAACCCGGACGAGGCCGTCGCCGTGGGCGCGGCGATCCAGGGCGGCGTGCTGGGCGGTTCGGTCAAGGACGTGCTGCTGCTCGACGTCACCCCGCTGTCGCTCGGCATCGAGACGATGGGCGGCGTGATGACCAAACTGATCGAGAAGAACACCACGGTGCCGACCAAGGCCTCGCAGACCTTCTCCACCGCCGACGACAACCAGACCGCGGTGACCGTGCACGTGCTGCAGGGCGAGCGCGAGCGCGCCAGCGCGAACAAGTCGCTGGGCAAGTTCGACCTGCAGGGCATCGAGCCGGCGCCGCGCGGCATGCCGCAGATCGAGGTCACCTTCGACATCGACGCGAACGGCATCCTGCACGTGTCGGCCAAGGACAAGAAGACCGGCAAGGAGCAGAAGATCGAGATCAAGGCCGGTTCGGGCCTGTCCGAGGAGGAGATCGCCCGGATGGTCGCCGACGCCGAGGCGAACAAGGAAGAGGACAAGAAGTTCCACGAACTGGTCGCCACCCGCAACAAGGCCGATCAGCTGGTGCACGCGACCCGCAGTGCGCTGAAGGAACACGGCGGCAAGGTGCCGGCCGACCAGCTCAGCAGCATCGAGGGCGCATTGTCCGATCTGGAGAAGGTCAAGGATGGCGACGACAAGGCGGCGATCGAGGCCAAGGTGGAGAAGCTGGAGCAGGTCGCCCAGGCGCTCCATGCCGCTGCGCAGGGTGGTGGCACGGCCGATGCCGGTGCACAATCCGCACCGGGCGGCTCGGCCCAGCCCGACGATGTGGTCGACGCCGAGTTCACCGAAGTGAAGGACGACAAGAAGTAATCGGCAAGCATTGTCGGCACGGCCGATGAATCAGCCCGTGCCGGGAAACCCCGGCACGGGCTGTCTGTTGATTGGGTATGCGGGACCGTCGACCTCGCCGGCCGGAGTGGTGACAAGCAGTGTGGATGCATGAATGAGCAAGCGTGACTACTACGAGGTGCTGGGCGTCGAGCGCAGCGTTGGCGAAGCCGAACTGAAGAAATCCTTCCGCCGGCTGGCAATGAAATACCACCCGGACCGCTGCCCGGACGACCCGACCGCGCAGGAAAAGTTCAAGGAGGCCAAGGAGGCCTACGAAGTCCTGTCCGACGCGTCGAAGCGCGCGATGTACGACCAGCACGGCCACGCCGCCTTCGAGAACGGCATGGGCGGCGGTCGCGGCGGCGCCGGCTTCGGCGACATGGGCGACATCTTCGGTGACATCTTCGGCGACATCTTCGGCCGCAGCGGCGGCGGGCGTGGTCGGCCTCGACGCGGCGCCGACCTGCGCTACATCATCGAGCTGGACCTGGAGGAGGCCGTGTTCGGCGTCAGCCGGCAGATCGAGGTGCCGACCCAGGTCAACTGCCACCATTGCAACGGCAGCGGCTCGGAGGACGGCAAGATCAGCAAGTGCAAGACCTGCCACGGCCACGGCCAGGTACGCATGCAGAACGGCATCTTCTCGATCCAGCAGGCCTGCCCGCATTGCGGCGGCAGCGGCCAGGCGATTGAAAAGCCGTGCAAGAAGTGCCACGGCGAAGGCCGTCTGGAGGAAAACCGCACGCTGTCGGTGCAGATCCCCGAAGGCGTCGACAACGGCGACCGCATTCGCCTTTCCGGGCAGGGCGAGGCCGGCCCGGCCGGCGCACCGGCCGGTGACCTGTACGTGGAAGTGCGCGTGCGCGAGCACGACATCTTCCAGCGCGACGGCAACGACCTGTACTGCGAATTGCCGATCCGTTTCTCGCAGGCGGCACTGGGGGCCGAACTGCCGGTGCCGACGTTGGAGGGCGAAGTACCGGTCAGCATTCCGCCGGAAACCCAGACCGGCACCCAGTTCCGCCTGCGCGGTCGCGGTGTCAAGTCGGTGCGCAGCAGCCGCCACGGCGACCTGATCTGCCGCGTGGTGGTGGAGACGCCGGTGCGGCTGACCAGGCAACAGCGCGAATTGCTGGAGTCGCTGGAAGCCACCTTCGAGAGCAGCGACGCCGGCAAGCATACGCCGCGTGCCAAGGGCTGGGTCGACGGCGTGAAGAAATTCTGGTCCAAGGTCACCGCGTAAATCCCGTTGCGCGGTTAGCATGTACGCCCCGACTCTGCGAGCGCGCCGCCCATGACCCGTCCCCTTCGCCTTGCCTTGAGCGGCGCCTCTGGTCGCATGGGCCGCGCGCTGCTCGACCTGCTCGGCGGGGACGAGCACATCGAACTGGTGCATGCCGTGGTGGCGCCCGGTTCGGTTCACGACGGGCAGCCGGTGCCCGGCTCCGCGGCGGGTTTCCTGCGTTATGCACATGACTGGCTGCACGCGCCGCCGATCGATGTCGTCATCGACTTCAGCAGTCCCGCCGCGCTGGCACATGCGCTCGATCATTGCCTCGCGCAAGGTGCGGCGCTGGTCAGCGGCACTACCGGCATCGACGCCGCGCTCGAGGCGCGGCTGGCCGATGCCGCCCGGCGCATCGCGATCCTGCGCGCCGCCAATTTCAGCCTGGGCGTGGCGGTGTTGACGCGCCTGCTGCGCGAGGCAGCGGCGGCCCTGCCGGACTGGGATCTGGAAATCGTCGAGGCGCACCACGGCCGCAAGCAGGATGCGCCGTCCGGTACCGCGTTGGCGCTCGGCCGGGCGGCGGCGGTGGCACGCGACACCACGCTGGAAGCAGCGGCGGTCTGCAGCCGTGAAGGCCGTACCGGCGAGCGGAACGAAGGCAGCATCGGTTTCGCCGTGGTACGCGGCGGCGACATCGTGGGCGAACACACCGCCATGCTGATCGGGCAGGGCGAACGACTGGAGCTGACCCATCGCGCCACCGACCGCACGACCTTCGCGCGTGGCGCCTTGCACGCGGCGCACTGGCTGGCGGGGCGTGCAGCAGGGTCATGGCAATTGGACGACATGATCGCCGCGCCGCGCTGAGCCGCCAGCGCCAGCATGGTGCGCCCACGGCGTGATCGGATTCAGTCGCGATGCGAAGCGTTGCGATCGCGGCCTGCGCCCAGCCGGGTATCGAAACTACCGAACAATTTCTTGAAAGCGCGTGAGAACTTGCCGCGTTTCGTCTTGCGCCGCTTCTCTTCTTCGCTGGTCAGCCAGGCCACCTGGATCACCCGCCGCTCGCCTTCGTAAGGCAAGTGGCCGTGGAAGGAGTTCTCGCAGCGCTTGAACACGGCGAACTCGCCGTAGAGCGGCGCCAGCTCCGGTGCCACGATGCTGTCGATGTCGTCGATCTTGCGCAGAAAGCGCAAGCAGCCGTCGCTGGTGTCCGGCCATTGCGGGTTCAGATAGATCAGCGCGGTGACCACCTTGGACTTGCTGTCGGTATGGATGGTGCCGTGGCGCTTGTTGAGCAGGCGGCACAGTGTCACCAGGGTCGGGTACTGGTCGAGATGCTCGACGCCCAGGCGCGCGCCGATGGCGCGGGCAAACGCCGGCGCGGTCATGCTCTCGATCAGCGCGTTGACGCTCGGGCCGCAGTCGGCCAGGTCGTAGGGGAAAAAGCCGGCGCTGGCGTATCGCGGAAAGTCGCGATCCAGGTCGTCGCGCACTTCGTCGGGCAACTGACCGTGCGCCATCATGAACGGGAAAGGCTGGTGCTGAACCGTGGTATCCGGACGATCGAGACGGGCGGGATCGAGCAGTACGGCAGCACTCATGGGGCATCGGACTCTGGCAAAACAGTGGCCTAGTGTAGCGCCGACCGCTCGGCGCAAAAGAGCCAGGGAATGCCCGGATTCACGTTCTGTGAGGTGGACAGAAACGACCTCGCCGCTTATCATTTCCACCCGCCCGAATTTCTTTCCCCACCAAAGCTCCACAAGCCAGCAATACTGCGGCTTGCGGATTTTGCTGCATCCAAAAGGCGGTTACCCCGATGCCTATTCCTGCCCTGCTGGCCCTCGAAGACGGTAGCCTGTTCCATGGTTACGCCGTCGGCGCTGTCGGCGAGACCGTCGGCGAGGTGGTTTTCAACACGGCGATGACCGGCTACCAGGAAATCCTCACCGATCCTTCCTACGCACGCCAGATCGTCACGCTGACCTATCCGCACATCGGCAACACCGGCGTCAACGCCGAGGACGTCGAGTCCACCGCGGTGCATGCGGCCGGACTGATCGTGCGCGACGTGCCGCGCCGCGCCAGCAGCTGGCGCAGCACCGAGAGCTTGCCCGATTACCTGAGGCGCCACGGCACGGTCGCGATCGCCGGCATCGACACCCGTCGACTGACCCGCATCCTGCGCGACAAGGGCGCGCTCGCCGGCTGCATCGTGGCGGGCGAGCAGGTTGACGCGGAAACGGCGCTGGCCAAGGCGCGCGCGTTCCCCGGCCTGAACGGCATGGATCTGGCCAAGGTGGTCAGTACCGCCAGGCCGTACGTGTGGAAGCAGGGCGTGTACGACCTCGACCGCACCGCGTTCAACCAGCCCGCGACGCGCTTCAAGGTGGTCGCCTACGACTTCGGCACCAAGCTCAACATCCTGCGCCTGCTGGCCGAGCAGGGTTGCGAGGTCACCGTGGTGCCGGCGCAGACGCCCGCCGCCGAAGTGCTCGCCATGCAGCCCGACGGCGTGTTCCTGTCCAACGGCCCCGGCGATCCGGCGGCGTGCGATTACGCCATCGCGGCGACCCGGCAATTCCTCGACGCGAAGATTCCGCTCTTCGGCATCTGCCTCGGCCATCAGCTGATGGGCCTGGCGCTGGGTGGCAAGACGCTGAAGATGAAGTTCGGCCATCACGGCGCCAATCACCCGGTGAAGGATCTGGACGACGGCCGCGTGCTGATCACCAGCCAGAACCACGGCTTCGCGGTGGATCCGGCCACGCTGCCGGCAAACGTGCGGCTTACCCACACCTCGCTGTTCGACGGTTCGCTGCAGGGCTTCGCACTGACCGACCGGCCGGCGTTCTGCTTCCAGGGCCATCCCGAAGCGAGCCCGGGCCCGCTCGACATCGGCTATCTGTTCAAACGTTTCGCCGCACTGATGCAGGAGGCCCGCACGCATGCCTAAGCGCACCGATATCAAGAGCATCCTCATCATCGGCGCCGGCCCGATCGTGATCGGCCAGGCCTGCGAGTTCGACTACTCCGGCGCGCAGGCCTGCAAGGCGCTGAAGGAAGAGGGTTTCCGGGTGATCCTGGTGAACTCCAACCCGGCCACGATCATGACCGATCCGGAGACCGCCGACGCGGTGTACATCGAGCCGATCAACTGGCAGACGGTGGAGCGCATCATCGCCAAGGAGCGCCCGGATGCGGTGCTGCCGACGATGGGCGGCCAGACCGCGCTGAATTGCGCGCTGGACCTGGCCGACCACGGCGTGCTGGAGAAGTACCAGGTCGAACTGATCGGCGCCAGGCGCGAAGCCATCCGCATGGCCGAGGATCGCGAACTGTTCAAACAGGCGATGACCGAGATCGGGCTGGAAAGCCCCAAATCCGACGTGGCCAAGAGTTTCGAGCACGCCGTGGAGATCCAGGCCAGGCTCGGGTTTCCGGTGATCATTCGGCCCAGCTTCACGCTGGGCGGCACCGGCGGCGGCATCGCCTACAACAAGGAAGAGTTCGAGCTCATCGTCAAGCGCGGCCTGGAAATGTCGCCCACCCACGAAGTGCTGATCGACGAATCGGTGCTTGGCTGGAAGGAGTTCGAGATGGAAGTGGTCCGCGACACCGCGGACAACTGCATCATCATCTGCGCCATCGAGAACCTCGATCCGATGGGCGTGCACACCGGCGACTCGATCACCGTGGCGCCGGCGCAGACGCTCACCGACAAGGAGTACCAGCGCCTGCGCGACGCGAGCATCGCGGTGCTGCGCAAGATCGGCGTGGACACCGGCGGCTCCAACGTGCAGTTCGGCGTCAACCCCGTCGACGGCCGCGTGGTGGTGATCGAGATGAACCCGCGCGTGTCGCGCTCGTCCGCGCTGGCGTCGAAGGCGACCGGCTTCCCGATCGCCAAGGTCGCCGCCAAGCTGGCGGTGGGCTACACGCTGGACGAACTGAAGAACGACATCACCGGCGGCCTGACGCCGGCCTCGTTCGAGCCGTCGATCGACTACGTGGTCACCAAGATCCCGCGTTTCGCCTTCGAGAAGTTCCCGGCGGCCGATGCGCGCCTGACCACGCAGATGAAGTCGGTCGGCGAGGTGATGGCGATCGGCCGCAGCTTCCACGAGTCGTTGCAGAAGGCCTTGCGCGGGCTGGAGATCGGCAAGACCGGCCTCAATCCCACCGGCCTGGACCTCGGCACCGACGACGGGCTGGCCGTGCTCAAGCGGGAATTGCGCGAGCCGCGCCCCGATCGCGTGTTCCATCTGGCCGATGCGTTCCGCGCCGGGCTGTCGCTGGAGGAAGTGTTCAACCTCAGCCGGGTCGATCCGTGGTTCCTTGCCGCGTTTGAGGACATCGTGCTGACTGAAGCGGAGATCACCCGGCAGGGCATCACCGCGCTTGATGCGCCGCGCCTGCGCGAGCTCAAGCGGCTCGGCTTCGCCGACGCGCGCATTGCCGAGCTGATCGGTACCGACGAAGCCGCCGTGCGTCACCTGCGCCACACCCTGGGCGTGCGCCCAGTGTACAAGCGGGTGGATTCCTGCGCGGCCGAGTTCGCCACCAGCACCGCCTACATGTATTCGACCTACGAGGAAGAATGCGAAGCGGCGCCGACCGGTCGCGACAAGATCATCGTGCTCGGCGGCGGCCCGAACCGGATCGGACAGGGCATCGAGTTCGACTATTGCTGCGTGCATGCCTCGCTGGCGCTGCGCGAGGATGGCTACGAAACCATCATGGTCAACTGCAACCCGGAGACGGTGTCGACCGATTACGACACCTCCGACCGCTTGTACTTCGAACCGCTGACGCTGGAGGACGTGCTGGAAATCGTCCACGTCGAGAAGCCGAAGGGCGTGATCGTGCAGTACGGCGGGCAGACCCCGCTGAAGCTGGCGCGCGCCTTGGAAGCGGCCGGCGTGCCGATCATCGGCACCAGCCCCGACTCGATCGACCTGGCCGAGGACCGCGAGCGCTTCCAGCACATGATCGAGAAGATCGGCCTGAAGCAGCCGCCGAACCGCACCGCGCGCAACGCCGACGAGGCGCTGGCGTTGGCCCGCGAGATCGGCTATCCGCTGGTGGTACGGCCGAGCTACGTGCTCGGCGGCCGCGCGATGGAAGTGGTGCATGACGACGCCGACCTGTCGCGCTACATCCGCGATGCGGTGAAGGTATCGAACGATTCGCCGGTGCTGCTGGACCGTTTCCTCGACCACGCGGTCGAGGTCGACGTGGACGTGATCGCCGATGCCGAAGGCACCGTGCTGATCGGTGGCATCATGGAACACATCGAGGAGGCCGGCGTGCATTCGGGTGATTCGTCCTGCTCGCTGCCGCCGTATTCGCTGAACGCATCGATCCAGAACGAGATGCGCCGCCAGGTCAGCGCGATGGCGAAAGAGCTGAAGGTCATCGGCCTGATGAACACGCAGTTCGCGATCCAGGGCGACACCGTCTATATCCTGGAAGTGAATCCGCGCGCATCGCGCACGGTGCCGTTCGTGTCCAAGGCCACCGGCGTGCCGCTGGCCAAGATCGCCGCCCGTGTGATGGCCGGGCGTTCGCTGATCAGCCTGGGCGCGACGCGCGAGGTGATCCCGGCGTACTACTCAGTGAAGGAGGCGATCTTCCCGTTCCTGAAGTTCCAGAACGTCGACCCGATCCTTGGCCCGGAGATGCGTTCGACCGGCGAGGTGATGGGCGTGGGGCGCAGTTTCGGCGCGGCGTTCGCGCGTGGCCACGAAGCGGCCGGGATCAAGGCGCCGACGGTCGGCAAGGCGTTCCTGTCGGTGCGCGACGGCGACAAGGATCGCCTGTTGCCGGTGGCTCGCGAGATCATTGCACGCGGCTTCAACCTGGTGGCAACCGCCGGTACCGCCAGCTACCTGACTGGGCACGGCGTGGCCTGCGAGCGGATCAACAAGGTGCTCGAGGGGCGTCCGCACATCGTTGACCTGATCAAGAACGGCGAGATCGTCTATATCGTCAACACTACCGAGGGCAAGCAGGCGATCGCCGATTCGTTCTCGATCCGGCGCGAGGCGCTGCAGCATCGCGTCACCTATTCCACCACGGTGGCTGGTGCCCGCGCGCTCGTGCATTCGCTGGACTTTCACGGCGACGGTGAAGTACACAGCCTGCAGGAACTGCACAAGGAGCTCAGCGCATGAGTCGCGCTCCCATCACCAAGACCGGCTCCGAGCGCCTGCGCGCGGAACTGGAGCGGCTGAAATCGGTCGAGCGTCCGCGCATCATCGCGGCGATTGCCGAGGCCCGCGCCCACGGCGACCTCAAGGAGAACGCGGAGTACCACGCGGCGCGCGAACTGCAGAGCTTCACCGAGGGCCGCATCGCCCAACTGGAGGCCTTGCTGTCGACCGCCGAGGTCATCGACGTCGCCCGACTCAACCCGGGCAACCGCGTGGTGTTTGGCGCCACCGTGGATCTGGAGGACGAGGACTCCGGTACCCTGGTGACCTACCAGATCGTCGGCGACCTGGAGGCGGACATCAAGCAACGGCTGATTGCGGTGTCCTCCCCGATCGCCCGCGCGCTGATCGGCAAGAGCGCCGGCGACAGCTTCGAGTTCACCGCACCGAACGGCGTCAAGCACTACGAGATCATCGACGTCCGTTACGAGTGACGGCTTGCGCCGCCGCAGGCCGCAGGAACACCCACGAAAAAGGCCGCTTGCGCGGCCTTTTTCGTGGCATCGTCAGACTGCACTCAGCGCTGGCGAGCCTTGAAACGGGGGTTGCTCTTGCAGATCACGAATACCTTGCCGCGACGGCGCACAACCTTGCAGTCGCGATGCCGCGCCTTGGCGGACTTCAAAGAGTTAAGCACCTTCACGGCCAGCTCCTGACACTAGACTAAAATGTAAGCGGTAAGTATAGCGAGCCACATGGTTTGTCACAAGTCCGACGCGACGGCCGTCTGCGCCACCGTGGCCAGGAATTGCTGCAGGGCGGGGGACTGATCGCTGGCCCGACAGGCCACGGCCAGCAACAGAAAGGCATCGGGGTCCTCCAGCGGCACGTAGCAGATCCCGGCCAGGCGCACGGTGCGCATGCTGGCCGGCACCAGCGCCAGCCCCAGCCCGGCGGCAACCAGGGCCAGCAGGCCGTTGATCTGCTGGGCATGCTGGGTGATCGACGGCTGGAAACCGGCCCGCGTCGCCAGTTTCACCAGCCGGTCGTAAAGCGTGGCAGCGAGCTCACGCGGTTGCGACACGAACGCGTCGCCGGCCACTTCGGCCAGACGCAGGCTGCTGCGGCCAGCCAGCGGATGGCCGGCAGGCAACGCAAGCAGCAGGGGTTCGCGATCGATCACGCTGCAGCGCAGGTCGCGGGTGTACTGCGCCTGCAACGGCTCGTCACGGACAAAGCCGACGTCGATCTTGCCGGCGAGCAGGGCCGCGAACTGCGGCTCGGTGTACATCTCGCTGAGTTGCAGGCGCACGTCGGGAGCGATCTGGCCAAAACGCAGCAAGGTTTGCGGCATGGCCGGATGGAACGAGACCGAGACGGTATAGGCCAGCCGCAACTGGCCGCTGTAACCCGCGGCGGCGGCCACCGTCTGGCTACGCGCCTCGTCCACCTTGGCCAGGATCTGTCGTGCCTGCTCCAGGAACACCCGACCGGGCTCGGTCAGCGTCACACTGCGTTTGGTGCGCTCCAGCAGGCGCACGCCCAGATCCCGTTCCAGCGACTGGATCTGTTGCGACAGGGGCGGCTGGGAGAGATGCAGACGCAGCGCAGCGCGGGTGAAACTCAGCTCTTCCGCGACGGCGATGAAGTAGCGCAGCTGGCGAAGGTCAAACATATAGTGATTCGAAATCAATAACGGCCTAAATATATATTAGATACTTTATTCCGTCGATCATAAAATCACTTCCGTCCCGCCACTTCCCCTCCCCCCTGGTGGCGGCGGCCCTCGCCCCGCAGCGACGCTAAATACGACATCTGGTTCAACTCCCCCCCTGAGCCCATGTCGATGCGTCTTCCCTGCGGGGCGCTTTCTTTTGGATGACCGACACCGCTGCCATCGGGCAGCGGTGTCGGCGTACCGGCGTCTAGATTGCGCTGGCCACGCGGGTGCCCTGGGCGATGGCGCGCTTGGCATCCAGCTCGGCGGCCACGTCGGCGCCGCCGATCACGTGCACCTTCATGCCGGCGGCGATCAGTTCGTCGGCCAGCCGGCGGTTCGGCAGCTGGCCGGCGCAGACCACTACGTGCTCGACCGGCAGGATCTGTGGCTTGCCGTCGACGGTGATGTGCAGGCCCAGGTCATCGAAACGTTCATAGCCGACATTGCCCAGCATGGTCACCCGTTTCGCCTTGAGCGTGGCCCGATGTACCCAGCCGGTCGTCTTGTTGAGCCGCGCGCCGGGGCGACCCTCGCTGCGCTGGAGCAGCCAGACTTGCCGCGCCGGCGCTTCCGGCTGTGGCGGCTGCAGGCCGCTGCGCTGCTGCAGCTGCATGTCCACTCCCCATTCGCGGGTCCAGCGGGCCACGTCGGTGGTGGGCGAGGGCGCATGTTCGACCAGGAACTCGGCTACGTCGAAACCGATGCCGCCGGCGCCGATGATCGCCACCCTGGCGCCTACCGGCTGATGCCGGGCCAGCACATCGAGATAGCCCAGCACGCGCGGGTCGTCGCTGCCGGGAAAGCTCGCCTGGCGCGGCGTGATGCCGGTGGCGATCACCACTTCGTCATAGCCGCCGGCGCGCAGCGAGGCGGCATCCGCAACCTGGCCGAGGCGGACGTCGACGCCCGTGTCGTCCAGCTGGTGGCGGAAATAGCGCAGCGTTTCGTGGAACTCTTCCTTGCCCGGAATCTGCTTGGCGTAGTTGAACTGGCCGCCGATCTCGCTGGCCTGGTCGATCAGGACCACGGCATGGCCGCGCTCGCCCAGCGTGGCGGCGCAGGCCATGCCGGCCGGGCCTGCACCGACCACGGCGATGCGCTTGCGCACGCTGGCCGGTTCGACCTTCAGCTCGGTCTCGTGGCAGGCGCGCGGGTTGACCAGGCAGCTGGCGCGCTTGTTCTGAAACACGTGGTCGAGGCAGGCCTGGTTGCAGGCGATGCAGGTGTTGATGCGTTCGCTGCGCCCGGCCTTCGCCTTGTTCGCCCATGCCGGGTCGGCCAGCAGCGGGCGCGCCATCGAGATCATGTCGGCTTCGCCATCGGCGAGGATGCGCTCGGCCACGTCCGGCATGTTGATCCGGTTGGTGGCGACCAGCGGGATCGACACCTCGCCCTTGAGCTTCTGCGTGACCCAGGCGAAGCCGGCGCGCGGCACGCTGGTGACGATGGTCGGCACGCGCGCCTCGTGCCAGCCGATGCCGGTGTTGATGATGCTGGCGCCGGCGGCCTCGATCGCCCTGGCCAGGGTGGCGACCTCGCTCCAGTCCTGGCCGCCCTCGACCAGGTCGAGCATCGACAGCCGGTAGATGATGATGAAGTCGCGGCCGACCGCCGCGCGCGTGCGGCGCACGATCTCGACCGGAAAGCGCATGCGCCGCGTCGCGTCGCCGCCCCAGGCATCGTCGCGCCGGTTGGTACGCGCGGCAATGAACTCGTTGATCAGGTAGCCTTCCGAGCCCATCACCTCGACGCCGTCGTAGCCGGCATCCTGCGCCAGCCGCGCACAGTGCACGAAGTCGCCGATGGTGCGCTCCACGCCGCGTGCGGTGAGCGCCCGTGGCGTGAATGGAGTGATCGGAGACTTGATCCTCGATGGCGCCACCGACAACGGGTGGTAGCCGTAGCGGCCGGCATGCAGGATCTGCAGGCAGATGCGCCCGCCTGCAGCGTGCACGGCGCGGGTCAGCTTGCGATGGCGTGGCTTGTGCCAAGGCAGGGTGAGCCGGCCGCCGAACGGCTTCAGCCAGCCTTCGATGCTGGGCGAGATGCCGCCGGTGACCATCAGCCCGACGCCGCCGCGGGCGCGCTCGGCGAAGTACGCAGCCAGCTTGTCGTAGTCGCTGGCCTTGTCTTCCAGCCCGGTGTGCATCGAGCCCATCAGGATACGGTTGGGCAGGGTGACATGGCCCAGATCGAGCGGGGCGAACAGGTTCGGGTAATGCATGCGATCCACACGAGGCTCAAACGATCGTATGAATGTGCCGGTGTTCGGCGTTTGAAAGCAAGCCTCTCGTGAGTACGGCAGCCCGGATCAGGCCAGCAATTGGTAAACCAGCGCAATGTAGCGGCGCATGGCTTCTTCTTCGGAGACGCCGTTCAGCTGCGCCCAGGCCTCGTGCTTGGCTGTGCCGACGAAGTCGAAGAAACCGGGCTGGACGCGCTTGAGGTCACCCTCCGAGCCCTGCTTGTAGAGCGCGTAGAGCTTCAGCAAGGTGTCGTTGTCGGGGCGCCGGGCCAATTGCCGGATGTCCTTGGCAGCCTGCTCGAACTCGCGGCGAAGGTCGGTCATAAGGCGGTTCGGACAGGGCTGCAGACAAGGAGATCGGCTAGATAGCACGCGTCCCCGGTGGGGTCAACGCGGTAAACTTCCGGCCTTAGCCATTCAGCCAGGGTCCTTCCATGAGCCATGCTCCCGTCGTACCCGTACTCACGATCGACGGGCCGTCGGGGTCGGGCAAGGGCACCGTCAGCGCCTTGGTGGCCGAACGGCTGGGCTGGCGGCTGCTGGATTCCGGCGCGCTGTACCGCGCCGTGGGCTACGCCGCCGGCATGGCCGGGCTGGACTTGTCGGACGTGGAGGCGGTGACCCGCTGCGCGCAGGGCACGAAGATCCAGTTCCGCGCTGCCAGCGACGGCGGCGAGACCCGGGTGATCGTCAACGGACACGACGCCACTGACGAGCTGCGCACCGAGACCGCCGGGGCGGCGGCCTCGGCGATCGCCTCGATGCCGTCGGTGCGCGAGGCGCTGGTGGCGCTGCAACTGGGCTTCCGCAAGGCGCCCGGCCTGGTCGCCGACGGGCGCGACATGGGCACGGTGATCTTCCCGGATGCCGTGCACAAGGTTTTCCTCACCGCGAGCGCCGCCGAGCGGGCGAAAAGGCGCTATAAGCAGTTGAAGGAAAAGGGACTCAGCGTTACACTTACCGGCCTTCAGCGAGAAATTGAGGCGCGTGACAGCCGCGATGCATCGCGGGCGGTTGCGCCGCTCAAGCCTGCCGAGGATGCCGTGCTGGTGGATACCACCGGGATGGGCATCGACGAGGTCGTCGCGAAAGTACTTGCCGTCGTGCAGTCCTGAGCGGGTTGCGCGGCGGTTTCTGTGCCCCTGCCGCGGCAGGGGGTTTTGGCCAATGGTGACGACGGTCGGTTCTGTGCAACCACCCGAAGGCACCCTCAACCGGTGGACCGGAAAGTTCGTGCGCAACACCCAACCAGGCGCAACGGATCACGGTCTTTTCCCACTATGGAATCAACATGACTGAAAGTTTTGCCGAACTGTTTGAACAGAGCCAACAGGCCATCTCCAAGCTGAAGCCCGGCGCCATCGTCACCGGCATCGTTGTGGAAATCCGCAACGACGTCGTCGTGATCAATGCCGGCCTGAAGAGCGAAGGCATCGTCCCGATCGAGCAGTTCAAGAGCGAGGACGGCGTGTTGGAGGTGCAGGTAGGCGACGAGGTGAAGGTAGCCCTCGAAGCTTTGGAAGACGGTTTCGGCGAGACCAAGCTGTCGCGCGAGAAGGCCAAGCGCTCGATGGTGTGGGACGACCTGGAACAGGCGTTCGACAAGGAAGAGACGATCAAGGGCATGATCTCCGGCAAGGTCAAGGGTGGCTTCACCGTCGACATCAAGGACGTCCGCGCGTTCCTGCCGGGTTCGCTGGTCGACGTGCGCCCGGTGCGCGAGCCGACCTACCTCGAGGGCAAGGAACTCGAGTTCAAGATCATCAAGCTGGACCGCAAGCGCAACAACGTGGTGGTCAGCCGCCGCGCCGTCGTCGAGACCGAGTTCTCCGAGGAGCGCGAGAAGCTGCTGGAGCGCCTGACCGAGGGCGCGGTGGTCAAGGGCACGGTCAAGAACCTCACCGACTACGGCGCGTTCGTGGACCTGGGCGGCATCGACGGCCTGCTGCACATCACCGACATGGCGTGGAAGCGTGTGCGTCATCCGTCCGAGGTGGTCAACGTCGGCGACGAGCTGGACGTGCGCGTGCTGAAATACGACAAGGAGCGCAACCGCGTTTCGCTGGGCCTGAAGCAGCTTGGCGACGACCCGTGGGTCGCCATCGCCCGTCGCTACCCGGTCGGCAGCCGCCTGTTCGGCAAGGTCTCCAACGTCACCGACTACGGCTGCTTCGTCGAGATCGAGCCGGGCGTGGAAGGCCTGGTGCACGTGTCCGAGATGGACTGGACCAACAAGAACGTCAACCCGGCCAAGGTGGTGCAGGTCGGCGACGAGACCGAAGTGATGGTGCTGGACGTGGATGAAGAGCGTCGCCGCATCTCGCTGGGCATCAAGCAGACGCGTTCCAATCCGTGGGAAGCGTTCGCCGCCATGCACAAGAAGGGCGACAAGGTCTCCGGCCAGATCAAGTCGATCACCGATTTCGGCGTGTTCATCGGCCTGGACGGCGGCATCGACGGTCTGGTGCACCTGTCCGACATCTCCTGGCAGATGTCCGGCGAAGACCTCGTGCGCAACTTCAAGAAGGGCGACGAGATCGAGGCTGTGGTGCTGGCGGTGGATCCGGAGCGCGAGCGCATCTCGCTCGGCATCAAGCAGATGGAGCAGGATCCGTTCGGCCAGTTCATGGCGGCGAATCCGCGCGGCAGCATCGTCAACGGCACCGTGAAGGAAGTCGATGCGAAGGGTGCGGTGATCGACCTGGGCGAAGGCGTGGAGGGTTACCTGCGCGCCAACGACATCGCCAAGGAGCGCATCGACGATGCCACCCAGCACCTGAAGGTGGGCGACAAGGTCGAGGCCAAGTTCACCGGTATGGATCGCAAGGGTCGCCAGCTGGCGCTCTCGATCCGCGCCAAGGACGAGGAAGACGCGCCCGACACGTCGGTGGATTACTCGTCCGCGGCCAGCGGCACGACCAAGCTTGGTGCGCTGCTCAAGGAGCAGTTCAACAAGGCCGACTGATCGCCTGCAGCAGCCTGACACGGGGCGGCAGTTTGTCGCCGCCGCCCCGTCGTTTCATGTCACGGACATTGGGGCCCATGACTAAATCCGAATTGATCGAGGCGCTCGCCAGGCGCCAGACCCATCTTGCGTTTGCGGACGTCGAGATGGCCGTCAAGAGCGTCATCGAGCAGATGAGCCACGCCCTGGCCCATGGCGAACGCATCGAGGTGCGTGGCTTCGGCAGCTTCGCATTGCACTACCGGCCGCCGCGGATGGGGCGCAACCCCAAGACGGGCGAGGCCGTGGCGCTGCCCGGCAAGCACGTTCCGCACTTCAAGCCGGGCAAGGAATTGCGCGAGCGCGTCAACCAGGATCTGGAGCAGAAAATCGCCTGACATCCCGGCCACCACTCAGGAAAGATCGACCGAAGGCAGGCGATGCAGGGCGGTCCTGCCTTTTTTGCTGCGCGCCGTCGTGCGGCCACCGGGCCGCCATGAATCGTTGCCGCTTGGACCACCCACGCTGCCTGTGCCTGTCACGAGCAATCGGGTAAAGTCTCGGCCATGCGACTGCTCGCCATCATCGTCCTCGTGATCTTCATCGCCGCCGGCATCGTGCTTGGCGCACTCAATGCCGACCTGGTCGGCTACGACCTCGCGTTCGTCCGGATGCAACTGCCCAAGGGCGCGGCCTTGCTGGGCGCGCTGGTGATCGGCTGGCTGCTGGGCGGGCTCACCGCCTGGCTCGGCGTGAGCATGCGCCGGCATCGCCGGCAACCGCGTGCCGACAAGAAGCTGCCGGCCCGGCCATGAATTTCCTGTATGTGCTGGTTCCGCTGGTGCCAGCTGCATTCGTGCTGGGCTGGTGGGCCTCCCGCCAGGCCGGTGCACGCCGTTCCGGCGCCGAGGTCAGCGAGCTGTCCTCGGACTATTTCCGCGGCCTGAACTACCTGCTCAACGAGGAGCAGGACAAGGCGATCGAGGTCTTCCTCAAGTTGGCCGAGTACAACCGCGACACGGTCGAGACCCACCTGGCACTGGGTAACCTGTTTCGCCGCCGCGGCGAGGTGGACCGGGCCATCCGGCTGCATCAGCACCTGGTCTCGCGACCGGGCCTGACCGACGCGATGAAGACGGTGGCCTTGCTGGAACTGGGCGAGGACTACATGCGTGCCGGCCTGCTGGATCGCGCCGAGGCACTGTTCTCCGACCTGGTGGCGATGGATGCGCATGCACCGTCGGCGCTGCGCCACCTGATCGCGATCTACCAGCACGAACGCGACTGGCACAAGGCGATCGAGCACGCGCGCCGGCTGGAGGTGATGACCGGCGAGGACGAGGCACCGATGATCGCCCAGTTCTACTGCGAGCTGGCCGACCGCTCGCGCCAGCACGGCGCCCGCGCCGAAGCGCGCGACTACCTGCGCCAGGCGTTCGAGTGCCAGCCCGGCTGCGTGCGTGCCTTCATGCTGACCGGCCGCATGCTGTCCGAGGACGGCCAGCATGCGGAGGCGGTAACGGCCTACGAGGCGGCGATCAAGGCCGATATCGCCTTCACTCCGGACATTCTGCCGCCGCTGCTCAACAGCTATGCCCGCTCGCAGCAGATGGAGCGCGCCGAACATTTCCTGCACGACATGCTCGGGCGCTACCACGGCGTCTCGCCGGTGTTGGCGCTGACCCACCTGTATCGGCAGCGCGACGGCGAGCGGGCAGCGGTCGACTTCTTGACCGCCCAATTGCGCCAGCGGCCGTCGGTGCGCGGGTTGATGGCGCTGATCGACGCCACCATGGACAAGATCGAAGGCGAGGCGCGCGAGAATTTCCTGATCCTGCGCGACCTGACCCGCAAGCTGCTGGAAGGCCAGGCGATGTATCGCTGCAGCCGCTGCGGCTTCGGCGCCAAGGCCCATCACTGGCAGTGCCCCAGCTGCAAGAGCTGGAGCACGATCCGGCCGATCCACGGTGTCGCCAGCGAGTGAGCGGAGCATGTACCTGACCACCGGATGGTTGCTGGCCAGCTTGTCGATCACCTTGCTGCTGGTGCGCGGCGCGATTGGCTATGCGCAGCGGCGCGGCATGCTGGACCAGCCCGGGCAACGCCGTTCGCATCGGCTGCCGACCCCGCGCGGCGGCGGCATCGGCATCGTCGTGGCGATGCTGGCCTGCCTGCCGGGCGTGCTGTGGCATGCGCCGGCGGATTGGCCAGCAAGCGTGACCGCGAGCCTGCTCGCCGCACTGGTGCTGGTGGCGCTGGCCGGCTGGTGGGACGACCACCGCTCGCTGCCGATACTGCCGCGGCTGGGCGCCCAACTGCTCGCGGCCGGCCTGTTCTCGCTGGGGCTGCTGGCCACCGGCTTGTCAGGATGGTGGATACCGCTGTTGCTGGTCGGCGGTGTCTGGAGCATCAACCTGCACAATTTCATGGATGGCATCGACGGGCTGCTGGCACAGCAGGCGGTCTTCGTGGGCGCAGGCCTGGCCTGGCTGGCGGGGGCAGCGGAGCAACCTGCGCTGGCCGCCGCGGCGGCGGTCTTCGCGGCATCGGCACTGGGCTTCTGGTGCTTCAACCGGCCACCCGCACGAATCTTCATGGGCGACGTCGGCAGCGGCAGCACAGGCCTGCTGGTCTTTGCGTTCAGCGCGATGCTGTGGCGGGTCGCGCCGGGGGCGCTGTGGCCGGCGCTGATCCTGTCGTCCGCCTTCGTGGTGGATGCCAGCCTGACCCTGCTGACCCGCATGTGGCGCGGGCGGCGCTGGTACACTGCCCATCGCGAACACCTCTACCAGTGGCTGGTGCGCCGCGGAGGAACGCATGCACGGACGGACATGGCCTATATGGGCTGGAACCTGCTGGTCGCGGCACCCTCGGCCTGGTTGGCCTGGAGTCATCTGCGCATGGCGCTGCCGATTACCATAGCCGTCTATCTTGGAGCGGCGGCCACTTGGCTGGCGCTGAAACGTCGCTGCCTGCGACGCCATCTGCCCAAGGCCTCCCATGTCGCTGCGTAAGCTCGTCGGCTTCATCCACCCGCGTATCGCCGTCGTGTTGCACGACCTGGCCATGGCCGTGCTCGCATGGTGGATCGCCAAACTGCTGAGGTATGCGCTGAAACCGGACGAGGTCGTCAGTTTCGGGATACTCGAGTTTCCGATCGTGCTGCTGGTGCAGGGGCTGATCTTCCGCTGGACCGGGTTGTACAAGAGCGTCTGGCGTTTCGCCAGCCTGCCGGACCTGTGGAACATCGCGCGCGCGGTCGTGATCGGTTCGCTGTTCGTCGGCGTGTCGCTGTTCCTGTATGACCGGCTGGAGGGCGTACCGCGTTCGGTGCTGGCGCTTTACCCGCTGCTGCTCGCCGCGTTGCTCGGCGTACCGCGTCTGGCCTACCGCTACTGGAAAGACAGCCGCAACGACCTGCTGCAGAACCAGGTTGCGAAGCGCGTGCTGATCGTCGGCGCCGATCGCGCCGGTGAAGTGCTTTCGCGCGACCTGCACCGCGACAACCGCTATGCCGTGGTCGGCTTCGTCGACGACAAGCCCAGCCTGCGCGGCGCCAGCATCAACGGCCACCCGATGCTGGGGCAACTCGACCAGTTGCCCGAGGTAGCCCGCGAAGTGGCGATCGACATGCTGCTGATCGCGCTGCCCGGTGCGTCGACGAGCGAGATGCGGCGGGTGGTTTCGCTGTGCGACGCCACCGGCCTGCCGTACCGGACGGTGCCGCGGCTGGAGGACGTGGTGGCTGGCCGCGCCCAGTTCAACCAGATCAAGGAAGTGGCGATCGAGGACCTGCTCGGTCGCGACACGGTGGAGCTGGACTGGACCGCGATCCGCGAAACGCTGAGCGGCAAGTGCGTGCTGGTCACCGGCGGCGGCGGCTCGATCGGCTCGGAACTGTGCCGCCAGGTCGCCCGGCTGGGCGCGCAGTCGCTTACCGTGATCGAGCAGAGCGAATACAACCTGTACCGGATCAGCCAGGAGCTGCGCGCGGATTTTCCCGAACTGATCTTCGACGGCATCCTGGCCAACTGCGGCGACCAGGTCGCCATGCGCAAGGCATTTGCGGACGTCCGGCCGCAGGTGGTGTTCCATGCCGCCGCCTACAAGCATGTGCCGCTGTTGCAGAACCAGCTTCGCGCGGCGTTTCGCAACAATGCGCTGGGCACGCGCACGGTGGCCGATGCAGCCTGCGAAGCCGGGGTCGAGTGTTTCGTGCTGATTTCCACCGACAAGGCGGTCAACCCGACCAGCGTGATGGGCGCCTGCAAGCGCATTGCCGAGATCTACTGCCAGAACCTCGACGCACATGCCGCCACCCGCTTCATGACGGTGCGTTTCGGCAACGTGCTGGATTCAGCCGGCTCCGTGGTGCCGCTGTTCCGCCGGCAGATCCGCGACGGCGGCCCGGTCACCGTGACGCACCCGGAAATATCGCGCTACTTCATGACGATCCCCGAAGCCTGCCAGCTGATCCTGCAGACCGCCAGCATCGGCAAGGGCGGCGAGATCTTCGCGCTCGACATGGGCGAGCCGGTGAAGATCCGCGATCTGGCCGAGCAGATGATCCGCCTCGCCGGCAAGAAGCCCGGCAGCGAGATTCCGATCGTGTACACCGGCCTGCGCGCGGGCGAAAAGCTGTTCGAGGAACTTTTCCATCCGCTGGAAAACTACAGCGCCACCGCGCACGCCAAGATATTCCTGGCGCAACATCGCGAGGTGTCGTGGGAGTTGCTGCAGGCCCTGCTGCACAAGGCTGCCGAGGCGGCCGAGGTTTTCAATGAGGAAGAACTTCGGCGCTGCGTGTCCAGCCTGCTGCCTTCGTTCCGCTGGAGCGAAACGGTGCAACCGGACAACGTGGTGTCGATCCGCCGTGCCAACCCGGAGATCAATGAGTGAGCAAGCCCCTGCGCAAAGTGGTGTTTCCCGTGGCCGGACTCGGCACGCGTTTCCTGCCGGCGACCAAGGTGGTCGCCAAGGAAATGCTGCCGGTGCTCGACAAGCCGCTGATCCAGTACGCCGTCGACGAGGCGGTGGATGCGGGTGCCGACACCCTGGTCTTCGTCACCAACCGCTACAAGCACGCGATCGCCGACTATTTCGACAAGGCCTACGAGCTGGAATCGAAGCTGCAGGAGAAGGGCAAGGCCGAACTGCTGGCGCTGGTGCAGGGCACCCTGCCGCGGCACGTGCGGGCGATCTTCGTGACCCAGCCCGAGGCGCTCGGCCTGGGCCACGCCGTGCTGTGCGCCAAGCCGGTGGTCGGCGACGAGCCGTTCGGCGTGATCCTGCCGGACGACCTGATCTGGAACGGCGCCGGCAAGGGTGCGCTGCGGCAGATGGCGGAGCTCGCCGATGCGCAAGCCGCCGGCGTGATCGCGGTGGAGGAAGTCCCCCACGACCAGACCGACAAGTACGGCATCGTCGACGCCGTGCCGGTCGACGAGCGCAGCGCGCGGATCCGCAGCATGGTGGAGAAACCCAAGCCGGCCGACGCACCGTCGAACCTGGCCGTGGTCGGCCGCTACGTGTTGCCCGGCCGCATCTTCCAGTTGCTGGAGCAGACCACGCCCGGCGCCGGCGGCGAGATCCAGCTCACCGACGCGATCGACGCGCTGCTGAAGGAGCAGGGCAAGGTGCTGGCCTACCGCTTCGAAGGCACCCGTTTCGATTGCGGCAACAAGGCCGGACTGGTGCGCGCCACCATGCACATGGCCATGCAGGACCCGAAACTCGCGCCCACCGTGCGAGAGTTCCTCGGCCAGCTTTGAACCACGGCTGCCACGACGTCCTGGCATGAAGGATATGCTTGCCCAGTCACGGACACCGGTGCCGCCTGTCGCTGCAGCATGAAATCCCCCTCGCCTACGTCCTACTACCGCGCCACCGCCACGCCGTACCCGGCCTGGGAACCGCTTCAGGGCAGCACGCACGCACGTGTTGCCGTGATCGGCGGCGGCTTTGCCGGCTTGGGGTTCGGGGAGCAATGGAACGGAAAACCGGGATAAGGGAAAATTACCACTTAAAAACATTGATTTAGATGTTTTTCGGATGATGACATCTCCCCGTCAGTCATCCTCGCCATCGTCCGGATTCCGTAACGGACGCAACTCCCCGCGGGCTACGGCCTCGGGCACGGCAAAGGAATACCGTCCAAGCATGTTGATGTGGTCGTGGGTTAGCGGCGAGAGTCGTGCGACATCCTCATCGCGTACGGGAAAGCCTTCTTGACGTAACTGGTCCAATGCCGCCTCCATGTAGATGGTGTTCCACAAGACAACCATGTTGAGTACCAGACCCAGCGCCCCTAGCTGGTCCTCCTGACCTTCTTGGTAGCGCTGCCGAAGTTCGCCGCGTTTTCCATGAAAGATCGCACGCGCAACGCTGTGGCGTCCTTCACCGCGATTGAGCTGAGTCAGTGTTCCGCGTCGTTTCGCTTCGTCGTCGATATAGGTCAGCGTATGTAGCGTTTTTTCAATCCTTCCAAACTCCGCCAATGCTTGTGCCAGGCGAGTGGGACGGTCGCCAATCTGCAAGGTCCGCATGATGCCGTTTGCCGATACGCACCCCAGTTTCAACGAGCCCACGAGCCGCAGAATGTCATCCCACTGCTGCTCGATCAATGGCATGTTCACACGCTGGCGTGCCACGGCGTTGAGATCACCATAGTCCGCCTGCGCATCAATACGCCAAAACCGCGTGCCGCCGACATCGGCCAAGCGCGGACAGAATCGATACCCCAATAGACGGAATAATCCAAACACCACATCGCTGTAGGCGCCGGTGTCGGTCATGATCTGGGTCGGTTGCAATTCGGTCGGCTGTTCCAGCACGACGCCCAGCAAGATCAAGCTGTCGCGTAACGTGCCCGGCACGGTGATGTCATTGAGGCCGCTGAACTGATCAGAGATCAGGTTGTACCAAGTCACGCCGCGCTCTCGACCAAAATACTTCGGGTTGGCGGCGGCATGGACGGTGCGCACGGGAACGACGAAGCGCATGCCGTCGGCCGAAGCCACCTCTCCCCCTCCCCACTGCTGGGCGAGTACCAAGCGGTTCTGGGCCGCCACCAAGATGGCATTGGCCGGTGTGATGGTGTCGTTGCGGAAGTAATTCTGGTCGACCCACGACAGACGCGACCGCTTCAGGGCGGCCATATCCGAGCGAATGAGTGGTTCGAATCCGGTATTGCTCGCTTCGGCCAGCAAGACGGCGCAGATACTGATCGGGAGATCCGCGGCGCGAGCGGAGCGTTCAGTGAGATGCGTGAAGGCATCGGTGAAACCGGTACGCGCGGCGATCTCCAGCAAAATTTCCTCGATGTCCACACGCGGAAGACGCGCATTGACCGCGGTGCGCAATGCCAGAAGGGACGCGGGTTCTTCGAGCTTGTCGAGGGAACTGACGACCAATTCGTTCGTTCCTTCGAAGCGCACGGCTGGGTTGTCCGGCAGTCGGGAAGCGACTGCTCGATAGGTGTCATCCAGTTCTTTGGTGATCGCGAGGAGCGTCGGCGAGGGTGTCGGTGATAGACCCAGCGTGCGGCAAATGATGGGACGCGCGGTTTCCCATTCATTGCCGTTGAGCAAGCCTGCGCGCGGATCGGCATACTTCCAGCTGGGAGCGACGAACACGTCACGTCGGCGCAATGACGTGTACAGTTCATCGAGCACGCAGAAGGTATAGGCCCGGTGATCGATACTGCCGTCCTCGCGTACTGCATAGCGCTGCCAGCGTTTGCGAATCACCTCGCGAGGGACATCGTCATCGACCTTGAATCGTCCGGGGTGCGTACGAAGCCACTCATAGGCAGCAACAACCGCCTCACCCGCCGGACTTGCTCCGAAACGAAGGTTCTCCAAGACGAAGGGCAGAAAGCGGCGAATGCGTCGGTAGCGCTCACTCAGTTCGCTATAAAACACATCGTCGGGTGGCCGCACCAAGTTGCTCACTTCCTGAAGCGCCCGTGCAAGGATGTCACGAGGCACCTTGGCGAACAGCGTCTTGCGCAACGTCTTGTCAGGGAGTGTGGTGTCCAACACCACTTGGCAGGCATCGGCCAATAGGGTGGCAGCCCGATCAAGGTCTTTCAGCGTGCGCAAACGCGTCTTTCGATCCTCTTTCCGTGCCGTGGCAAATACGTCCCGCAGTAGCATTTCCAAGACTTCGACGGCATCGTCGTGCGCGGTGGCTTCCAGGCAGTGCACGAAAGCTACCAGGGTGGCCAAGCGCCGAATATCGGGCAAACGGCTAACCGCGCTGGCTTTGGCAGCTCCCGCAAAGCGGGCCAGTGCCGTGACTCGACTGGCCGGAAGATGGGCTACGGTAGGTAGCTCGATGCCGAGTTCGCGGACCACCTGCAGCCGGGTCAGCGCTTGGATGAGTGACGGGCCACTGACTCGGACGGGACCTGATCGCAGCTGATCCAGATGCGAATTTCGGCTGCCGGCCGGCACGGTCAGCAAGCGCTCCAGTCGTTCGCGCTGCTCATCGGAGAGGCTGGTTCCCAATCGCCGCCATAGGTGCTCTTCGACGCGACTCTTTACACGGGCGACAAACCGTTCGAGCGTGCTGCGACCGGGCAGCAGCACCTTATGTGTCAAGAGCCATGCCGTTGCCCGCTCAAACAGAACGCTGGGTCGCTCCGTTCCCGTCCAGCACAACGCATACAGCCAACGCCCCAATCGAAAGCCGACGGACGGTTCGGTGATTTCGACAAAGCCGCAATGACGACGAATATCACTCTGATGATCCCATCGTAGCTCCCCCGTGCGATAGCCATGGAGGGAGGGATCGGTGTCCGTAATCCCCAACTGTTTGGCAACGGTGGACAGCACCAGCGAAGGAAGATCCAGTGGGTCATCGAGGAACGCGCCAAGGTAACGGAGTGTCGTGAGCTGTAACGCGATACCTAGACGATTCGCGTGGCCGCGCCTGCGAGCGATATACACACGATCTGCATCGTCGAGATGGAAATAGCGCGCCAAATCATCGCTGGAAGGTGGGCCGTTGTATCGACCATAGCTCTCACGTTGTTCCTCGGTGACGTAGCTCACAGGCATCAGGGCTTCTTCCATAGAAAGTCGATGCGGGTATGCCATCACAGAAAAATGTGTCTGACCAGAGTGTGCTGCCATCTACCCCGTTCACTCACTCGGCAAGGCCTTATTCCCAGCGACAATCGTTCGCAGTGTTGCGAATCGACGCATCGAGTGTGTCTTAACGAACAGTTGAGAAATGGTTGAGGGGCAGCACGAGCCTCGCTCGCTACTGTGCCGCGGATGTCATAGCGCGCAGGGATATTCGTGGCCCCGATCCGCCTCACCGTTGTGGTGCCCGCGTACAACGAAGCGGAAGTGCTCCCCCTGTTTCATGCGCGTCTTGTCGGCGTGCTCGATGGGATGGCGCTCGATGCGCGGGTGATCTATGTCGATGACGGAAGTCGCGATGGCACATGGCTCGTACTCAACCGGCTGATGGGCCAAGACCCGCGCATCGGCACGCTGCGCTTGAGCCGCAACTTCGGCAAGGAAGCCGCACTGACCGCGGGTCTCGACGCCGTGACGGATGAGGCCGATGCCATCGTCATCATTGATGCCGATCTGCAAGATCCCCCCGAACTCATTCCGGACCTGCTGACACGCTGGCGCGATGGCTACGACGTGGTTTACGCCACTCGCGAACACCGTGAAGGCGAGAGCTGGTTCAAGCGAGCGACGGCACATCTCTTCTATCGATTGATGGCGCGCATGGCGGCGTTCAACGTGCCGCACGATACCGGTGATTTCCGCCTGATGTCGGCGCGTGCGGTGGCCGCGCTGCGCCAGTTGCGCGAGCGCCAACGTTTCATGAAGGGCCTGTTCGGCTGGATCGGCTATCCCCATACGGCGGTCATGTATCAGCGCAGCCCGCGCCAGGCGGGTCGCACCAAATGGAACTACTGGCGGCTGTTCAATCTGGCAGTGGAAGGCATCACTTCGTTTTCCATTTTGCCACTGCGACTGGCCACGGCAGTGGGTGTGGCCACATCGGTGTGCGCTTTCAGCTACGGCGCAGGGGCCTTCATCAAGGCCGTGCTGTGGGGTGATCCGGTCAAAGGGTATCCCTCGCTGATGGTCGTGGTCCTGGTGCTGGGCGGTCTACAACTGCTGGCATTGGGCGTGGTCGGCGAATACCTCGGCCGTGTGTACGCCGAGGTCAAACAGCGGCCGATCTATCTGATCGAAACGGCGTGTCAGGTGCCGATGATGCCCCCGCTACACAGCACGGCACGCGCCGACGCGCCGCCATCGGTGGCCGTCGCATCGCTTCCCACCAAGGACCCTCGATGAGCGTCAAGCACATGGCTCAGAACGATGTTCGTCCAGCGGGTGCGTGGCACGCGCGATTCAGCGCAGCCGCCGTGCTACTGGGGATCGGATGGCTCGCGGCCTGGTTCTACGGATTGGCTGGCCGTGCGCTCGCCGAACCCGACGAGGGACGGTATGCGGAAGTGGCCCACGAGATGTTCACGAGCGGCGATTGGATCACGCCCCGCCTGGATGGCTTCAATTTCTTCGACAAGCCGCCCTTGCATTACTGGGCCAGCGCGACGGCCTATGCGCTCTTCGGTGCGCATCCGTGGAGCGCACGCCTGTGGTGCGCGCTTACCGGTTTGCTGGCGATCGTGGCGATCGGCTGGGCCGGGGCGCGGCTTTTCGGTCGTGAGGCGGGCGGCTACGCGGCCGTCATCCTCGGCAGCTCGTTACTGTTCGTCTTTGCCGCGCATATCAATACGCTGGATATAGGGGTTGCGGCGTTTCTCGCCGTGGGCATGGCGTGTTTTCTGGTCGCGCAATTCGATCCGACCGCACGGCATCTGCGCACGCGACTGAATCTGCTGATGTGGGCAGCGCTGGCCTTGGCGGTGCTGTCCAAAGGGCTCATCGGCGTGGTGTTGCCCGGCATGATCCTGGGCATCTTCATGCTGTGGCAGCGTGACTGGGGGGTACTGCGGCGCGTGTCCCTCGTGCCCGGTGTACTGGTGCTGCTGGTGCTGTGCGCGCCTTGGTTCATTTTGATATGCCGCCTGCATCCGGATTTCTTCGACTATTTCTTCATCCGGGAGCATTTCACGCGGTTCTTGACCTCGGCCGACGGTCGCTCCAAGGTCTTTGGGTTCTTTCTCCCCGTCGTGCTCCTCGGCCTGTTTCCCTGGACGTTGCTGTTGCCGTGGAGCAAAACCAGTTGGCGTGCCATTGGTGCCGGTGGTCCCGCACAACGCTTCCTGCTGGTATGGGTGGGCGTGGTCTTCGTGTTCTTTTCGTTCTCGCATTCCCAGCTGCCGTTCTACATTTTGCCGGTGTTTCCTGCTTTGGCGCTGCTGCTGGGTCGTGCAGCCACGGTGCTGTCGCTGCAGGCCTTGGTGCGCCGTTTTTGGTGGGTCGCCACGCTCACGACCCTGGGTGCCGCCACCGCCACGGCAATCGCGCTCGCCGCGCGCACGGCGATCCCGAAAGCCGTGTTGCAGGATGTGTTGAGCGGCTTGTCTTTGGCCTTGGTGCTGATGGCGCTCGCCGCGATGGTGGGCACCTGGGCGTTGCATCGCGGCCGGCGCCGTACGGCCATCCATGGGCTTGCCCTGGCCACCTTGATCGCGTGGCAGCTCACGCTAGTGTCATCGCAGCCCTTGAACGACATGCGTTCCGCGGATCCGGTCGCTCGCCTCATCCAACCGGAGCTCGGACCGCACACCGAAGTATTCACGGTGCATGCCTATTTGCGGGCGTTGCCGTTCTACCTCGGGCGGCCAGTTACCGTGGTCGACCAGGATTCCGATGATCTGACGCCCGGCTTGGCGTCGCGGCCTGATGGCTACATCGCCGACCTCGCCACGTTCGAGCAGCGCTGGCGCGCCAGCCACGATGCGATCGCGTTGGTCGCGGACGACCTGGTGGGACAGCTGCGCAGCGAAGGGCTGCCGTTTCGTGAGCTGGGCCGGGAAGCCACCGGTGTCATTATCACGCGACACGAAACGGCGCCGCCCTTGCGGTCGACGCCATGACGGGGCGCCGATGATGCGTGATGACACTGACGGGAAGGCAGGGTTCGCACGATGCCCTTTCCCTCGAAGGAACCGACTGATCTCCTGCGCGGAAGATTCATGAATAAGCACGCTACACGCCTCCTGGTCATCGGACTGACGCTCGGTTTGACCGCCTGCGCAAGCTATCGGCCACGACCGCTGGAACCGGCCACCACCGTCGCTGCCTTCGAGCAACGGTCGCTGCGCGATCCGGGGCTGCAGGTGTTTCTGCAACGCCATGACGCCACGCCGACCACGACCACGACGCCATCCTCCTGGGATCTGCGCTCCCTCACGTGGGTGGCTTTGTACTATCAGCCGGATCTTGATGTGGCGCGCGCGAAATGGCGCGTTGCCGAGGCGGCGGTGATCACGGCCGGCGCCCGTCCGAATCCGACGTTGGATTTCACCAATCAGTACAACGTCGATGCACCCGCTGGCGTCGGGCCCTGGACGGTGGGCCCGACGCTCAATGTGCCGATCGAGACGGCAGGTAAGCGCGGCGACCGGATTCGACAGGCGCAGCAACTGGCCGAAGCGGCACGCTTGAATATCGCGGAGACCGCGTGGCAGGTACGCCGTCGCGTGCGCAGCAGCTTGCTTGGCGTGTATCCCACCGTGCCCTTGCTGCGTCGACAACAGGAGCGACAAGCGGAGCTGGTCAGGTTGATCGAACGGCGCACGGCAACCGGGGAGGCATCGCAACCGGAGCTCACCCAGGCACGCATCACGCTCAACCAGCTCAGCTTGAATCTGCAGGAGGCGCAGAAGCGTCTCGCAGAAAACCGGGTGCAGTTGGCCTCGGCCCTGGGCCTGCCCGTGAGTGCGCTTGATGGCATCACGCTGTCGCTGACGGCGTTCGAGCAGGTACCACCCCTGAGCGCGCTGCCGTCGCATGACGTGCGACGGCAAGCGCTGCGGGATCGACCCGACGTCCGCGCGGCACTGGCGGACTACGAAGCCAGTCAGGCCGCGTTGCAAGGCGAAGTGGCGAAACAATATCCCGACATCACGCTCGGTCCGGGCTTTCTGTGGGATGCCGCACAGGCCAAGTGGTCGTTGGGGTTGTCACTGGTACTGCCGTTGCTCAACCACAATCAGGGCCCGATCGCCGAAGCCCGAGCGCGTCGTCAGCAAGCGGCCGCCAACTTTCTTGCCGTGCAAGCGCAGGCGATCGGCGAAGTCGATCAGGCGCTGGCCGGTTATCGCCAGGTCGTCCGCAAACTCGCCACGGCCGATGCCTTGCTGGCGGCCCAACGCAAGGCATCCCTTTCCGCCGAAGCGCTGTACCGGGCGGGCGAAACGGATCGGTTGAGTCTGATCGGCGCCCAGGTGGAATTGGCCGCGGCCGAACTGGCCCGTCTCGATACCCTCCTGCAGGCCCAGCAATCGCTGGGCGCGCTCGAAGATGCCATGCGGCACCCCTTGGGTGCACTTGCGACCGACATTCATACCCTTGAAAACGCGCCCCGCATGCAGGATTCCCAGCCATGAACAAGAAATCCATTCTCGCGGCCCTTCTGGGTGCCATCGTGCTGGCGCTAGCGGTCTGGGGATTCCTGGCCGGCCAGAAGGAGCGTGCTACGGAGGCCCAGCGCGAGACACCGGTGAAGGCGCCGTCGCGCGTCTCGCAAGTGCAGGATCTGACGGCGGTCACGCTGGATGCCGCGGATCAAAAGCAGAGTGGGATCGTCGTGGTCACGCCACAGTCCATGGCCCATCGTCCGATGCTGCAGACGTTCGGTACGGTGCTGGATGTGGCGGATCTGATCGCGTTGCGCAACGCCGACGTCGCCGCCCAGGCCCAGGCGGACAAAGCCGACGCCGCGCTGCAGGCTTCCCACGCCGAATACCAGCGACTGCAGTCGTTGCATCGTGACGAACGGAACATTTCCGACAAGGCCTTGCAGGCGGCCGCCGCGGTGTGGCATGCCGACCAAGCCGCGTCGCGGGCAGCGCAAGCCGCGCTGACCGCCGCGCAACAGACCGCGAGCCAGCAATGGGGCGACGTCCTGGCGAAGGCGGCGGCCGCGAATACGTCGTTGTTTACGCGTCTGGCCACCCGCCAGCAAGTCCTCGTCCAGGTGGTGCTGCCCGCGGTCACCGCACTCGCCCCCCCTGTCCAGGCGCGCGTGCAGACCGTCAACGGGGACTTTCACGCCGCCACCTTGATCTCGCCCGCGCCACGCACGGACCCCCGTTTGCAAGGGCTCAGTTTCTTCTATGCCGTGTCCGCTGAGGGTCTCCTGCCTGGCATGGCGATCACCGCGTATCTACCCTCGGGCACGGTGGTCCAGGGAACGATGATTCCCGGCTCGGCGGTGGTGTGGTGGCAGGGTCGCTCGTGGGTCTATAGCCGCAACCAGCCCGATCGTTTTGTGCGCCATGCGCTGCCGGTCGACAACCCGGTGGACGGTGGCTGGTTCGTGGCCCAGGGATTTGCGCGGGGCGAACCGATCGTGGCGACGGGCGCGCAACTGCTGCTGTCGGAAGAGCAGCGTTCACGCATTGCCGTCGGTGAAGACGGAGACAAGCAATGAGGCAGGACGCACCGGGTCTGCTGGCGGCGATCGTCCGCTTCTCGTTGCGGTTTCGCGGCGTGGTGCTGGTGCTGGCGGGCATCCTGATCGTCTATGGCGCGCTCACGCTGTCGCGCAGCAAGTACGACGTGTTTCCTGAATTTGCCCCGCCGCAGGTGTCGATTCAGACCGAAGCCCCGGGGTTGGCGCCTGAACAGGTGGAGGTATTGGCGACCCAGCCGATCGAGAACGCGATCAACGGTCTGCCGGGACTGCAGGCGCTGCGCTCGCAATCGATCCAGGGCTTGTCGGTGATCACTATCACCTTCAATCCGGGCAGCGACATCTATCGGGATCGGCAGAATCTCGGGGAACGTCTCGGCGCGCTCGCCACCCAGCTGCCGCAAGGCGTGCAGGTGCCCGTGATGTCGCCGCTGACCTCTTCCACCAGTGTGGTGCTGGATATCGGTCTGACCTCCGACAAGCGATCACTGATGGAGCTGCGCACGCTGGCCGACTGGACGCTGAAACCGGCGTTGCTGGCGGTACCGGGCGTCGCGAAGGTCGCGGTGTTCGGCGGTGACACCAAGGAATACCAGGTCCAGATCCGCCCGGAGCAATTGCTCAAATACAATCTCGCGGTTGACGACGTCCTGACGGCGGCGCGGCGGGCCACGGGGGTGCGTGGTGCCGGTTTCATCGACACGCCCAATCAGCGCATCGTCCTGCAGAGCGACGGTCAGGCGCTCGCCGTGCAGGAGATCGCCGGTACCATCGTGCGGCATCAGGCGGGCGGCAATGTCACCTTGGGCGATGTCGCGCAGGTGGTCGTCGCGCCGGAGCCGCCCATCGGAGCGTCCTCGGTCATGGGCCATCCGGCTGTGCAACTGGTGATTTCCGAGCAATACGGCGCCAATACGCTTGTCGTGACTCAGAGCGTGGAAAAGGCGTTGGCCAGCATGAAGTCCGGTCTGACCGCGCAGGGCATCACCCTGCATGCCGATCTGTTTCGTCCGGCCAATTTCATCACGACCGCAACCGGCAACATCAAGTCCTCGCTGCTGATCGGCGGCGTGCTGGTCGTGATCGTGCTGATGCTGTTCCTTTACAACCTGCGCACGGCCGCGATCTCGCTGGTGGCGATCCCGTTGTCGCTGCTCGCCGCCGTGACGGTGCTGGAATACTTCGGCTTCAGCCTCAACACTATGACCTTGGGTGGATTGGCCATCGCCATCGGTTTGCTGGTGGACGATGCGGTGATCGTGGTGGAGAACATCTACCGCCGACTGCGCGAGAATCGCCATGCCGAGGTACCGCGTCCCGTCTTCGCGGTGCTGCTGGACGCCTCGCTGGAAGTGCGCAGCGCGGTGGTCTATGCGACGCTGGCGATCGCGCTGGTATTCATTCCCGTGCTGACCATGTCGGGCATCGCCGGCCGTCTGTTCGCGCCGTTGGGCATTGCCTATGTGCTGGCGACACTCGCCTCGCTGCTGGTGGCCATGACGGTCACCCCAGCCTTGTGCTACTTGCTGTTGGCCAACCGCCCGTTGCCGGAACGCGAGGCTCCCTTGGTGCGTTGGACCAAGGACCGGTATCGCGGCGTGCTGTTGCGGGTAGAGACCAGCTACCGTGCGGTCATGACCGTGGTCCTCGTGCTGACGCTGATGGCGGTGGCGGCGCTGCCGTTCTTCGGGGGCGGCTTTCTGCCGGAGCTGCGTGAGGGCCATTTCATCGTCCACATGTCGGCGGTGCCGGGAACCTCGCTGCAGGAGTCGATCCGTATCGGCAACCATGTGACTGCCGCGCTGCTGAAGCTGCCCTTCGTTCGTTCGGTGGCGCAGAACGCGGGACGTGCCGAAAAGGCGGATGACACGTGGGGCACGCAATACAGCGAATTCAACGTCGATCTCAAACCTCTCAGCGGCGATGCCGCCGAAGCGGCCGTCTCGGATATTCGCAAGGCGCTGGCACCGTTTCCCGGCGTCAACTTTGCGGTCAAGACCTTCCTGACGGAACGTGTCGAAGAAACCCTGTCGGGCTTTACCGCCGCCGTGGCGGTCAATATCTACGGCAACGACCTGGACACACTCGACACCAAGGCGGCGGACGTCGCGAAAATTCTGGGGCAGCTGCCTGGCGCAGCGGATGTCCAGGTGCAGTCACCGCCGGGGACGCCGCAGTTGGTGGTGCGCCTGCGCAAACAAGCGTTGGCCCGCTGGGGGTTCGATGCCGTGACAGTGCTCGATGCCATCCGCACCGCGTATCAAGGCGACCAGGTCGGTCAGGTCTACGACGGTAACCGCGTGTTCAATGTCTCAGTCATCCTCGCGCCTCAACAACGCGGAAAGGTGGCCGAAGTGGGGGCATTGCCGATACGCAACGCCGCCGGCACGTATGTCCCGCTGAAGGAACTGGCCGACATCTACGAAGATGCGGGGCGCTACGTCGTGTTGCACGACGGCGCCCGACGCGTGCAGACCGTGACCGCCAATGTGAGCGGGGGCAACGTGTCGGCCTTTGTCGCCGCCGCCAAACAACAGATTGCCGCCAAGGTCGCGCTGCCGCCCGGCAGCTACGTGGAGTTTGGTGGTGCAGCGGCGGCGCAGAGCCAGTCCACGCATGATCTGCTGATCAACTCACTGATCGCCGGTGTCGCCATCGTCTTGTTGTTGTTCATGGTGCTCGGCAGCATGCGCAGTTTGTTGCTGGTGCTGGCCAACCTGCCGTTCGCGCTGGTCGGCGGCGTGCTGGCGGTGTTCGCCACCGGCGGCGGCCTTTCCATCGGCTCGATGGTGGGCTTCGTCACCCTGTTTGGCATCACCTTGCGCAACTCGATCATGCTGCTGTCGCACTACGACCATCTGGTCAACGTCGAAGGCATGACCTGGGGGCCGGAGGCCGCCCTGCGCGGCGCGCAAGAACGCCTCTCGCCCATTTTGATGACGGCGCTGGTCACCGCCTTGGGGCTGCTTCCACTGGCGATTGGCAGTGGTGCTCCGGGTCGCGAGATCGAGGGACCGATGGCGCTGGTCATTCTCGGCGGGCTGGTTACCAGCACGGCGCTCAATCTGCTGGTGCTGCCCACGCTGGCCCTGCGTTACGGTCGTTTCCAGCGCGATACGCCGGAAGACGCCAACCCCGCGGTGGCCTAACGATCATGTTGCGCGTGCTGCTCATCGAAGACAATCGCGACTTGGCCACCACTCTGTGGGATTACCTGGAGTTGCATGGTTTCGCGGTGGATCATGCCTACGACGGCATGACCGGGTTGCGTCTGGCGTTGACGGGCACGCACGATCTGATCGTGCTGGATCTGGGGCTGCCACGTCTGGATGGCCTGGAGGTCTGCCGTCATCTGCGCGCTGCCCAGCACGACATGCCGGTGTTGATGTTGACGGCCCGCGAGACCCTGGACGACAAGCTGCGCGGTTTCGCCGAGGGTGCGGACGATTACCTGGTCAAACCGTTCGCTATGAAGGAACTGGTGGCGCGGCTGCATGCGCTGCATCGACGCGTGCAGCCCCTGCTCGGTGCGCCCCTGCAGGTCGCTGATCTCGAATACGATGCCGCTCGTTTTCGGGTTCGCCGTGGGGGTGTTTCCGTCACGGTGACCCGTGCCGGCCTGCGCCTGCTGGAGGTGTTGATGCGTCGCTCGCCGCTCGTGGTGAGCCATGCGGATTTGGCACGGGCGCTGTGGGGCGAGGCGGTGGGTGACCCCAATGCCATGCGCACGCACCTGCATGCCCTGCGGCAAGCGATCGACAAACCCTTCGAGAAACCCCTACTGCACAGCGTGCATGGTATCGGCTACCGTTTGGCGGATGACGATGCGTCCTAGATTCACTCTCCGCACCCGGATTATCTTGGCGTTCCTCGCCTTCGGCGTGGTGTTGTCCAGCTTGTTCGCCGCCGTGGCCCTCACCTCGATGGCCGACTTCGAACGCATCCTGATGACGGAGTTGCTGCAGGTCGAAACCAGCAACCTGATCGCACACCTTCACATTCAACCCAGTACGCCCCTACCAGCCTCGCAGCGGATCTATGCGTATGTGAGCCGAGTGAGCGATCGCCATGATGTACCCGCAGAAATGGCCGGCCTGCCACCGGGGACACACATACTGGATCGCGAAGGGAATCGGGAAACCTATGTCGCCGTCTCGGACGACGGCGCACAGCGGCTGTACTTCGTCATCGATCTGAGCGACATCGCCCAGCGCGAAGTTTTCCTGCGCTGGTTGATGGCCGGTGTCATCCTGATCGGCACGCTAGTCTCAGGCGCGCTGGGCCTTCTCCTGGCCGGTCGGCTGATTGCCCCGGTTCAGCGACTGGCGCAATGGGTCGAGGCATCGGCGCCGCCCCGTCGTGATAACCGGCTTCGTACCCACTTCGCCAATGACGAGGTCGGTGCATTGGCGGTCGCCTTCGAGCACTACCAGGCACGTTTGGATGCGTTCCTGACGCGCGAACGGGAGTTCACCGCAGACACCAGTCATGAATTGCGTTCACCGCTGTCGGTGATACAGGCAAGCGTCGATCTACTGGCGGAAGACCCCACGGTAAGCCTTCCCGGCCAACGTGCCATCGAGCGGGTGCGGCGGCGTACCACTGAATTGACCGATCTGCTCGATGCACTGCTTTACTTGGCCCGTCACGAGACGGACATGGCGATCGTTGCCGAACCTGTTCCGGTGTGGGCCATATGGCAACACCTCGTCGACGAGCAGATGCAGGCCACGTCGACGTCGGTGAAATTGCACGGCGATGCCAGCGTCACCGTGCTGGCTCCCCCACGTGCCGCATCGTTGGTGTTTGGGCAATTGCTACGCCGAGCGGTCGAACTTTCGAATGGGGCCGCGGTATCCGTTGCCATTACCTCCGCGGGCATCGAACTCAGCCCCTGGCCGGAGGCTGGTGAGAAGACGCCGCCGAATGTCGACCAACAGCGGTCCGACAATGGCTTCGGGTTGACCTTGATCAGTCGTCTATGCGAACGGTTGGGATGGACGGTGCGCTGGCCACAGCAGCCCGGTGAGCCGTTGACGCTCACCTTTGCGGACTCCAACCATGCATGACGGCCGCCCCGATACGTCACAGACCGCCGCTGACTCGGGAAAGAGGGACCCATGGGACCCCATCCCGTTCGTTGAACGCGAACGATGAGGCCAACCGTTTCCAAGACCGTCATCGTGCTCGGCGTCGTGAGCTTTCTCAACGAACTGTCGTCGCAGATCGTTGCACCGCTGATCCCGCTGTTGCTGGTCACGACGTTGGGTGCGGGTCCGGTGGCGATGGGCCTCGTCGATGGCGTGGCGGATGCGGTCGCCAGCGGGTTTCGTTTGTGGGCCGGTCGTCGCTCAGATGTGCGTGGGCGCCGGCGCAAGATCTTCGTCATCATGGGCTATGGTCTGTCGAGCATCGCGCGACCGCTCGTGGGACTGGCGCTCAACTGGCCGATGGTGCTGTTGCTGCGCAGTCTCGACCGCGTCGGCAAGGGGGTGCGTGGTGCCCCCCGCGATGCGTTGGTGGCCGATGCCACGCCGGCGGCATTGCGGGGGTATGCGTACGGCATCAATCGCGCCTTTGATTACGCCGGCGCGGTCGGCGGCAGCCTGATCGCTGCGGCGGCATTGCTGTGGATCAGCCATCGCATCAGCGTGGTCATCATGCTATCGGCCATTCCCGCGGCCCTCGCGCTGGTGGTTTTGATGACTCTCGTCAAGGATGTGCCGGCGAAAACGATCAAGCCAGGAACGGCGCCAGCGCCTTTGCGCTGGCGTGCGTTGACCGTTCCATCGCGGCGTTTCCTGACCGTCTTCATGCTTTTTGCCTTCGCCAGTGCGTCGGAGAGTTTCATTCTGTTACGTGCTCACGAAATCGGTATGGGCAATGTCCAGGTGCTTCTGCTTTGGGCCGTGTTGTGCGCTGTGCAAGCAGGGGTCGCCTGGCGTGCCGGAAAGGTTTCCGACCGTTTCAACAAAGTCGGGGTCGTGACCTTCACCTGGTTGGCCTACGGCGTGGGCTTGCTGCTGTTCGCGTTCGTGGAAAATATCCTGGGCCTGTGGATCGTCGTGATCGTCTATGCGTTGCTCAGCGGCGTCGGCGAAGGCGCGGAAAAAACGCTGGTCAGCACCTTGGCGACGGAAGCTGACCGCGGTACCGCCTTCGGGTGGTTCACGATGATTTCGGGGTTGGGAGCCATCCCTGCCGGGTTGATGTTCGGCGTCATTTGGCAGCAGTCCACCGCAGGTACCGCGTTCGGGGCGTTCGGCGTCCTGGCCATCGTGAGCGCGGTACTGTTGTGGGTGATCTTGCCGACACGGCGTGCGGCAACTATCTGAAGGATGGACAGCGTGCTTATTCAATCGGCTATCTCCAGCAAACATGCGACTGCTCTCTCGTCGCGTCAACACTCAATGAGTTATTCAAGCATGTCTATCAGATCGATCGCCTTGAATGAGGGCGTCCGCCGAACCTTTTTCTTCTTCCTCGCGGGCGGTACTGGATTCCTGCTCTATCTGTGCATTTCGATGGTCTTGCATTATGTGTTTCACGTCGGCGAGGTCGTTTCAGCGATCTGCGGAACGTTACTGCCCATTCCGCCGACATTCTGGATGCAGCGCCGGCTTACATTTCAAAGTGATGCGCCGAAGCGACAGGCACTCCCACGCTATGCGGCGCTCCAGCTGGGCAATGCGGCACTCGTTTCGGGGCTCACCGCATGGGGGACAACCATGGGATTGTCGGGAGGTCTGATCTTTCTCATTGCAGGAATCACGGGCGCTTTGATTTCCTATGTCGTCCAGTCAAAGCTGGTGTTTCACAGCCACTGATACGGTAATTGCATCGACCGAATGCGTTCGGTCGATGTAGTGCACTTTGGTGCGCATTTTCCGCCGCACCATGTCTCCCATTAGGGATGCTCTGATCAATGAAGTTCGAAACAGCCGTCCAGACGGCCGTGCCAAAACTTCCGGTCTTGTTACATAGAAAGATGACTTTTGAGCAGTTCCAGCACTGTCACGGTGCCGTTTTGCGCCGAATCACCATGATTGGGTGCCTCACGGGCGCACCTCCCCTACGGAAGTCAGCAACGTTCGCCGTGCCATCCAAAGATTTGAGAGTGCGAACAACGTCAGTACCTGCGCGGTGTTCTTGAATAGTCCCTTGAAACGCACTTTTTGATAGCCGAACTGGCGCTTCACCACCCGGAACGGGTGCTCTACCTTGGAACGAACCGCTGCCTTCATGTGTTCGGTGTGCTTCACCGCTTCCTTCAACTCACCTTCGGGCATCGCCTTGACGCTGCCGCGTTTGGCAGCGATGTACCAAGTGCGACCGCGCTTGGCTGCTCGCTTCTCGGCACCCTGGTAACCGGCATCGGCGTACACCGTCTTCTCTTTGCCGTGCAGCAGCTTGTCTACTTCCGTCACGTCACCCACGTTTGCTGGTGTGGTGGTCACCGTGTGCACCAAGCCCGATTCAACGTCCACTCCGATGTGCGCTTTCATGCCGAAGTACCACTGCTGGCCTTTCTTCGTCTGATGCATTTCGGGGTCGCGCTGCTTGTCGCGGTTCTTCGTCGACGACGGAGCCTGGATGATCGTGGCATCCACGATAGTGCCCTGACGCAAGAGCAAGCCCTGTTTACCGAGGTAGGAGTTCACCGTTTCGAGAATCCGAACCGCCAAGCCGTGCTGTTCCAGAAACCGGCGGAATTTGAGAATCGTTGTCTCATCCGGGATCGCCTCCTCGTTCAACTCCAACCCAGCGAAGCGCCGCATTGACTCGATCTCATACAGCGCGTCTTCCATCGCAGGATCGCTCAGCGCATACCATTGCTGCATGAAGTGGATGCGCAGCATGGTCGCTGCTGGCATGGGCGGTCGGCCACGTCGGCCAGACGTCGGATAGGCGGGTGCGATCAACGCCAACAGCGCTTCCCACGGCACCACCTTGTCCATCTCTCCAAGAAATTTCTCCCGCCGCGTCGGCTTCTTCTTGGACTCGAAACTGAGCGAGGCAAAGGAACGTTGCTTCATCGACGGGTGCTTCCTGAGGTCTGTCGCTATGATGCCGCAGATCGGGAATAAATCAGAGCATCC
>NZ_AXBJ01000010.1:0-153986 GCF_000473345.1 Rhodanobacter sp. OR87
TACACCCGGCCCGCGCGGCGAAACCGCGAGCGTGGCCGGCTGTTGCACCTCGGGCAGCGGAACCCCTGCGGCCAGCGCGCCCGGTATAGCGCCCGGTAGCACCTCGCCTCCGTGCCGTAGCGCCGGATGAACTGCGCCATCGACAACCCCGACTGGAACTGCACTTGGTTCATGGCCATGCCGGTTCTCCGCCTCGTAACATGGCACTGAGCCTCCGCCGCGCACGTCTCACATCACGCGACAGTCGGCTGAGCGTCGTCGCTAATCAGGTTCTGGCATGGGATCCCTGGCCCGCTCCGCGATGCGTATTTTCGTCGGTAGGCTGTGAAGGAATCACATACGGCACCATGCATGCAGCCAAGTCACTTCGTCAGCTCAGGAGACTTCCTCGAGCCGCCTCGCAAGCTCCCGCACCAACGGTCCAATCCGCCATCTCGCATAGTTCGCCGCCAGGCGTCCCTTCTGGCGATAGGCCCCCAGGTAGCACAGCGCGAAATACAACTGAGCCCAGTACACGGCCTGCGGGTCATTCCCATACCCATACCCGGCAAGGAACATTGACTCTCGCTGCAGGTAATGACGATTTGTCAGCAAGCCCCCAAACGTGCGGCAGACAAGCCAGAGATGGTTCAGGAACGGTGCAAGGTCATAGACTGCCGGTCCGATACTCTGCCAATGTATGTCGAGTCCAATGTATCGGGTGCCGTCGCACAACATGTTTTGGGGCTTGAAATCGCCATGCTGGCGCACGCCGGCGAACTCCCTTGCGTCCATACGCAAGCCTGTTTGTTCCAGACATCGGTACGCGGTCCATGTTTCGCGATCACGGCGCAAGACCGCACCATAGGTGACCGCAAGGTAGTCGAGCTTGTCCGCCACACCCAGCATCTGCATCTGTACGTCCGGGTCGCCGCTCTGGTGCAGCTTGCGCAACCAGACCCCCGCAGCACGGCATGCCTCCCGCGCGTCAGGCTCCCCCAACGACCGCAGGTGTTGGGCCAAATTGTCGCCGCAGAAATGGCGCGTGACCATGATCCCGCGTCCCGCGGACTCCAGGTAACCCAGCGACAACAACGTCCCAAAGTGTTCGTCCTGAGGGAACACGCGCTGGAGTGTGCACAGGGTTTCGTACTCACGGCGTGACTCGGCACGGGCATCGCTGCGCAAGTCATCCCTTCGACTCACCTTGGCTACGATCTGCTCCTGGCAACGCACGCATCGCAGCCGCTGGATGCTGGAGTTTTGCCTCGGCAGGGGCCTCGTCACCGCGATCCAACTTCCCGACGCGCGACAACTGGTGCAGATGAACCGCGCGTTGAGTAACCCAGCGACGCCCAGCCCGGTCACGGCCTAGCCTCGCAACAGACGGTAACGCGAGGAAATATGCGAGACGACACGCTTGAGCTCATCCAGCAAGGGGTGGCGTGCGACCACGAGGCCGAGCAACCACCCTGCACCACCTCCGACGACAGCCAGTTCAAACGCCAAAAGCACGTGTCGCGCCGCAAGGCCAGGCCAAAGAACCACCGCTGCCGGTACGGCACAGGCACCCAGCGTGACCACGACGCTCGGAACCAGTGCCTTGGCACATTTGCGAACGGCCAGCGCTTCATAAATTCGCATTTTTCGGTAATAGAGCACTGTAGCAATGATAGAGACGAGAACCTGTGAAGCCGCGACCGCAGCGACGCCATAGAAGGCCGCGCCGATGGTAATGCCGACCCTGACGGTTTGATATTGGAGCTCCACGCAGGTCACGGCCCTTACCCGTCCCAGCGCAACCAGGAACCGGTTGCACTGGAACATCAATGTTCCGATCAACGCAGCGAAACACAGCCACCGCATCAGCGGAATGGCTGCATCCCATTGCTCGCCGAACAAGATGTTGATGACTGGATAAGCAAGAATGACGCTACACGAAAAAAACGGCCAACTGATCCCGGTTGTGTAAACCAGCGCCTTCAGGAACAGGTCCGGCGCGGTGGCGTGCTCCCGGTGCTCGCGTGCGAACGCGGGAAAGGCGACCGCTCCGATCGCACCAAGGACGTTGGTGCGGTACATGTTGACCACGCCATATCCGCGCGAAAACAACCCCGCGTCCGTCATACCCAGCATCTTGCCGATCACGAGGCTGGCGGATTGTTCTCCCAGTTGGCTGGCGACGTCGGAAATGGTGCGATTGGAGCCAAAGTGCAGGACACGTTTCCAATGCATGAAACTCAGTCCCCTCACGCGGTACTGCCAGCCCCAGAGCGTGCAACCGATGATCAGCGCCGAGATGCCAGCCACCGATGCCCACGCGATGCTCATGTACGTGAATCCCGCATACGCAAGCGCAACTGCGGTGCAACTACGGATGATGGATTCGCAGATGCGAATCTTGGCCAGCTTCCCGTACTCCAGTTCGCGGTTCAGCAACGCCATTGCCGTGGTGCCGAACGGGAGCAGAAAAAAAACGAAACCGAGTACCTTCAGCACCCGCGTCACGCCAGGATCCCCATAGAACGTCCCGATCACGCCGCTGGCCGCGACAATGATGCCGCCAAGGACCCATGCGATCATGAGGTTGATCGTGAACACCGTGCGCACCAGCGCCTCATCGAGGGCTGGTTCCTGGACCACGAATTCGCTGACCCCGAAGTCGCGCAGCATGTTGATCAGGGCCACGAGTCCCGCCGCGACCGAAAACACGCCGACTTCCGCCGGGGTCAACAATCGGCTTATGATCACGACTGAACCAAAACTAAAAACGAGTCCGACGAGCCTCTGCACGAAAGACAGCGACAAGGCCTGTCGTACACTGGTCCTCTGTTTTTGCTCGTTATCAGGCACAGCGCATCGGCCTTACTGACCAGCAACGAAACCCTGCTGTGAAAACGTCCTGACCTTCCGGGCCGGCGGGACGACCGCGCAAGACTGCGGCCGGAGGTTGCCTGGCGGGAACAAGCCTGGGAGTTCTCATCATGATAAGTCCTGATTATCCCTTGGCTTCGGCCGTCGCGACTCAATTGTTCGCCAGTCCTGGATCACCCGCGCGGGTGATCCAGCGTTTTTCAGTCAGGAAAATCATGCATTCCTGGCCGTCGTACAAACCAAAATCGGTCTTCCTGGGGTTCCCAAATTCGATTAATGATTCGTGTTACTCATGCCGCCCGTCGATCACCCAAAGTTCAAAGGCATCAGACTTTTTCTGCAACGATATACACGGCCTCGCTGATCAACGGAAGTAGACGATGGCGCCCCACCTCACGCAGGCCGGACTTTTCCAACAGTAGCCTGATATCCCCGTTGCTTATCGGATAATTTGCGGGTGGCTGATGTCCCATTAGCCGTTTCAAGCGCCGCCGAAACCTTTGATAGCCCGAATCGAGGCTCTGGTTGATGACTACGATTGAACGACTCAACCTGGCGACCGCAGTCAGGAACTCGATCTGTCCGTCGAGGGGAAAGTGCATCAATACGCGTGCGCACAAAGCACCGTCGCAGATTGGGCTGTTCGGCGGGTCTTTCTTCATATCCGCCACCTCGCAGGTGAAGGTCTCCGCATACGAAACCAGGCGTTGTCGCGCCACACTCAGCATGGCTTCGGAAATGTCGAAGCCGTGGACCCTGTATCCAGCCTCCAGCAGCGCCCCGGCAAGACGCCCGGTCCCGCATGGCGCGTCGGCGATCGTGCTGCCTTTGGATAGCCGGGAAAAACACTTGGCGACGGTCCGTTTTTCAAGGGAGTTGAATACCCGCCCTGGAATACTCGAGAACCGGCTTGCGTCGTAGTCGACGGCAACCGTTTGGCTCTTGTAATGCTCGTCAGGGTTCCAGTTCATTCCCTGCTCCTTGATGCGGCTGTGGAATGGTACCGGGTCCGACGCCCGCGAGGGGTCTGCAATATGTTCGCGAGCGCGCCCGCAAACACCATCCGGATCCGGGAAACGTTCAAGTGCAAACCTGATCGAGCAAGGAGGCCAGTTGTGCCGCCCCGGCGCGCCTTGAATACTGGGCGACCACGGCAGGCCGCTGGGACGGAGCGGTGCCCTTGGTCAATGCGTATAGGAATCGGCGCAGGCCCGTCGCAATAGCGTCGACGTCATCGGCCGCCACGAACTCCGCCCCACCGGACTCTCGCAACAGGGCGGCGGTGTCGCCGTTTGGTCCGACCAGCGCGAAGATCGGCCGTCCGATCCGCAGGTACTCGTACACCTTGGCCGGTATCTGCAGGTCGAACCTGCTGCCCTGGAACAACAGCAATCCATCGGCCGCGACCTGCTCGAACAGTGCTTCGCGGTTGCCGACAGGTGGCGCCAAAGTCACCATCTCTCCCAGTCCCAAACGCTGTATCTCCCGAGTGTAGGTTGCCTCCGAGCCACTCGCCCGCAGGACGACCTTGATCATCCCTGCAGTTACGCCGCCCGAGTCCCTGAGACGCGCGAGTGCAGCAAAGAACGGCAGAGGGCTGCGGCCTTCTGGATACAACAGACCGCTGTGCAGCAGTACCAACGGTCGCCCGGCTTGTGGAGGCGGGCGTCTGAGGTCGGCAAATGCCTCGTCGTCGTATCCATTGGCGATGACCGTCAAACGGCCGGCACGCCATACCTCGGGGTAGCGCTCGGCACACCACTGCATCGCTCCGGGCGTCGTGAACACCGAACGCGCCGCGCACGACAGGACGCGACGCTCCCAGCGGGCCTGCGACCTGACCGCCATCGGGTTCTTGCCCGCCGTTGAACTCGCAACCGGGTCGCGAAAATCCGCGATCCACGGGATGCCCGTCAAACGATGCAGGGTGTAGGCAACACAGTGGGAGGTCATGATGGGAAACGTCGACCAGATCGCCTGCGCATGATGGCGCCTGATCAGGCGCAGTCCGTTCCAGACAGCGGCGGGCCACCAACTCGACCACCTGTCGGGTAACGCGAAAATGGACGGATACCTGCCCATGACTGCCATATGGCGCTTGGCGTCCAGCGCAAAGGCACGGTACACATTGCACTCTTTGGGTATGGATCGAACACTGGCGGGATCGGTCAATTCATACGCGCCCGGGGTTGCGGAAAGGACCACCGGGTCCCAGCCGCGCTCGGGCAGGTATTTCGTAAACGCCAAGAGCCGCAGGTGACCGCTGCTCAGTGCAGACGGCGGGAAATGGAAGCCGGTCATCAGTACACACTTGCCCACCACACGCCCCTCCATCACGGCTTCCCGAACGAATGCTCGGCCTGCCCGCGTCCCAGCAGGTGCGGTTGCGTTGCAGCGGCCCCTGCTGACCCCGCATATGCGACGACTCCTTCCGGTAATAGACCCTTCAGCAACGCACACATCGCCATCAGCTGATAACTGAGGTCAAAGTAGCTCGATGTGGTGGCCAGACCTGCAGTCATGAACGCAAGCAGGCTTACCTGGAGCATTGAAGCAAGGTCGAACGCCCATTTTTCATTTGGTAAATGCCGGCTTTTGTGGCGAACGTATGCACAGCTTCGCCAACTGGCGACCAGCAACCCAACAAAGATGGCAAGTCCAGGAAAGCCCTGTTCGCCAAGCACTCGAAAATAAATACTGTGCACCGCCCGTTGGACAGCCTCCTCGGGTGCGTAGCGGTTCCACAGGGCCTCGCTTTCATAGACTTTGAAGCCACCCCCGGTCAACGGGCGGTGCAACGCAACATTGGTTGCAAACTCCCAAGACTGGACGCGTGACTGCACCGTATTCACATCCTCCACGTGATGGATCGTATCCATGCGCGCAGTCCACTGGGGAGGCATGAAGTGATAAGCGGTGAGCCCAATCGCCATGAGTGCGATCGCGAGCGTCAACCGTTTGCGGCTTTTCAGGAACAGGGCCGCGCTTACCACCATGAGCGCAATGAGCCCGCCACGCGAGTAGGTACCAAGTATCGCGGCGCCGGTAAGGAACATCGCCAGTCCCAATCCGATCCTCACCATTTTTCTTGAAGTCTGGAGCTGTAGGTAGCGCATCAGTGGCAGAACCATGCACAGCGCCTGGGCCAGGTCGTTGTTGTCCCCGATGAAGCTTCCGGCTGGGCCGAACACGCGATTGCCGCCGCCGCTGATGATCGTGAACAAGCCTCCTTTGAGGCCGTAATACCCCAGCGATATCACAATCACCCATATCAACCAATGCATGCGCTCACGGCTATTGATCAGCATCAAGGTCACAAACACCATCACCATGATCTTGGCGAAGGTCTGCCAACTGACCCAGGCCGCATCCGGCAGGACCGCAAAGAAGGTGGTCAATCCAGTCCATAGCAGAAACATCATCAGCAACACACTGACCGTCGACCTGGGGATTCGCTTGTTCTCCTTGCCAACCCCCAAGCTCAGAAGCGTGACGACGGCAATTAGCATCACCCAAGGAAAGCCGTAGGCAAAGCCGAAGGTCAGCCGGTGCGGGTTCATGTAGCCGAGCCACGACCACACCAGCAAGCCGATGTACGGGCGCATCGCGGCCAGGGGGATCAGCCCGAGCATGATCAACGCGAAGGCGATATCGCGCATGGCTAGCCCACTTCCAGTTGCAGCATCAGCGCATCCATGCAGAACTTGGCCGCCCAGTTCGGATACCGATTCCTCATGTAGCCGCCTGAGCGCGGATGCGAGCCGGGTAGCGCGCCGCGCACGCCACCGTCAGCTGCGGCCAGGTTCTGGATCGACAGATTGAACCGGTTGGCGTCCTCGGCCGCCGGCAGCCAGGATCGCTCGCCGGTTTCCCTGGCCAGACGCTGCCAGATGATCGCCATCTGCGCATTGCCGGTCACACAGGTCCAGCGGCTCGCCGCCCGCCAGGCGAAATCCAGACGCCCGGGCAAGGCCCCATCGCGGCGCTGGGTGCGCGCAACGGCTTGCGCCACGCGCGCCGCCGCATTCACAAAGGCGTGGTTGGCGGCGATCAAGCCGACCTCCAGCATGCCGCGTGTGGCATACGCGATGGTGTGCGTGAGCGGCCGCTCGTTGTCTTCCAGATCGTTGTTTTCCAGCCATCCGTTGGGATGCATCTGGGCAAGTGCCCACTGCACATTGCGCACGGCCGCATCGAGATAGCGCGGCTCCTGCAAGACCTGGCTGGCCCTGGCCAGCGCAAACGCCACGCGCGTGTTGTAGGTATTCACGCCGTGGGCGGCAAACGGCGAAGCGTGGCGACGCCATGCGCCATCAGGATCCTGGGCGGCCACCAGCCAGTCGGCCGCACGCATCGCCGAGTCATGCAAGCGCGCATCTTGCGTCTGCTGCCACGCGGCCAGCCAGCCGAACAACACCTGTCCCGTATTGAAGATGGTTGGCACAACCTGCGTTGCGTCCATCGTGCCGGCACGCACGCCCCCTTCAGGAAGCTGGATCGCAGTTTCCCACTCGGCCATGCGAATGGCGCGCTCCCGATACTCAGGTTGACCGGAAAACTGTGCGTAGCGCAGGAAGGTTGGAATGATGTAACCGGTGGTTTCCGGATAGGCGCCAGCCCACTGCCGCTTCGTCGCATCGTAATAGGCGCTGACGCCGCCGCTGCCGGTGGCATCCTGGGCGCGCGCCAGCCATTCGGCGGCAGCCTGCAAGCCAGCCTGCGCATCGACGACAGGGCGCGTCCATGGTCTGGGCAAGAGTCTCGCGACCACGTTCATGACTCGCTCCCGGCCACCGGTGATCCCGGCACCCTCTTCGCAGTTCGGCTGAGCAGCGCGCGACGGACATGCCGCAGGCCTTGCACCAGGCACGGCATGGGATCACGCCACCGGCATACCGCATCGGCCACCTGACCGCCGGGCGGATAGCCCTGGGTGATGCGCTGACCCTGGGCGACTGCGGACTGCGCGTCCTCGGAGCGCACCCGCCAGACGACTGGTCGTCTGCCGGCGGCCGGCGGCGGAAGCGGCAGGCCCAGCGCCGAACACCAGGCCACGTACGGCAGATTGACGCCGTTCAAGGTGGCCACTTCTTCCTGGTAATCGGTACGGCCGATCGTCGGCTCCACCATGCGGAACTCGCCGCTGCGCGTGTCACGCTTGTACTCCATGCTGGCCATGCCGACCACGCCCGCCGCCTGGAAAAACCGGGTGGTCATGGCGGAAAGCTGCGCATGCACTTCGGGGGCGGCGGTACAGCTGGCCGTGCCGCCCACCTGCGGCGGCCAGGAGCGGATCTTGCGTCCGGCAAAAGACCCGGCTGCCTGCCCGTCCCGATCGACGTACTGCAGACAGAAATGGATACTCGAATCGGGACCCTCGATCCATTCCTGCACCACGACATCGGCCATCACCGGCAGGATGCGGCGAAGCAACGCTGCCGCTTCTTCCGCACTGCCGGCACGGTAGGCCTTCTTGAATTGACGTGCATACGCCGCATCGCGCTCGCCAGGCTTGACCACGACCGGATAGCGCAGCTCGCCGAGTGCGGGCAGGTCCGCCAGCGCGCGGATGTGCACCAGCGGCGGGATGGGACTGCCGAGTTGTTCGGCCCGGCGCTGGAACCCCTCCTTGTGCTGCAGCGTATCCACGACTTCCATGGGCGGCAGGTTGAACCGATACAGCGCCGACAGGCGATCGCGATGATGCGAAACGGTCCTGACACTTTCCTCCTGGGTCAGGAACAGCACCGGGCGCACGCCGGAAAATTGCGTCGTACCCAGGCGCACCAGGTCTTCGACCAGCGTTTCACCGTGCGTCGCACGGATCCGCAACGGCGTCGCCGCGCGGGTACGCATTTCCGCGCGCCGCGTGTCGGTATCCAGCAGGCAGACCGGAACCCGCGCGCGCGCCAGGCTGCGCGCCACGCCCAGGCCATTGGCTCCGGCGCCCAATACCACGGCAGGCGTATCGACAGTCATGTGCCCCTCCCGCGCTCTCGCCGGTGCCGCTCGAGCACGTCGGTATAGACGGCGCGATAACGTGCCACGCTCGCCGACCAGGTGCGTTCGCGCTCGACGAACTCCCGCCCATGGGCTATCACCCTGCCCCAGCTCGCGGGGGTCTCCAGCAGCTTGATCAAACACTGCGCGAGCGCCTCGACCGATCCCGCGGAAAAAAGATGGCCATTGTGGCCGTCGCGAATCAGCTCGCGGTGGCCGCCGACATCCGAAGCGGCCACCAGCTTGCCCATGGCCATCGCCTCAAGCGGTTTCAATGGCGTCACCAGTTCCGTCAACCGTCGCGAGATGCGCGGATAGACCATGACGTCCATGGCGCTGTAGTACCGGGCGACCTCGCTGTGCGGCACGCGACCGACGAAATGCACGACGCGGTCGAGACCGAGGCGGGCGGCCAGCGCCTGCAGCTCGGCATCCTGCGGTCCGCCGCCCAGCAGCAGCAGGCGTGCCTGCGGCACGGCGCGCAGTACCAGCGGCATGGCCCGGAGCAAGCCATCCAGCCCCTCATAGGCGTAGAACGAGCCGGCGAATCCCAGCGTGGTCCCGCGGGTGAGCCCATATTTCTCCCGCAGCTCCGCGTCCTCGGCGCTGGCCGTGGATCGAAATTGGGTGGTATCCACGGCGTTGGGAATGACGGTGATCTTGTCGGCGGGAATGCCGCGCTTCAGCATGTCGCCGCGCAAGCCCTCGCAGATCGTGGTCACGGCGTCTGCCCGTTGCAGGGCCCGGGTCTCCAGCGCGCGCGTCAACCGATACCGCGCCCCTCCCTCGCGCGCCGTACCGAGGTCGACGGCGGCGTCTTCCCAGAACGCGCGGACTTCGTACACCACCGGAATGCCGGCGGCCCGGCCCACCGCGAGCGCGGGGATCGCGTCCAGCACCGGCGAGTGCGCATGAAGAATGTCCGGATGCACGCTGTCCACCACTTCGGCCAGCCGGGTCTGCAATGCGCGCATCAGGCAGCGCTGCTGGACCAGCGGCAACCTCGCCAGCAGGCCGGATGCCGGCGGGGTGCGGTAAAACATCCAGTCGCCGACGTGTTCCTCGCGCTGCCGATCGCTGCCCTGCTTGGGACCGGTCAAGTGCATCGTTTCCCACCCCAGTGCACGCTGCGCCTCGAGGATGGCGAGCGTCCGGAAGGTATAGCCGCTGTGCAGGGGCAGCGAGTGGTCGAGCACGTGCAGGATACGCAACGGCCGCTCGGTCGATGCCTCCGGCCGGGCTTGGCGCGGCGCGACGCTCAGGACGTCGTTCATGGCTCGGCTCCAGCCGTCGCGCCACCGGCAGCGGCCAACAGTACCCGCGCATAGAGGGCGTGCTGCGCTTCCACGATCGGCTGCCACCCCAGCCGTTCCGCCACGCGGCGGGTGGCCGCGCGCGTCGGCGCCCGCTCGCGCAACCGCAGCCAGGCGGCGGCAAGCGCTTCGGCACTCCGCTCGACGGCAATCTCCCCCGCCTCGGGCGCATCCAGCAATTCGCCGGCGCCGGCAAACGGCGCGGCCACCACCGGCGTACCGCAGGCCAGGGATTCCAGCACGGCGTTGGGCATGCCTTCACGGCTCGATGCATGCACCAGCACGTCTGCTGCGTTGTAGTACTCGCACAGCTGTGCGTGGGAGATGGCGCCAAGCATGCGCACGCGCGCGTGGAGACCCAGCTGGCCTACCAGGTCGCGCAGCCTGCGCTGTTCCGGTCCCTCGCCGGCGATCAGCAGCGTCGTATCCGGCACCCGCGCCAGCGCCTCGATGGCAAGGTGCACGCCCTTGAGTGCGACCAGGTGGCCCACCGTCAACCACACCGGACCCGCAAGGCCCAATTTGGCACGAATCAGCGTGCGGTCCCGTGGCCCGAAATGATCAAGATCAACCCCATTGCGCAACACCGCAATCTTCCCGGGATCCACGCCCAAGGCGATGACCTTGTCCTTCAGCGCCCGCGACACGGTCACGATGGCGGCGGCGCACCCTGCGGCCCATTGGATCTGATGTTTGGGTCGCCGATAGCGCGGGATCACGTTCACGTCGGTGCCGCGCGCGGTGATCACCACCGGCCTGCCCAGCGCCGTACCAAGCCGTGCCGCCGCCACGCCGTCCGGGTAAAAGTAATGTGCATCGATCAGATCGAAGTCAGTGCCGCTGGCCTGCAGTTTTCGCAGGACTGGCAGAAGGGCGTGATACATCAGAAATGGTGCGATGCTCATGCCCAGTTTCGGAATCGTCGGATAGCGGGGATGGCTGACCTGGATACCGTAGCGCTGCTCATGCGCGGGCACCCGGGCAAATGCCGAGTGGGCCCCGAAGCGCCGATGCCGAAACGGAAACCAAGGCACCGGCGCTACAACCGTCGCGGTCACCCGGCCAGAATCCACGAGGTGGCGCAATCGCTCCTCGACAAACACGCCGTGGCGCGGCTGGACGGCATTCGGATACAGGCTGGTGAAGACCAGCAGTCGAATCTTGCGCTCGCCACCCGCCTCGACGCCGGTTCCGGCACTGCGCCGAGCCGCGTCGAGCGCTTCTTCTGTCGACGGCATGACATCACCGGCAACGCCGTTGACCGATGCTGTCTTCATGGCTGCGCTCCGGCGGCCACGACCCTGCGCGCCGGCCCGGCGGAAATCGCGGCAGCGGCGGGCTGCTGCATGCGGCGCAGAAAGGCGTCCAGCATCAGCAGGCTCCACAGCGTCGCGCTGTGATCGCGCCGGCCAGCCGCATGTTGCTGCAGCAGCCGATCGAGCACGGCCGGCTCGAAGTAGCCGCATTCGGCAACGGCACCGGCGAGCAAAGCGTCCCGGGCGCGCCGCGCGAGCGGGCCGCGCAACCACGCTGCCACAGGCACGCGGAAACCCATCTTGCTCCGGTACAGCACGTCATTCGGCAAGTCCGGTTCCAGCGTTTTCTTGAGGATGTACTTCGCGGTACCTCCTCTCAGCTTCAACCCGGGCGGCAACGAGGACGCCCACTCGACCAGACGGTGATCGAGCAGCGGCACGCGCACCTCCAGGCTGTGCGCCATGCTGGCACGGTCCACCTTGGTCAGGATGTCGCCGGGAAGCCAGGTCTTGAAATCCAGGTACTGGGCCAGCAGCAGCGGATGATCGGTGGGCGCACGTTTTGCGTGGGCGCGGAACACGGCGAGCGCGTTGTAACCTTGCAGTTCGCGCTTGAAGCTCGCGCTGTACAGTTGCTGGCGCAGCGCCGCCGAGGTGGTGCTGACGGTGTGGAAATAGGCTTCCACGTCATCATGGGCGAGGGCCTGCAACGTGGTCTTGGCGCGCAGCGGGCGCGGCGCCCAGTCAGCCTTGGGATAGAGACTGCCCAACACACCAAACAGCGGTTTGCGCAACGCCAGCGGCAAGCGCGCGCGCAGCCCGCTTTCCCACGTATGCAGGCGGTAGCGCCGGTAGCCGGCGAAATTCTCGTCGCCGCCGTCGCCGGACAGCGCCACGGTCACCTGGGTGCGCGCCAGGCCGCACACGCGATACGTCGGCAGCGCCGAGCTGTCGGAAAACGGTTCGTCGTAAACCGCCGCCAGCGTGTCGAGCAGATCGTAATCATCGGCGCTGACCCGCTGCTCGAAATGTTGCGTATGCAGATGCTCGGCCACGCGCCGCGCATAGGCGCTCTCGTCGAAACCGCCGTGGTCGAAACCGATGGAGCAGGTGCGCACCGGTTGCTGCGACGCCCGGCTCATGCTGGCCACCACGGCGCTGGAATCCACGCCGCCGGAAAGGAACGCGCCGAGCGGCACGTCCGCAATCATCTGCCCCGCCACGGCTCTGTCCAGCAAGCCGTGGAGCTGCGCTGCAGCCTCATCCGCCGTCATGTCGGCGGCCACCTTGAACGGCACGTCCCAGTATTGCCGGGGCACCGGCTCCGGTTCGCCGGCGTGCCAGCTCAACCAATGGCCGGGTGGCAGTTTGAAAATGCCGCGATAGATGCTGCGCGGATCCGGCACGTAGCCGAGCGCGAGATAATCTTCCAGTGCCTGCGGATCGAGCCTGCGTTCCACACCGGGATGCACCAGCAGTCCCTTGAGTTCGGAAGCGAACACCAGCTCGCCTGAACGGGTGAAGCCGTAGTACAGCGGTTTGATGCCAAGCTGATCGCGGGCCAGGTAGATGCGCTGCGTACGCATGTCCCACACCGCGAAGGCAAACATGCCCACCAGACGCGTCAGGCAGGCTTCGCCCCACTGCTGCCAGGCGCGCAGCAGCACTTCGGTATCGCAGCGGCTGCGGAACACCACGCCGCGTGCCTCCAGTTCGGCCTTGAGCGAAGGGAAGTTGTACAGCTCGCCGTTGTAGATCAGCACCAGACCGGCCGCTTCATCCACCATCGGCTGCTGCCCATGGCCCAGGTCGATGATGGACAGACGGCGATGCCCCAGACCCACGCCCTTGCCGAGATACAGCCCGGCCTCGTCCGGTCCGCGGTGAAGCTGCGCATCCCGCATGGCCAGCAGAACCCTTTCATCGACATGCCGCGACGAGACGATACCGGCCAGACCGCACACGTCAGTGCTCCTTGTGCCCGGTCAGGCCGGGCAACATGCGTGGCTGCACGGCGTTCGTCGGCCGACCCAATAGTTCGTCGTACAGCGCGACATACGCGGACACCATGCTGCGCAAACCGAAACGCGCAGCGACGCGCTCGCATCCAGCTTCGCCATGTCGGCGTCGCAGTTTCTCGTCGGCGACATAGGCGCGCAGAGCCGCCGCCAGGGCGTGCGGATCGCCGGCCGGCACCAGCGTTCCGGTCACGCCGGCCACCACCACTTCGCTTACTCCGCCGACATCGGTGGCCACCACGGGCAAGCCAGACGCCATGGCCTCCAGCAGGACGCCGGGCATGCCTTCGGCGATGGAGGAAAGCGCAAAGACGTCGAATTCCGCGAGGAGCGCCGCCACATCGCTGCGATTGCCCAGCAGCCGGACTTGCGTCGAAAGCCCACCACGCTCGATCTGCGATTCGAGCGCAGCACGCTGCGGCCCTCCACCCAGCAGGACCAGGCGCAACTGCTCGCGCTGGTGCGGCCATGCTTCGCACAGGATGCGGAAGGCGGCTATCAGCCCGGCATGGTCCTTGACGGCATCCAGTCGCCCGACGGTGCCGATCAGCACGGTTCCGGGAGGCGCGAAAGCTCCCAGCAAGCGCCGCGTGCTTTTTTCATGTGCCGTGCCGGCAAACGCTGTTACGTCAATGCCGTTGGGAATACACGCAACGCGCGAAGAGGGTATGCCCACCTTTTCCATGAGCCAGTCCTGCAGGTCCCTCGAAACCGCCAGATAACGGTCGATGAACGGCAGGAGACCACGCCGCAACAGCCGATACTTCCGGCTTTCGCCGCGCGGGTCGGCGGCATCCCGACCTCGCTCCGCATGCACGACGCGACGGACCCCTGCAAGCCGGGCGACCGGCGCCACGTCCACGGCACCGATGTTGTACGTGTGGACCAGGTCCGGCCCCAGATCCCGCAGGACCCGCCACAACCTGAAATAGCAGCGCCAATCCTTGCCGGACCTTTTGCCCAAGGCCACGCATACGACGTCGCCGGACTCGATTTGATCCCGAAGCGCACCGTAGCCTTCCAGACAGATCACCGCGTGGCGGTAGCGCTGGCAGGTCTGGTTGATCAGGGTCACGAGCATGTGCTCCATGCCACCGGTATCCAGCCGGTACAGTACGTGCACGATCAGCGGCCGCTCGTTCATGGCTGGCTCCCGGCAAGAACAGCCGGCTGCTGCGCCTGCACCCCGGACGCACCGGGCACGGGCAGCGCCTGCGCAAAGGCGTGCAGCTTCGTCCGCACCCGATCGGCATCGTCGCCGGCAACCGACGACGACAACGCCCATACCGAAGATCGCGGTACCTGTCCCTGCAGCACGCTCCACGCCTGCCGCAACTTGGTCAACGCCGGCGAGCGGGTGCAGCGGCGATCCACGCAGTACCAGTACCACACCAACCGCGGCCCGGTTGCACCGGCCAGTCGCAACTCTCCGACCGTCGTGCTCCGCCCGTCGGCCAGCTCGACCCGTCGGCTGGCGCTGCTCAGGATTTGCGCGTGCGCCGAATCGTAGAGGTCGTTGCCGTAGGTGATCAGGGTATGCCCGCGGCGCGGCTTGCCGGTATAGACGGCATGAAACAACTCGACCACGTCGCCGCCGGTGACCGATTGATAGGACACGCGCACCTGCCCCGCCGCTCCCCTGAAGATTGGCCGCCAGCCGTCTGCGGCAGCCTGTGGCCCGCTCCAGCCCGCGATCGCTGGTGCGGTCAGGCGCATGGTCTGCGGCGGTGCCGGTGGCGCCAGTCCCGAGGCAAGAGACGGCCCTGCAATCAACAGCGCGAACGCCACCAGCCAAACCACGGTGCGCGCACTGGCAGGCATGCCGCCATGCGCGGGGGGCTGCTCCGGCACCACCAGCGGGTCGCGGAAGAACCAGCCGGCCAGCAGCAACAGCAGCAGCACCGTGCCGAAGAACTGCCAGCCAAAAATCATGTGGTCCGTGCCGGTTGCGTATTTCAAGCCCCAGGTCTCGCCAATCAGCACGGTGAAACACACCCGCAAGCCATTCGCGACGACCGGCGTCACTGCCGCCAGTACCACGAAAACCGCCCGCTTCCACCAGCGTCGGTACATCAGGTAGGCGTACAGACAACCGAGTGCGGTGCAGGCGATGAAAAACTTCACGCCGCTGCATGCTTCGGCCACCAGCCATACCGCCGAGGGCGTGAGGATCTCCCGGCCGTTGAGAAGCACCGGGACGCCGATCAACTCCAGCGCGCGTACCGAGAAATGCGCCGTGATGTCCTGCAGCGGACCGACCAGCGCGTCGCCCCAGGGAACCGCGAACACCACCAGATAGCCGAGTGGGAACGCCAGCACCCACAAGGCGCGCCACCCCCAGCAGGCCAGCACCAGCGCCGGAAACAGCGCCACGAACGCGAAATGCTGCGCCAGATTGACGTCGAGCAGGCGGCCGGCATACCAGACGAACACCAGCGCCGCCATCGCTGCCAGACCCCAGACACTCGGCACCGGCGGGTTCGCCTGAAGCTGATGGCGCAGACCGAAGGCCGTCCACAGGCTCAACGGAAAAATCAGGAAGGCGTACTGGTAAGTGCCATCGTGTGCCCAGGCCCACGCCAGCGATTGCACGGTCCGCCAATAGCAGGCCAGCAGCACGGCGACGGCGACGGCGAACGCCGCCACAGCCGATACCCAGCCCGTAATGCGCATGGAATAGACGGGCACGGCGGCAAGCGGCCTGCTCATGAGCACGCCTCCAACCCGGCAGTGCCTACGGCATCCACGCAGGCTGCACCGCGCTGCGCATTGCACAGCACGCTTTCGTACGCATCGAGATGGCGCGCCCAGTCATGGCGCGACAACACCTCGACGCGGGCCGCCGGCACCCGCACCGCCTGCGGCGCATCCAGCCAGCGCAAGGCTTCCGTCGCCATGGCCTCGGGCGATGCATCGATGCAGCCCTGGCGACCTGCGAAATCCCTGATGCCCTCCCAGGCCTCGGGCGTTGCCAGCAACACCTTCTCCATGGCCAGTGCCTCCAGCACCTTGTTCTGGATGCCGCGCGCAATGCGCAACGGTGCCGTCACGGCATGGGCGTATGCCAGGTACGGGCGCGCATCCTCCACCCGCCCAGTCACGGTAATGCCCGCGAGCTGACCCAGCGCGCGGACCGCCGCGGTGGGCCGGCTGCCGACAATGTAAAAACGGGCGTCCCGCTGCCGGGCGGCGATCCGCGGCCACACTTCGTGCGCGAACCAGCACGCCGCATCCACGTTGGCGCGGTAATCCATGGCGCCGACAAACACCACCACCCGCTCTCCCAGCCGGTAGGGACTGGAACAGGCCCGCTGTGGATCCCAATACCCGGCATCCACTCCATTGGGGATACCGTGGACCCGGCCGGCCGACTCCGGTACCAGCTGTCGAAAGAACGCCGCCTCGGCTTCCGAGACAAACACGCTGGCGTCGAATTGCGCGGCAATCGTGCGCTCGAACTCGGCCAGTCGCCGCGCTTCGCGCTGGTACAGCATGCGCTTCACGCCGCCACCGGCCTGCTGCGCGTACTGCTGCCATTTGTCGGAATCCACGTCCACGAAATCCATGACCCGGCGCAGCTGGGCGTGCCGCATGACCAACGGCGCCACGCCGGACGAATAGCACAGGGCCAGCTCCAGCTTGTGGTCGGCCAGCAGCCGTTCGACCCAGCGCCGCATCACGCGGTCGCGATAGGCCCCGACGGTAAGCGCATCACCCCGCGTCAGCGCGGCAAGCGCACGCCAGCGGGCACGCCAGGGCGGCAACGGCCGGACACACGCCTCGGCGCACAAGGCCTCGACCTGCGCGAGGTAGCGCCAGTCGGCCGGGTCGTCCACGAACGTGCCGAGATACACGCGGTAGCGTTCGGCGAGTCGCCGCAGCACATGGTACGAGCGGATCTTGTCGCCCTTGCTGGGCGGCCAGGGCAGCCGGTGACAGAGGAACAATACCGATTGCATGGGCTAACCCAGATCCCGCGCAAGCCACGGCCCCAGCGCACGGCTCACCGGCAGCGGCAGCCGCTTCCACGCTTCGATGAACAGGCCGTACTTGCTGTTCGCGGGGCTGATATTGGGAACGGTCCCGGCACGCACCAGGTAATAGGCATAGGGCAGCGGTTGCGGCTCGAAGCCCCAGTGCTTCTTGAAGTGGTAGGAACCGCTGTCCCGTTTGCTGCGGCCGTAGTCGAACAACCGGGCGCCGCGCTCCACCGCACGTTGCATCACCGCCCAGTACATGAAATCGTTGGCCGCCAGATCGCGGCCACGCGCCACGCTGCCGCCGTAGTACGGATGCACCTCGTCGCGAAAGTAGAAGCTCATGACCGCGGCCACCGGCTGCCCCTGGTGGGTGACCACGGTAACCTCGCAATCCTGGCCAAACGCCTGCTGCAGGCTCGCGTAATAGTTGCGCGACAACACCGGCGTACCCAGATTGCGCACGCTCTCGGCGTACACCCGGTAGAACTCGGCGATGCTGCCGTCGTGGCGCGCCTGCAAGCCGGCGCCAACGCCCTTGCGCACCATGGCGCGCTGCTTGCGCGGGATCGCCTTGAGATTCGTGTCGTGGTCCGCACAGATTGCCTTGCGGAAGCTGACGTACAGATCCTTGACCGGCCACGCGGGGTGGCGCAGTTCGCGGTCGCGCAGTTCGAGATAATCGACACGCAATTCGTCGGCGAGCGCGCCAGCGGCCTCGGTGAGCTGTGCCTCGCTGTCCGGGTCGTCCGCCACCACCCCGCCGTACACGCAGAATGGCGTCGAGATCAGCGCGTGACCGAACAGCCGGCTGCGCATCTCGGTGAGCGGCAGCACGCCCGTGATCGCCCCGTCCCGTTCCGCGTACAAATAGTGGCAACGATGGCCAAGCACCTGTTCGAGGATTCCGCGCCAGGCCACCCGGTGGAAAAACGTGGCCCGCGAAGCGCCGCCGACAAACGCGTCCCAGCGCTGCTCGTCGCCTCTTTCCAGGCGCTTGACGACGCAAGGATTGGCGGAATGGCTGTCGTCCGCGCGGTCGAGCATGTCGCATCCCCCGTCAATGCGCATAGAGTTCGACGGCCTGCAGCGCCACCACCGGGTAGTCGGCGTGGCTGCGGGCGAGAAATACCCGATCCATGCGGTCGAAACGGAAATCGCGCACGAGCCGCTCGAGTCGGGGCGTCGTGCGGCTCAGGTTCAAATAGTGGCGCACCCGATTCCTGAGCGTCGCGCCGGGCACCCGTGGCTGCTGCGGATCCACTTCCCATGGATGGAAATAGAACACTCCGGCGCGCCGCTCGCGCCGGTTGACGCGTCGCAGGCCGCGCCTGAACAGCGCATACGGCAGCAGGCGAAAATAGCCGCCGCCGCCGCACGGCCAGTTGCGCCCGCACAGGCGCACCGTCGTCACCGGGATCTCGAGCAGGCCGGAACGCTCCGCGAAAAACGGAAATCTCGGCGCCGCCGGCATGCCGTACAAATCGTGATGAATCGGCACGATGCTGGAACTGTAGCGGTAACCGGCTTCGTGCAATTCGTCGTGGGCCCACATCGTGGTGGGTCCGATCGAATAACTGGGTGCCCGATAGCCATGCACTGCAGTGCCGGTAACGTCTTCCAGCAGACGTTTTGTACGCGTGATGCTGTCGCGAAACTCCGCCCGGCTCAGATGCGTCAAACGCTCGTGGCCGAAACCGTGGCTCGCTATCTCATGGCCGGCGGCGCTGATGTCGCGCACCAGCGCAGGGAAGCGCTCCGCCACCCAGCCCAGCACGAAGAAGGTGGCATGCACACCGTTCCGCTCGAAAAGCTCCAGCACGCGCCGGGTATTGCCTTCGACGCGGACGGGCCAGTGCGGCCAGTCCTCGCGCCGTATGCACTCCTCGAAGGCTGCCACCTGGAAATAATCCTCCACATCCACCGTCATGGCGTTGGTGACCGGATCGCGCGGTGGCGGCAAGGCGCTCATTTGCCTTCCTGGCTCGAACGCGGATAGCGCATGTCGGTGATCACGGCCTCGTCCACGGCCGGTGCCATCGACGACGCAGCCAGCAGCACTTCCCTGCGCCGGACCTCTTCGCGCAGCAGCTGCAACATGAATTTGCTGCGTTCGAGATCCATCGAGGCGAGCCCGCCATCCCGTTGCGATGACGCGGCGTCACGCGTCAGGTCCAGGTCCTGGAGCGCGGCGGATACTTCCAGTGTCGGCGGCACGCCCGGCATCTCGTCGCGGATCTCGTCGAGCACGACGGTGAGCGCCGCCTGGTCCAGGTCGTGCAGTTCTTCCAGGTAACCGTGCAGCAGCAGCCGGTCCATGATGAGGTTGATCTTGCGCGGGATCCCGCGGCTGGCCCGGTAAACCCCGGTAAAAATTTCGGGTGCCAAGTCCGGATCGTTGCTCCAGCCGACGGTATGCAGGCGGTGCAGGATGTACGCGCGGCTTTCCTCCTCGCTCATCGGCTCAAGCCGATGGGAGGCGATGATGCGCTGACGCAACTGTTCCATGTGGTTGCTGACCATGACGCGCCGCAGTTCGGTCTGGCCGACCAGGAATATCTGCAGGAGCGCACGGCCCTTGAACTCGAGATTCGACAGAATGCGCAGCATCTCCAGTGCCGCCGCGGTAAGCGTCTGCGCCTCGTCCACCACCAGCAGGGCATGCGCCTGACGGGCGTGCAGCGAAATAAGGTGCCGCTTCACATCCTGCAGCAGGGCCTCCTTGCTGCGTCCGTCATAGGGCAGGTCCAGCGCCGAAGCCACGGCCGGCAGGATGTCGTCGCCATCGAGATTGGCCGAGGCGATGCTGGCTACGGCAAGGTTGCGATGCGAGAGTTCCTCGAACAGCTTCTGGATGAGCAGCGTCTTGCCGGTGCCGACTGCACCGGTGATCACCACGAAGCCTTCGCCCTGCTCGAAACCGTAGAGCAGGTACGCCATGGCGCGCTTGTGGCCCTTGCTGGGAAACAGCATTCCCGGATCCGGGGTCAGCTGGAAAGGCTTGCCGCGCAGCTTGTAGAACGCCTGATACATGCCGCCCTCAGAACAGGTGGGTGAACTGCAGGAAAATCACGTTGGCGCGGTACCCGCGCACATCCGACGCCGCCGCACGCACACGGCGGGAGTCGCGGCGCAGCCGCAGGCTGGCGAAGTCTTTCGGGTCGAGTTGATGCACGAGCTCGAGTTGCGCGTACTGGCTGTAGTTGGTTTGCCCGTCCTGGTAGCGGTAACGCTGCCAGCCATAAGTGGGAGTCAGGGTGGTCAACGCGCCGATATCGAACAGCCAGCTGACATGCGCATTCGCCACTCTTTCCTTGGCGCTGTTCAGCAGAAAATAGATGCGCCGCTCGTCGTACAGCATCACCCTCAACATGCCAATGGGCATCTCGTAGGCGGCCGATGCGGTGGCGCGCTTCATGAGGTAAACCCGCTGCTCCCTGAGTGCGGGAATCCCGGGCAGTCCGATCGACGGGATCGCGTCCAACCCCTGCCCCAGCAACTGCTGGTTGATGTCGGTGGGTCGTTCCACGTAACTTGCGGACGTCGTCAGCAAGGCGGCGGTACGCGTCCAGGACAACTGGTAGCTGCGGCCATAGAACCGGTGGCCGACCAGTACCTTGAAATCATTCAGCGTACTGGACCATTCGACGCCGGCGTCCCAGAAGCTTGCGCCCAGCCGGTCCACCGTGCCATCCGCGAGGTACTTGTTTTCCTTGCCGACGTCGGCGATCAAGCTGACGTTGTCATGGACCGGCACAGCGGCTCCCAGCCTGGCCATCGAAAAACGCGAGCTGCGCCCGGCATCGGATTCCAGACGCTGGTCGAAATAGCCGAAGTTCCAGCTCCATGTTTCGTACTGCGGGCTCACCAGGCTGAGCTGCAGGGCGTTGCTGGTGATGTCGGACACGCCGGTCAACGAATCGTTGTTTTGCGCGGCAATGCCCCTGGTGTTGTACAGCACGCGCCCATAGCTGTAGCGCAGCATCGCGGTGCCCACGCTGCCGAGATCCTGGACCCAGTACGGACTGAGCGTGGCGCGCGCGATATTGGCGCGGTTGTTGTCCAGGAAAAACGTGCCCGACCCGGCCGGCAATTCGCTGTTGATGACCGCGCGCCCGTACAGCGCACTGCCGTCGAGGAACAAATGCCGCGGAAGCAGGGTGAGCGTGCCGTGGGCGTCGAGGTTCTGCGCCACCTGGTTATGGCGCGATTGCCCCGAATACAGATATCCGGTGAGCGCGTAGTTCAACACTCCGGAAAACCGCGGCCCGCTGTAGGCCGACTTGATGAACGGCTGGACCTCGGTGATCCAGCTGCTCTGTTTCGGTTTGCCGCTGGGCGCCAGCATGAGGTTGTCGGTGTACAGCTCACCGAGCGTGACGCCCATGACCACTCCCGGAGAGTCGATGCTCGGCTGCGGGATGACGCCCGGCGGCAGATTCTCGGAACTGTCGGCGAATCCGCCGGCAGCCGAATCCAGCACGGGCGGCGCCTGCGGATCCGCGCTCTGGGCCGCCGCCCCGGTCAGCCAGCCTCCGAGGGCGATCGACGACAAGACGACCGACGCCGACAGCGCACGCATCTAGGCTTCCCCGGCAAGGCGGCCCCGGGGATACAGGCCATAGTAGCTGTAGTAGTAGTTCTCGCTTGCCGGCAGGCAGCTCATGTTGAGAATCAGGCCGACATATGGCGAGCCGTTCAAACTTTGCAGCGCCGAATGGACCGCATGCTGGCCCGTCTGACTCGCGGCGACCACCATGACAACCTGGCCCATGTGGGAAGCCAGCACCTGCGATTCCGAGGTCGCCAGCAAGGGCGAAGAGTCGAACACCACCAGGCGGCGCAGATGGCGGCCGCCAAGTTCTTCGAGGACCTGCTCCATGCGCAGGCTGCTGAACAACTCGGCCGTCAGCGGATGGCGTTTCCCTACCGGCACCACCAGCAGATTCGGCACATCGGTCCGCACGATGACCTCGGCGGGCTGGCGCCGTTCGTCCACCAGCACGTCCATCAGGCCAGGCTGCCCGTCGAGTCCCAAGGCGCGGGTGATATGGCATTTCGGTATGTCGCCGTCCACCAGCAACACCTCGAAATCCAGCTCGCGCGCCAGACTCAAGGCCAGGTTCACTGCGGTAAAGGTCTTGCCTTCTCCAGGCAACGCGCTGGTTACCACAATGCGCTCTGCGTGCGCCAATACCTTGGCGCCTTTTCCGATGGCATTGTCCATCAATGGCCGTTTGACGCGGCGAAGCTCATCGGCAAGCCGATCGTTCGCCTCATCACCCGTCGGGAGCAGACCGGCGCGCTCGAGCGCGCCTTGATCCACGTGCCAGAGCGGCGTGGTTTCCGCGGCCTGATCCACCGTCCGCGCCCTGCCGGACAAACGCTCGATCGTCGACGCCGGATGCGCTGGCTCCTCCACGTCGACCAGTGGCGGAACCGGCGGCTCAGGCTGCAGGGTCTTGAGCTTCTCGACCGCCTTCTCAACGATGCTCATGCGACCCCCACCACGAAGAAGTGCTGTACCAGCTGGGTAAGCTGTCCGTCAAAGGCGAACCCCAGCGCCAACACCACGGCCAGCAGGCCAGCCCCGGTGCAAAACCCGACCACTTCGCGGCGTTGATCCTGGCGCCGCGACGGCGACTCGATCAAGCTGAGCGCACCGAGCACGGGATAATCGCCGGACTCCCGCAAAGTCTTGAGGCTCACGAACACCGGATTCACCTTATGCAGGAGATATGCAAACGCGCCGCCGATAGCCAGCGCCAGCGTGAGCACCAGCAATAGCAGCAGTCCGCGCTTCGGGCTCACCGGCAGCAGCGGAACGACCGGCGGATTGATGACACGGAATTTCAGATTGTTGCCGCTCTGCGTTGCGTCCTGGGACAGCTCGGCCGTGTTCAGACGCTCCACCAGCTGGTCGTACTGCTTCTTGGTGACGTCGTAATTGCGCATCAACCGCTGCAAGGTGGCCTGCACGTCGGAAATCTTGTCCACATTGCCCTTGAGGTCGGCAATCTGCCGTTTCTGCAAGGCGACTTGCGTGGCCAGCGTCTGGATGCTGACCTGGGTGGAATACATGGACTTCTGCATTTCCTGGTACACCGGATTATCCGAGACCACGCCCATCACCGAGGTCCCGGGGGCATTCTTCTGCATGGCTTTGCGCCGCTCCTGCAGCTGCGCGATCATGCGCCGGGCGGAAATCACGTCCGGGTATTCGTCCGTATAACTCAGCAACAGCTGGTTGAGCCGTTGCTGGTAAGACGCAATCTGCGTGTCGATCTCCTGGGTGCGTGGATCGATTCCCGACGAAGTCGGGCCGCTGCTCGCCAGGGAGCGCATCTGCTGCTGGATGGTCGCGCGGCTGGCGACGGCCGTGTCGTACTGGTCCTGCAGGTTCTGCAGCTGGGTCTCGGCCGCCTGCAGCCGCGTGGAATAGCTGCTGCCGCCCTGGTTCGGGATGTAGCCGACATTGGCCTTCTGGAAATCCGCGAGTTTCTGCTCCGCCTCGTTCAGACGGTTGCTGTAAGCCTGGACCTGCTGCTGCAGGAAATTCTGCGCCGTGTCGGTGGATACGGTATTCGCGCCCAGCGTGTCGTTCATGAGTATCTGCAGGAACGCCTGGACCACCTTCTGCGCCATCTTGGGGTTGGGGTCGGCATAGCTGAGGTTGTAGAGGTCCTTGGGGCCAGCACCCTTCACCGTGACGGCAGCGCCGAGGTTCTCCAGCAACTCGTCCTTGTCCGCCGGGGTGGTGGCGCGCAGGGACAGCCCGGTCTTGTCCGCCACGGCCTCGAGATTGGGGCGCGAAAGCAGGGTCTGGGTAATGATCTGGAGGCGCCCACGCACATCGGGCTGCACCGCCACCCCGCGCAGCAGCGGATTCGTCAACGCCTCGGTGTCGGCATACACCTGGGCACTGGCCGCGTACTTGTTCGGCAGGCTGAACACCAGCATCGCGCCGACGATCGCCACGCACCACGCGACGATCAGCGCATGCCAGCGATAGCGCCAGGTGGTGCGCGCCTCCAGCAGCACATGCTGAAACAACTCACGCAAATCGATCGATTGTTTCTGCATCACTTGCCTTCCCCGATGTCGTCGACGGTTGCCATGTATTCGTGCGCGTCGCGCGTCAAAGCAATGACTGCGGAATGATCAGGATGTCGCCGGGATGCATGACCATGTTGTACTTGATGGCACCGTTCATCAGGTCGCCGAGCCGCACCGGGATGGTCTGCTCGCTGCCGTCGGGCAGGCGACGCGCCACCTTCGCGTCGTTGCCAGCGGCGAATTTGGCCAGGCCACCGACTTCGATCATCACGTCGAGCAGGGTCATGCCGCTGCGGTACGGGACCGCCTTGGGCATCGCTGCCTGCCCGACGACGCGCACCTGCTGGCTATAGGCGCCGACGAAACTCTTGACGATCACGGTCACCAGCGGCGAACGGACGTAGCGGCTCAACGCGCTTTCCAGGTCGCCAGCCAATTTTTCCGGGGTTTCGCCGGCGGCCACGATGGATTGCACCAGCGGGATGGAGATACGTCCGTCGGGGCGCACCGGCACCGTGGTGCTCAGGCTGGGATTGTCGCGCACGAAAATTTCCAGCGAGTCGCCCGGACCGATGATGTAGTGCTCCGTCGTCGTCGGCGGCGCCGCGGCCGACCCATCGATGACCGGTGCACTTCTGCAGCCGCCAAGCAGCAAGGCAGCCGCTATCATCAGCCAGAAGACGCAGTTTCCCGGGAGCGGTCTCATCGCATGTTCTCCTCTGTTCCCTTCGATTTCAGCGTGCACCACGCCCGAACAGCACCACTTCCACGGTCTGGACCAGGATGGCCAGATCAAACACGAGGTTGTGGTTCTTCACGTAAAACAGGTCGAAATTCAGCTTCTGCTCGGCGTCCTCCAGGGACGAACCGTACGGGTAGCGCAGCTGGGCCCAGCCGGTCAGCCCCGGCTTCACGCAATGGCGCAAGCGGTAATAGCAGATGCGCGTGTTGAAGTCGGCCACGAACTGCGGTCGCTCCGGGCGCGGGCCAATGATGCTCATGTCGCCGCGCAGCACGTTCCAGAGCTGCGGCAGCTCGTCCAGCCGGGCGTTGCGGATGAAATGCCCGACCCGGGTCACCCGGCCGTCGTTCTTGCTGGCCCAGCGGGCCACCCCGTCGCGCTCGGCGTCGATGCACATGCTGCGGAACTTGATCAGCGAAAACAGCTCGCCGTTTTCGCCCACTCGTTCCTGGTGGTACAGGATCGGCACGCCGCGACCTGACTCCAGCCGGATGGCCAGGGCCGTCAACAGCATCAATGGCCACGCCACCAGCAAGACCAGCGCGGCGACGACCACGTCGAAAGCCCGCTTGATCGTGCGCCGCACCGGCGAGCTGTTGAAGCCATCCGAAAAGACCAGCCACGAGGGGTTGGTGAGATCCATCTTGATCCTGCCGGCCTCGCGCTCGAAAAACTCGGTGAGCTCGGTCACTGCCACGCCGCGCTGCTTGCATTCCAACAACGCGTCCACCGGCAAGGTGCCGCGGCGATCGTCCGGCCCCACCACGATTTCGTCCACGCCAAAGCGGGCCGCCCATTCGTACAGGGCCCCGTCGGGATGCAGCAGCAAAGGCGCGGAAATGGACACCGGATCGGTACCGACCGGCACGTAACCCAGGACCTTGAACCCGCGCTGATCAGTCCTGCGACGCATCTTGTGGCTCACCTCGACGGCGCACTCGCCGGCACCGAACATCACCACCCGGCGCTTGAACAGGTCGGCGTCCACGAACTCCAGGAATGCCGCCCGCCACAACGCCACAACGACGTAGCCCACTACCAGCGTGATGCCCAGAACCCCGCGACCCAGATAGGCCGGAGGAGCCATGTAGTACACCACGGTAAGCGCAATACCGCCCAGCAAGAAGGCAACGCCTTGCCGACTGAGCCGCCCGAGCCAGCCCGCCCGCAGATGGATCTGGTACAGCCCCAGCGCCGTCATCGAGACAATCAGCATCGCCGCCACCAGCAGCCCCCGCCAGTGCAACGCTTGCCTGAATGCATCCTGGGCGCCGGCATCGCCCAGGTAACGCAGCACTACCGCGGCATAGACACTCGCCAGCAACAGTACAAACTCGACCGAGACCAGCAACAATTGCCAGTGCAGTGCACGAAATCGGAATAATCCGTACATGCTTGAGCCTCCCCTGCATCCCCGCAGCGGCCAGTCCTTCCGTCGACAAAACTGCGACGTGAGTCACAATCTTAGGCTTTGCACAAGTGACCTTCCCGTGAAAACGCTGAAGGCTGGTTTGCGCACTGCAAGCCGGGGCGTCGGCATGACGAGTGGCGGGCTGCGGGCGCCACAATCATTCCAATCAGCGCTCGGGTCCGTCATGCCCACACGCCGATCGGCGAAAGGCCGGCCCGGAGCAAGGCCAAGGACGGCACGACTGCGCGGCATGGCCTGACGTGCGAAAATCGGACCAACCACCGATACCCTCTACTTCATGACCACCCAGAAATACGATTTCCGCCAGTTCCAGGAAGAACTGACCAGGCTCGAACGCCAGGCCGAACCGCCGCCGGCCAAGCCGCTCGGCAAGAAGGCCGTGGCGGCGCAGCGGTTGGCGCGGGCGCGCGAGGAATTCCTCGCGTTGCGCCGACGGCATGAATTGAGCGTGGCCGACGTGGTGGCGTTCTTCCCGGAAGAGGAAGGCATCACCTACCTGCAGCAACTGATCGCGGCGGCGCAGGCGAAGCCCCGGCGCACACGGAAGGCCTAGATGAATGCCGCCAGAGCGAAGCTCCACACGATGAACACACCGATCGACGCCCACGCCCTGCCGTCTGACACCACCGGCCGATGGCGAAAGCTGGCGCTGATGGTGACGATGCTGGCCACGCTGGGCGCGGGCGGCTGCAGCTCGCTGCGCGGCGCGCATTCCTCGGTGGTGACCACGCCATCGTCCCCGCCGACGGCGACGGCGGCGTCAACGGCGGCCAGTGCGTCCGGCGGGCGGTCACTGGCCGCGATCGGCAACCAGCTTCAGTCCGGACACTACGCCGAAGGCGAAAAGGCCCTGCGGCACTACCTGGAACAGCATCCGGGCGACCGTGCGGCGCGCGCCATGCTGCGCCAGCTCACCGCCGATCCGCGGCAACTGCTGGGCGAGCGCTGGCGCGCACACGTGGTGCAGCCGGGCGACTCCTACAGCACCCTGGCCGAGCGTTATCTCGGCGACGCGAACCAGTTCCTGATCCTGGCCCGCTACAACGGCTCGACCGACCCTTCGCGGCTGCGCGTCGGCGAGACGCTGCACATGCCGCTGTCTGCCGATGCCGCGGCCGCGGTGCCGGCGGACGCCGTGCTGCCGACGGCGATCGTGCGGGCCAGCGAATCGCCGGCAACGGCGGCGCGCCGACTGCAGGAGGAGAGCGTGTCCCTGCTCGGCCAGGGCCATCGGCAGCAGGCGCTGGCCCGCCTCGACCAGGCGTTGACCCTCGACCCCGGCCTGAAGCCGGCCGGGACCGGCGCGGCGGCGCTGCGCAAGCAACTGCTGGACTCGTACCACGAGCGCGCGATCGTGCTGTACCGCGACCAGCAGCTGGACCAGGCCATCGCGCTGTGGGACCGGATCCTGGCGATCGCGCCGGACTACGAGCCGGCGATCGTCTACCGCACCCGCGCGCGCGAACTCAAGCAGCGGCTCAAGCAATACTGAGCCGCAGCTTCAGGACTCGCCGGCGCCCTCTTCGCTGGCCGCCGACATGATCCGCGTCGGTCGCGTGACGTCCTCGACGGCAGCCGGCGCGGCCATTCCGGACCGGTGCTGGCGGGCCTGCAGCGCGCCGTTCATCAGGTTGAAGGCGGCGAACAGGCGGCCCAGCTCGTCGCGGCGGGCCAGCCGGATGCGATGGCGAAAGTCGCCGCGCGCCACCTTCAGCAACGCGTCGCCCAGCAGGTCCAGCGTGTTGAGCGGGCGACGGAACAGCCAGTAGGCCGCGCCGACCACGGCCGCCAGGGTCAGCACCAGCACCACGGCGATCACCCACAACGTGGTGCGCTGTGCCGCACGCAGCGCCGCATTGCTGATGCCCAGGCGCAGGTCGCCCACCGTCTTGGCCTGGTAATGGATCGGCACGTCGAACAACAGCATGCCGCCCTGCTCGCGCCCGCCCGCGGTGCGGCTGAGGTAGCTCTGGATGTCGCCCGATCGCGGCAGGTACTTTTCCCCATCCGGCGCGGACAGCCGCTGGCCGACCTCCTGCGGCTGCGTGCTGGCGATGACGCCGCCGTCGCGGTCGGCGATCGCCAGGTAGCGGATCTGCCGGTTGCGCGAAACGTCGGTGACCAGCGCGCGGGTGGCGGCCTGGTCGCCGAGCAGCAGGTTCTCGGCCGACTCGCTGGCGATCATGCGCCCCATCGAGCTGCCGAAATCCAGCGCCACGCCGGTCACTGCGGCGCTCTGCTTGGCGTAGATCGCGGCCAGCCCCAGCACCAGCACCAGGCTCAGGATCGCGCCCAGGCTGCTGGCCCAGCGCAGGCGCAGGGAAATGATGCGGGTCGCCAGCGGGTCTTCCCGCTCGCGCTCGTACTCGCGCGCGGCCAGGCGCAGGTCCTCGATGACCTCGGCGCCGCGCTGGTAGCGCGACTCCGCCGCGGGCGCCAGCAGGGTGCGCACGATGCTGACCAGGATCGACGGCGTGGCCGGGTCGCGCGGGCGGATCGGCGGGCGCGGCGAACGCAGGCGCTTCCTGACCAGTTGCTGCGGGTTGCCGATGTCCGGCCACGGCAGCTTGCCGGTGAGCAGCCAGTACAGCACCACGCCCAGCGAGAACAGGTCGCTGCGCGCGTCGGTGCGCTCGCCGCGCAGGCGCTCCAGCGCCATGTAGGCCGGGGTGCCGCCGACTTCCGCGGATACCCCGCCGGCATCGCGCAGCACGCCGCGGCGCTCGGCGATGCCGAAGTCGCTGATCTTGGCGTAGCTCCAGCCGTCGGCCAGCATGATGTTCTCGGGCTTGACGTCGTGGTGCAGCACGCCGCGCGCATGCGCATAGTCGAGCGCCGCGGCGAGCTGACCCACCAGGTCGATGATCACCGGCAGCGACGGAAAGCCTTCGCGGGTGACCGCGCTGGCGAGCGTCTCGCCCGAAAGCCGCTCCATCGCGATGTACGAACGGCCGTCGTCGGTCTCGCCGACGTCGAAGATGGTGACGATGTGCGGGTGGGTCAGGTGGCCGGCGGCGCGCGCCTCGACCAGGAAGCGGCGCCGGTAGACGGGATCGGCGGCAATCTCGCGGTGCAGGCACTTGATCGCCACCTTGCGCTCGATGTCCGGGTCGAAGCCGGCATAGACGACCGCCATCGCGCCTTCGCCGAGGACACCCTCGATGCGGTAGCGGCCGACCTGCTGCGGGATGGCGACCTCGCTCACGGCGACCCGAAGAACCACCACGCCAGCGCGGCCAGCGCGCCCACGGCGGCGAGCAGCACGGCAACGACGATCCGGCGCCGCGATGCCGGTTCCGGTTGGCCGTGCTCGCGGGTCAGGAACACGAACTCCGCCTGCCCCAGCCGGATGTGGTCGCCGTGGCGCAAGGCCGCCTCGTGGATGCGCCGGTCGTTCACGAAGGTGCCGTTGGTGGACAACGTGTTCACGATGACGCAGCGGCCGCGCTGATTGGTGATCCAGGCGTGGTTGCCGGATACGCTGAGGTCGTCGATCACGATCTCGTTGTCGGCGCGGCGGCCGATCGCCTGCCGGCCCGGCCCCAAGGCGAAGCGATGGCCTTCGATGCCGAGGCTGCTGCCTTCCAGCACCGGCTCGCGCACACTGATCGGGCGCTCCGTCGCGCTTTCGGCGTCGCTGGCGTACCGCCGCAACGCCTCGGTGGAAAAAAACCGGGTGCCCTGCGGTCCTGAAGATCGCTCGCTCATCGAAACCTCGTCCCCCTGTCCAGCCGGCACTATAGCCAACTGGTGGCTGCCGGGCACGAGCACAAGATATCGGCGTGCCCGGGAAAAGCTTGACGCCAGCATCACCTGCCTGAACGCGCGCTGCCGCCGGCAGGCCGCATTCACTGCCGGTTGAACGGGTCGACCCGAGACTCGGGTTTCCCGCAAGCAACGAGGTGCCCCGCCATGACCCACAAGCTCGCCCCACTGACCCTCGCCCTGGCGCTGGCAACGCCGGTACTGGTACTCCCCACCGCTGCGGCGGCGCAGCAGGCGATGACCGAACCGCAGGTGCAAAGCCAGCTCACCGCGCAGGGCTACACCAAGGTGCACGACCTGAAGTTCAGGGACGGCATGTGGTACGCCGAGGCCAGGAGCGCAAACGGCAGCCGGGTGGACCTGCGCATCGACGCCGGCACCGGCCAGGTGTATCCGGATGAACAGGTGTCGCGGCTGAGCAAGCAGGACGTGCGCGCGGCGCTGGAAACCCAGGGCTACACGCACGTGCACGACGTGGACTTCGAGGACGGCATGTGGACGGCCAAGGCCAGAAACCCCGCCGGCAACCACGTCAAGCTGAAGATCGACCCCACCAGCGGCAAGGTGATCGGTACGTACTAGGAACATGTCGCCCGGCACCGGATAGACCTGTCGGCGGATGCTCACTACCATCGGGGAACCTCTTCCCCGACCGGTGACTGCCCGTGAAGCGATTGCTCCTCTCCGCCCTGATCATCGCCGCGTGCTCTGCTGCGCAGGCCGCCGACGTCCCGGCCTTCAGCACCGAACGCCTTTCCGCCGAAGTGAAGACGCTGTCCTCGGACGCGTTCGAAGGCCGCGGTCCGGCCACGCCGGCCGAGACGAAGACGATCGACTACGTGGTGGCGCAGATGAAGGCCGCCGGGCTGCAGCCCGGCGGCGACCTCAAGGACGGCAAGCGCGGCTGGACCCAGGCGGTGCCGCTGCGACGCAGCCAGATCATCGGCACGCCGAAGCTCACGCTCGCCCTCGGCGACAAACACGAAGCCCTGAGCCAGGGCGGGCAGATCGCCGTGCGCGCACCGATGGACGGCTCGACCGCGGTGGCGATCGAGAACGCCCCGCTGGTGTTCGTCGGCTACGGCGTCAAGGCGCCGGAGCGCCATTGGGACGACTTCAAGGGCGTCGACCTGCACGGCAAGATCGCCGTGGTGCTGGTCAACGACCCCGACTTCGAGACCGGGCACGGCGACTTCGGCGGCAAGGCGATGACCTACTACGGCCGCTGGACCTACAAGTACGAGGAAGCCGCGCGGCAGGGTGCGCTGGGCCTGCTGATCGTGCACGAAACCGCGCCGGCCTCGTATGGCTGGGCCACGGTGAAGAACTCCAACACCAACACGATGTTCGATATCGTGCGCGACCAGCCCTCGGCCGTGCATCCGCAACTGGAGGCGTGGATCCAGCGCGACCTCGCGGTTGCGATGTTCAAGCACGCCGGGCTGGACTTCGACGCGCTGAAGAAGCAGGCGCAGACGCGGGCGTTCAAGCCGGTGACGCTGAAGGGCGAGAGCCTGTCGGCCAGCTTCAAGGTCGACAAGAGCGTGATCACCTCGCACAACATCGTCGGCCGCATCGAGGGCAGCAAGCACCCGGAGCAGACGGTGATCTACAGCGCGCACTGGGATCACCTCGGCGTCGGCCAGCCCGACGCGAAGGGCGACCGCATCTACAACGGCGCGGTCGACAACGCCACCGGCACCGCGGCGCTGATCGAGCTGGCCCGCGCATTTGCACACGCACCGCGGCCCGAGCGCTCGGTGGTGTTCCTCAACGTCACCGCCGAGGAGAAGGGCCTGCTCGGCTCCGAGTACTACGCCGCCAACCCGCTGTACCCGCTGGCCACCACCGCCGGCGTGCTCAACATGGACGCGCTCGACCCGCACGGCCCCGCGCGCAACTTCACCATTTCCGGCAGCGCCAAGCTGGGCCTGCTGGACGACCTGATCGCCGACGCGAAGCAGTACGGCATGAGCTACACCGCCGACCCGAAGCCGGAGGCCGGCCACTTCTTCCGCTCCGATCATTTCTCGTTCGCCAAGCGCGGCGTGCCGGCGATCTCGTTCGGCTCCGGCAACGACTGGGTCAACGGCGGTCTGAAGGCCGGCAAGGCGGCCGAGGACGAATACGTCGCCAAGCACTACCACCAGCCGTCCGACGAATGGCAGGCCAGCTGGTCGTTCACCGGCATGGCGCGCGACCTGCAGCTGCTCTACGCCGTGGGCAGCCAGCTGGCGAATTCCGGCCAGTGGCCGGACTGGAGCAAGGACTCCGAGTTCCGCGGCATCCGCGACGCCAGCGCCGCCGAGCGGAAATAGGTTCGCGGTCTGTCATCTGCATGTAGGAGCCCGCTAGCGGGCGATGCTTCTGCTCCGGAGATTCAGAGCAAGAGCATCGCCCGCCAGCGGGCTCCTACAACGGTTTTTGCCGGGGCCGGGCGTAGGCCCAGCGCAGGAACGGCGGCAGCATCCGCTTCCATGACGCCTGGTCGTGCTGGCCGCCAGGCAACAGGAACAGCGAGGCATCCGCCCTGCGCGACGGATGTCCCGCGTAGTCCAGGTTGATCGAATAGCCGAGCTGCTTCAGGCCACGTGCGCGAAAGCCGTCGGCGCCGCGATAGCCTTCGAGCAGGTCCTGCACGTCGTCGACCGTATCGTTGATGCCGTCGCCGTCGCGGTCCGCGGTTTCCTCCGTCGTACCCGCCGCGAACCAGAATTTCAGGCCCGCGCGCCCGGGCCCATGATCGACCATCGCCTGTGCCAGCCGCGTGTGCTGGATCGCAGTGGCGCTGCTGCGGTCCGCAGCCAGCCAGAACGAGGGCGAAAACGCGCCGACCTGACCGAATACCTCCGGGTACTGCCAGCCGAGGTTGAACGCGTTCAACGCGCCGAGCGACCAGCCCAGCATCGTGCGCCCGCGCGCGGACCGGCGCGTGCGGTAGTGCGTGTCCACATACGGCACCAGCGCGGTGGCGACCCATGCGGAATAGTCCTGCGCGCGCATACCGATCGGGCCGATCCGCGAACCGCCGACCAGGCTGCGCGCCGCGGCACGGTCGGACAGGCCGTAGCCGCTGGCGCGGTCGTCGAGCATGCGGATCGCCACCACGATCAGCGGCTCGATCGCCTGGTCCCGATACAGCTGCGCCAGGGTCGGCTGCAGGCCGACCGCCGTCATGTCCTGGCCGTCGTTCGCGTACAGCACCGGGTAGCGGCGGCCGGATGCCCGTGCGTAGCCGGGTGGCAGATAGACGGCCACCTTGATTCGCTGCGGCGCGAACGCGGGTGCATCGAACTGCAGTTGCACCGGCTCGTCGCCGGCAACGGCATCCGCCGCGAGGGCGGGCGCGCAGCCGGCAAGCAGCAGCACGCCAAGCAGCCACCACGACACGAGCGGGCGGCGGCGCGGCGCCATTACGCCACGCGGGCGAACCACGCGCCGTGGCCGGGCAATCGCAACCGGCCGCCGTCGAGACAGCCGCTCGCCAGGCCATGGCCATCCAGCGGTTGCAGCTCGCCGGATGCGGCGGGCAAGTCGACGTCGACGGCGGAGCCATCCAGGTTGAACACCACCAGCACGGCCTGCCCGTCCAGGCGGCGGGTGAACGCCAGCACCGGCTCGGCGGTGTCGATGAAGGCGATGTCGCCCCAGCGCAGCGCCGGCTGCGACTTGCGCCAGTGCATGAAGGTGCGGAAGCCGTGCAGTACCGAATGCGCGTCGGCTTCCTGCCGGTTCACCGCCAGCGCGCGGTGCTCCGGCGGCACCGGCAGCCACGGCGTGCCGCGGCTGAAGCCGGCCTGCGCATCGGCGTCGTGCCACGGCATCGGCGTGCGGCAACCGTCGCGGCCCTTGAACTGCGGCCAGAACGCGATGCCGTAGGGGTCCTGCAGCGCCTCGTACGGCAGCTCCGCTTCGGTCAGCCCCAGTTCCTCGCCCTGATAGACACACACCGAGCCGCGCAGGGAACACAGCATCGCGGTGAGCAGGTTGGCCAGTTGCCTGGATGGCTGGCCGCCGCCCCAGCGGGTCAGCACGCGCTCGACGTCGTGATTGGAGATCGCCCAGCACGGCCAGCCGTCGGTCATCTGCGCTTCCAGCGCCTGCACCGTGCCGCGGATGTGCGCGGCGCTGAAGTCGTCGGTGAGCAGCTCGAAGCTGTAGCCCATGTGCAGCCGCCCGGGGCGGGTGTACTCGGCCATCGTCGCCAGCGAATCCTCAGAGGAGATCTCGCCCAGCGTGGCTGCGCCCGGGTAGCGGTCCATCAGCGCGCGCAGCTCGCCGAGGAAGGCCAGGTTCTCCGGCCGCGTGTTGTTGTAGTAGTGGTACTGGAACGCGTACGGGTTGTCCGGGCTGAAGCCGCGGCCGGTGCGCTTCTCCTTCGGCTTGGGCGGGTTGTCGCGCAGTTGGGCGTCGTGGAAACAGAAGTTGATCGCGTCCAGGCGGAAGCCGTCCACGCCCTTGTCGAGCCAGAAGCGCACGCTGTCGAGAATGGCCGCGCGCACGTCGGGATGGTGGAAATTCAGGTCCGGCTGCGAAGTCAGGAAGTTGTGCAGGTAGTACTGGCCGCGGCGCGGCTCCCACTGCCAGGCGCTGCCGCCGAACAGCGACAGCCAGTTGTTCGGCGCGCTGCCGTCGTCCTTCGCCTCGGCCCACACGTACCAGTCGGCGCGCGGGTTGTCGCGGCTCTGCCGGCTTTCGCGGAACCACGCGTGCTCGGCCGAGGTGTGGCTGAGTACCTGGTCGATCATCACCTTCAGCCCCAGCGCGTGCGCCTTCGCCAGCAGCGCGTCGAAATCCGCCAGCGTGCCGAACAACGGATCGACGTCGCGGTAGTCGGCGATGTCGTAGCCGAAGTCGGCCATCGGCGACTTGAAAAACGGCGCGATCCAGATCGCGTCCACGCCAAGGCCGGTCACGTAGTCGAGCCGCTCGATGATGCCCGGCAGATCGCCCACGCCGTCGCCGTCCGTGTCGAGAAAACTGCGCGGATAGATCTGGTAGGTGACGGCTCCGCGCCACCAGGGTGCATCACTCATTAGGACGTGTCCCCGCGATGAGGCGGGCACATTTGCGCACCCGTCATGGAATGGCGATCAGCTTAGCCTCAGCCCTGTTGCGATCAGCACCGGTGTGCATACGTATTCATTCGTGCTGCAGCTGCCGCATGCCGCGCCTGCGGGGCGATCGGCCGCGGCGCATACGCTGCGGGCGAAGGTCGAGTCGCATCGCGGCTCGCGCCACCGGGAGCCGCTGTCGGGACGCGCGGTGCTGCAACGCAATAACCGCTATACGGCGCCCGCCATGAATACGTATGCAGGAAATGCTTCGCTGCGGAACTGCCGGCCTACCATGCAAACACGCCGCCGAAAACCTCGGCAGCGCACCTGCCGACGGTCGTCGCCGACGGAAGCGCGGGGGAATCCAATAACTGAGATCGACGGCGACACACCTTTGTGGGAGGGGATTTCATGGTTCTGAAACACAACATGCTGGCGATGGCGATTGCATCGGTATGCTTTGGCATGTGCGGCGCGGCCTATGCCGCCACCGCGCCCGCGGCTGGCCCGCAGCAGAGCACGCAGGATCAGGCGCCGACCACCTCGGCCGAGCAGTCCAAGAAGGACGAAAAGGACAAGCACAAGACACAGATGCAGGCAGTCGAAGTCAACGGCTTCATCAGCAGCATCGAGAACTCCACCGCGCTGAAGCGCAACGCCAGCACCATCGTCGAGGCGGTGTCGGCCGAGCAGGTCGGCAAGCTCCCCGGCGTGAGCATCGCCGACACCCTCGGCCGCCTGCCCGGCCTCGCCGTGCAGACCTTGAATGGCCGCCCGCAGGTGCTGACCATCCACGGCCTGGGCCCCGACTTCTCTACCGCGCTGGTCAACGGCGGCCAGCAGGTCTCCACCTCGAACAACCGCGACGTGCAGTTCGATCAGTACCCGTCGAGCTGGTTCGACAACGTGGTGGTGCACCTGTCGCCCTCCGCCAACCTGATCGGCCAGGGTCTGTCCGGCACGGTCGACATGCACACCATCCGCCCGCTGGAGAAGAGCGGCCCCGAGGCGGCGGTGAACGCCAAGTACATCTGGAACAGCATGTCCGAGCTGGCACCGGGCAAGGGCGTGAGCAACAAGGGCTACAACTTGAACGGCGTGTGGGTGAACCAGTTCGCCGACCACACTGTGGGCGTGACCCTGGGCGTGGACCTGGAGAACAACCCCACGCAGATCCAGCACCAAGGGCCGTGGGGCTATCCGAGCGATAGCAACGGCGACGCGGTGATCGGCGGCTCGAAGAACTTCGGCATCACCGATTCGATGAAGCGCAACGGCGCACTGGCCACCGTGCAGTGGCAGCCGAACGAGCACTACACCGGCACCATCGACCTGACCTACGACAACTTCAAGGAAGTGCAGCAGGCCAAGGGCATGGAGTTTCCGCTGTGGTGGAGCTCGGCGCAGCTGCAGCCCGGCGGCGTGGTGATACCGGATCCCCACGTCAGTGGCGGCGGCTTCGTGCAGAGCGGCACCTACGCCAACGTGACGCCGGTGATCCGCAACGACTACAACAGCACCAGCGCCGGGGTCACCAACTTCAACTGGGAAAACAAGTTCACCATCAACGAGAACTGGACGATCAACGCCAACGCGAACTACTCGCGCGCGACTCGTCGTGACGTCAATCTCGAAAGCTATTCCGGCACCGGCTACAACAAGACCGGAGCCACCGACACCGTGGGCTTCAACGAGCTCGGCAACGGCATGCTCTTCCTCAACCCATCGCTGGACTACACCAATGGCGTGGTGCTGACCGACCCGCAGGGCTGGGGCGCGGGCAGCGACGTGGTGCAGGCCGGCTTCATCAATGCGCCGCGCACCGTCGATTCGCTCGCCAACGTGCGCATCGCGGTGGAACGCAGCTTTGCCAGCGGTCCGTTCTCCAGCATGGAGTTCGGCGTGAGCAACAGCCGTCGCAACAAGTCCTACCACATCGACCAGAGCTTCCTGACCCTGGGCGGCGGCACCATCAGCGGCGGTAGTGCCGTCACCACCGCAGCGATCCAGGGTGGCAGCAGTTGCGATCCGCTGTCGTGGATGGGCGTCGGCTCGCAGCTTTGCTACAACCCGTTCGCCCTGATCGGCAACGGCAGCTTGGCCAACGTGCCGACATTCGGCTCCAACACCGGCACGCCGCCGGATTGGAAGACGCATGAGAACGTCTTCACGCCGTACGTGCAATTCAACATCGACACCCAGTTGGGTGGCGTCAGCCTGCGCGGCAACTTCGGCATCCAGGCGCAGCGCACCTCGCAGCGTGCGAGCGGCGAGCGCGTGGCGCCGGACAGCGCCACCACCGGCAACAACATCGTGCTGATCCCGGTAACCGGCAGTACCAGCTACACCCGTTACCTGCCCAGCGCGAACCTGATCTTCGGATTCACCGACAACGATGACCTGCGCGTCAGCGCCGCCCGCACCCTGGCCCGCCCGCGCATGGACCAGATGAACGCCGGTCTTGGGGTTAGCGGCGACAACTCGCACCTGCAAAGCACCGACCCGAACCAGGCCTACTTCAGCGCCAAGGGCGGCAACCCGAAGCTGCGGCCAACCATGGCCGACAACTTCAATGTCAGCTACGAGCACTACTTCAGTGGCGGCAACAGCTACCAGTGCAACTCCGCCGACCAGAAGAATTCCGACCTGTGCCGCAGCGGCGGCGGTGGCTACTTCTCGGTGTCGGGCTACTTCATCGGCCTGCACGACTACATCAACCCGAACGCGTCCTTCCTGTACGACTTCAGCCCCTTCCTGCCGTTCAAGCTGTCCGCGCAGCAGTTGCCCCTGCTGGGTACCCCCTACGGCATCGTCACCGGGCCGACCAACGATGGCCGCGGCTACGTGAAGGGTCTTCAGGGCACCCTGAACCTGCCGTTCAACCTGATCGCGCAACCGCTGGACGGCTTCGGCGTGATCCTCACCGGCAACCGCACCAAGAGCTCGCTGGTCTACCCCGGCAATCCGACGCCGATCACCGTGCCGGGCCTGTCGAAGTGGGTCGCCAACGCCACGCTGTACTACCAGCACAACGGATTCGAGGCGCGTATCAGCGACAACTACCGCTCCAACTTCCTGGGCGAGGTGTCGGGCATCAGCGCCACGCGTGTCGAGCAGACCTTGAGGGGCGGCAGCAGCTACGACGCGCAGGTGAGCTACACGTTCGACAGCGGCAGCCTGAAGGGCCTGACCTTGATCGCGCAGGGCTCCAACCTGTCGAACAAGATCTTCACCACGTTCCAGAACAACGACCCGCGCCAAGTGCAGACCTGGGAACGCTACGGCCGCACCTATTCGCTGGGCGCCTCGTACAAGTTCCAGTAAGTCGTATCGACCTTACCTCCCCAAGGTGCCCCGCTGTGTGTTGTCCGGCGGGGCTTTTTTTTCATGACCCGCGACGGCGTCGCGCCGCGCACACCGGATGCCGAGGAGCCATGACATGAACGATCCCCGCATCCGCCGCATCGTGATCGTCGGCGGCGGCACCACCGGCTGGCTGGCGGCGGCGCTGCTGACGCAGGCGCTCGGCTCGCAGGTGCAGATCCGGCTGGTCGAATCGGCCGAGATCGGCACCGTCGGCGTGGGCGAGGCCACCATTCCGCAGATCCGCCACATCAACCGCTTCCTCGGCATCGACGAGGACGAGATGCTGCGCTTCGCCCACGGCACCTACAAACTGGGCGTGCAGCTCAACGGCTTCACCCGCCCCGGCGATTCCTACCTGCACGCCTTCGGCGACCTCGGCCTGCCACTGGGGCTGACCCCGTTCCACCATTACTGGTTGCGCGCCGTGCAAGCGCGCGGCGGCGCCGCGGACGCGCCGGACCTGTGGGCGTATTCGCTCAACGCCGCAGCCGCCGCGGAAAACCGCTTCGCGCCGCTGGAGAAGATTCCCGACAGCCCGCTCGGCGGTCTGCGCTACGCCTACCACTTCGACGCCTCGCGCTACGCGCAATACCTGCGCGAGCGCATCGCGCCGGGCGCGGTGCAGCGCATCGAGGGCAAGGTGGTGGAGGTGCGCCTGCGCGAAGGCGACGGCTTCATCGAATCGCTGCAACTGGAGCACGGCGAACGCGTCGACGGCGACTTCTTCATCGACTGCTCCGGCTTCCGCGGCCTCTTGATCGAGGGTGCGCTGCACACCGGCTACGAGAACTGGCAGCACTGGCTGCCCTGCGACCGTGCGCTGGCGGTGGGCAGCGCGCCGGGCGGCCCGATGCGCCCGTACACCCAGGCCAGCGCGCGCACCGCCGGCTGGCAGTGGCGCATCCCGCTGCGCCATCGCACCGGCAACGGCCACGTGTACTGCAGCCGCTTCATCAGCGACGACGAGGCCGCCGCGCAACTCGTGGCGAACCTGGAGACCGAGCCCTTGGGGGATCCGCGCCCGCTGCGTTTCGTCACCGGCATGCGCCGGCTCGCGTGGAACCGCAACTGCCTCGCGCTGGGCCTGGCCGCCGGTTTCATGGAGCCGCTGGAATCGACCAGCATCCACCTGGTGCAGTCCGGCGTCAGCCGCCTGCTGGCGATGTTCCCCGACCGCCGCTGCGACAGCGCGCTGGCGGACGAATACAACCGCCAGACGCGCTTCGAGTACGAACACGTGCGTGACTTCCTGATCCTGCACTACAAGGCCACCGAGCGCACCGACACGCCGTTCTGGCAGCAGTGCGGTGCGATGGAGATTCCGCCCTCGCTGGCGCGCCGGATCGAGCTGTTCCGCCGCACCGGCATGGTCTTCCGCGAAGGCGAGGAGCTGTTCGCCGAGACCGGCTGGGTGCAGGTGCTGCTGGGCCAGCGCATCGTGCCGGAGCGCCACCACCCGCTGGCCGACGCACTGACCGACACGCAACTGGACGGTTTCCTCGCCGACATCCGCACCCTGATCGGCCGCGCGAAGAACACGCTGCCGCTGCACCACGAGTTCGTGGCGCGCGCCGGCGGCGCCTTGGACGTTGCGCAGCGCACCGCGGCGGCAGCGCCATGATCCGTCGACTCCTGACATCCATGCTGCTGACCCTGTCCGCACTCGCGTCGGGCGGGTTCGCCCCGGCGCTGGCCGCGCCCGCCGCGCCGGCTGCGTCGGCGCCCTCCGGCGTGTGGTACGAGATCTTCGTGCGCAGCTGGGTCGACACCAACGGCGACGGCATCGGCGACCTGAACGGCGTCACCGCCAAGCTCGACTACCTGCAGTCGCTTGGCGTCAGCGGCATCTGGCTGATGCCGATCAACCCCTCGCCGACCTATCACGGCTACGACATCACCGACTACTACGCGATCAACCCGCAGTACGGCAGCATGGCCGACTTCGAGCGCCTGCTGCGCGAGGCGCACAAGCGTGGCATCAAGGTGATCATCGACCTGGTGATCAACCACACCAGCAACCAGCACCCGTGGTTCAAGGCAGCGCGCGATCCCGCCGACCCTCATCACGACTGGTACAGCTGGGCCGGCCCGCACACCGACCTGCACGCCGAGGACGCCGCCGGCGCGCAGGCCTGGCATGCGCTCGGCAAGGCGCATTACCTGGGCGACTTCTCCCGCGAAATGCCCGACCTCGACTACGACACGCCGGCAGTGCGCCGGGAGATGGTCAAGCTCGGCCAGTACTGGCTGAAGAAAGGCGTGGACGGCTTCCGTCTCGATGCCGCGCAGCACATCTACTACGACTTCAAGGCGGACATCCACAACCCGCTCACGCTGCAGAAGAACCTCGCCTGGTGGTCCGAGTTCCGCCGTGGCCTGGACCAGGTCAACCCGGCGGCCTACGTCGTCGGCGAGGTGACCCGCGACTCCGCCGACGAGCTGGCGCCGTACTTCAAGCCGCTCAGCGCGGTGTTCGATTTCCCGCTGGCGGTGCAGTTGATCGACAGCGCGCGCAGCGAGCGCGCCGGCGACCTCGGCGCATTGCTCGCGCACACCGACGCCGCCTACCGCCAGGTCGCCGGCAGGTCCGGCGTGGACGCACCGTTTCTGTCCAACCACGACCAGGAACGCGTGATGAGCCAGCTGGGCGGCAACCCGCAGCACATGCGCATGGCCGCCGCGATGCTGCTCACCCTGCCCGGCCAGCCGTTCGTCTACTACGGCGAGGAGCTGGGCATGCGCGGCAGGAAACCGGACCCCGACCTGCGCGAACCGATGCGCTGGAACCGCGTGCCGGACGCGCCGGGCGAAACCACCTGGAAAAGCTTCACCGCGCACGACGGCCCGCAGGTGTCGGTCGAGGCGCAGCAGGCCGATGCGGATTCGCTGCTGCACTACTACAGCATGCTGATCCACTGGCGCAGCGAGCTGCCGGCCCTGCGCGACGGCGCGATCCGGCCATGGACCAGCGACAACCCGCACATCGCCGCCTGGCAACTCGACGACGCACATGGCCGCATGCTGGTAGTGCACAACCTGTCCGGCCAGCCGCAGTCACTGGCGCTGGATGGCCAGCCGTTCCACCGCGTGCGGCTGCGCAGCGGGCCCGGCGCCACGGTGCAGCACGAGCGCCTGCAGCTGCCGGCGTACACCACCGCGATCCTGCAGTGACCACGGAGTTCGATGCGATGAGCAAACCCGTTTCCCCACGTCGACGCCACCTCGCCGGGCTGTGCCTCGGCCTTGCCCTGGCTCCGCTCGGCGCCGGCATCGCCCAGGCGCCTGCGTCCCCCGCAACGACTTCACCGGCACCGCTCATGGATACGACTGTCAGGCACGGCATCAGCATCGACACCCAGGGCGGCCAGCTCATCGTGCGCTTCGTCGCGCCCGGCATCGTGCACGTGCAGCACCCGCACGCCGCCGCGGCGCCCGCGCTGGTGCTCGACCCCGCCGCCCGCCCGGGCGCCTTCGATGCCCGGCGCAGCGACGACGGCGCAAACGGGCCGGTGCTCGCCAGCGAGCGCGGCTCGGTGCGCTGGGACCGGCAGCAGCGCCAGCTGCGGATCGACGACGCGCAGCAGCGGCCACTGCTGCAGATTGACCTCGACGCCGCACCATCCGGCGCACTGAACCTGCGCCACGACCCGCGCGACGCGCTGTACGGCATCGGCGGCTACAACGCCACCGAAGATGCCTCGGCCGGCATGCTGCGCAACGGCAAGCAAGTGGCCATGTCCGGCGAGCAGGGCCACGCCGGCGCGCCGTTCGTGTGGAGCAGCGCCGGCTACGGCGTGCTGCTGGACAGCGACGGCGCCAGCTTCACCCTGGCGCCGGGCACCATCAGCGCCGTCGACGCCGCGCGCCGGCAGGCCGACTACTACATCCTGCTCGGCACGCCCGCGCAGATCTTCGCCGAGCTGGCCCAACTCAGCGGCCGCGCCCCGCTGTTCCCGAAGTGGGCGATGGGCTTCACCAACAGCCAGTGGGGCATCGACCAGCAGGAACTGCTGCAGATCGTCGACACCTACCGCGCCAAACACATTCCGCTCGACAACATCACGCTGGACTTCGACTGGAAGGCGTGGGGCGAGGACGACTACGGCGAGTTCCGCTGGAACCCGGCCAAGTTCCCCGACGGCCCCAGCGGCGCCCTGAAGAAGCAGATGGACGCCCGCGGCATCCGCCTGACCGGCATCATGAAGCCGCGCATCCACCTCGACACGGTGGAGGGACGCTACGCCAGCGCGCACGGTTTCTGGGTGCCGGACGAGAAGGTCAGCGACGACTACTTCTCGCACAAGCCGGTGAAGGACATCGACTTCGACCTCCCCGCCGCACGCCGCTGGTTCGGCGAACTGGCGATCAAGTACGGCTACGACCACGGCATCGCCGGCTGGTGGAACGACGAGGCGGACACCGTCGGCAGCGATACCGAGTTCATGAACATGCAGCGCGCGCTGTACGACAGCCAGCGCGCCGTCTCGAACCTGCGCGTGTGGTCGATCAACCGCAACTTCTGGCTGGGCTCGCAGCGCTACGCCTACGGCCTGTGGTCCGGCGACATCCCCACCGGCTTCGCCAGCATGGCCGGCCAGCGCGCGCGCATGCTCAGCGCGATCAACGTGGGCGCGATGCAATGGGGCATGGACGGCGGCGGTTTCAAGGACGGCACGCCGACGCCGGAAAACTACGCGCGCTGGATCCAGTTCGGCGCGTTCACGCCGATCTTCCGCGTGCACGGCGAGCTGGGCCAGAAGCGCCAGCCGTGGGTATACGGCCCGGTTGCTGAAAAAGCCGCAACCGATGCGATCCGCCTGCGCTACGCGCTGATCCCGTACATCTACAGCTACGAACACGCACGCCGCGCCACCGGCGTCGGCCTGGTGCGCCCGCTGCTGTTCGACTGGCCGCACGACCCGAAGCTGCGCAACGACGTCGACAGCTGGCTGTTCGGCGACTGGCTGCTGGCCTCGCCGGTGGTGGCCGAGGGCCAGACCGCCAAGGACATCTATCTTCCCGCCGGGCGCTGGACCGACTGGTTCAGCGGCAAGACGTACGACGGCGGCCAGACCATCCGTCGGGCCATCGACAGCAAGACGTGGAGCGATATCCCGCTGTTCGTCCGCGAGGGCGCGATCATCCCGAACCGGCCGCCCGAGGATTACGTGGGCGAGCAGCCACTGACCCAGCTCGACGTCGACGTATTCCCCGCCGCACAGCGCAGCACGTTCGACTACTACGACGACGACGGCAGCAGCTACGACTACGAGCACGGCGCGTACTTCCTGCAGCCGCTGTCGGTGCAGCGCCAGGGCGCCACGGTGCAGTTGAACATCGGCAAGGCGAGCGGCAGCTTCAAGCCGGCGCTGCGCTTCTATCTGTTGAAGATCCACGGCGGCGCGGCCGCCCGCGTCAGCGGCAAGCTGAAGTCGTTCCCGGACCTGGAGGCGCTGCAGCAGTCCGGCGGCGAAGGCTGGGCGAGCGGCCGCGACCGCTACGGCGAGGTCACCTGGGTGCGGGTGACGGCAGGGCGCGCCACGCGGATCACGCTCGCCATGTAGGCGGCGAAGCGCCCTGGTTTCCTGAAAGCGCAAGAACCCCGGCTTGCCTGCGGCAGGCCGGTTCCATCCACCTGCGGAGGGGCGTTCGATGGGCAATCAAGGCAAGGCAACACACGGCTCGGTATCCACCCTGGCATGCGCGCTCGCTGCGGCGCTGGCGCTCTATGCACTGCCGGCCATCCATGACCAGGCACGCGCCGCCAGCAACGACAACAACGTGGAATGGAACGGCCTGTTCCACGACCAGGGCCCGCTCTACGACAACCACGTCGAGCCGACCGCCGCGCAGGCGGTCACGCTGACCCTGCGCACCTTCAAGGGCGACATCGGCAGCGCCAACATCAAGTACTACGACAGCGCGGACGGCGCGTTCCACTGGGTGGCGATGAGTTGGTCGGCGAACGACGCCACCGGCAATTTCGATTTCTGGAAAGGCACCATCCCGGCCAGCGCCTCGAAGAAGTACTACCGCTTCCAGATCAACGACGGCAGCGCGACGGCCTGGCTCAACGCCGCGGGTACGACCTCCACCGAGCCGTCCTCCGGCGACTTCTTCATCCTCCCGGGCTTCACCACCCCGGCATGGATGAAGAACGGCGTGATGTATCAGATCTTCCCGGACCGCTTCTACAACGGCGACGCCGGCAACGACGTGGGCAACGGCCAGTACACCTACGCCGGCTGCGCCACCGAGAAGCATGCCTGGGGGTCGAGCGTGGTGGCCAACGTCAGCGGCTGCAACACCGCCGTGTTCTTCGGCGGCGACCTGGCCGGCATCGACCAGAAGCTGGGCTACATCAAGAACACGGTCGGCGCCGACATCGTCTACCTCAACCCGGTGTTCCTCTCGCCGAGCAACCACAAGTACGACACCGAGGATTACCTGACGGTGGACCCGGCGTTCGGCAGCAACGCCACGCTGCAGACGCTGAGCGCGGACCTCCACTCGACCGCCAACGGGCCGAAGGGCTACCTGATCCTCGACGGCGTGTTCAACCACACCGGCGACACCCACAAGTGGTTCGACCGCTACAACTGGTGGACCGGCCTCACCGGCGCCTACGAATCGCAGTCCAGCCCGACCTACGGCTACTACACCTTCCAGAGCTGGCCGAACACGTATTCCGCGTTCTTCGGCTTCTCGTCCATGCCCAAGCTGGACTACGGCGCCAGCGGCTCGGCGGTACGCAACACGATCTACGGCGGTACCGGCTCGGTAGTGCAGACCTGGCTGAAGTCGCCTTATTCGATCGACGGCTGGCGCCTCGATGCGGCGCAGTACCTCGACGCCGGCGGCGGCAACGGCAGCGATACCGCCAACCACCAGATCATGGCCGAGCTGCGCAGCGCAGTGAAATCGGTCAACGCCAACGCCGACATCCTCGGCGAGTTCTGGGGCAACGCCGGCCCGTGGACCAGCGGCGGCGACCAGTGGGACGGCGCAATGAACTACGACGGCTTCACCCAGCCGGTGTCGGAGTGGATCACCGGCCGGGACTACGGCGGCAATGCGGCGAGCATCCCGGTCTCGCAGTTCGACAGCTGGCTGCACGGCACCCGCGCGAATTACCCGACCAACGTGCAGCAGGCGATGAGCAACTTCCTCTCCAGCCACGACATCAGCCGCTTCGGCAACCGCGCCGGCGGCGACATCTGGAAGACCTACCTGGCGTTGTTCTTCCAGATGACCTACGTCGGCACGCCGACCATCTACTACGGCGACGAGTACGGCATGCAGGGCGGCGCCGACCCGGACAACCGCCGCACGTTCGACTGGAGCGTGGGCACCGCGACCAACAGCGCGGTGGCGCTGACCAACAAACTGGTCGTGATCCGCAACGCCTACCCGGCACTGCGCACCGGCTCGTTCATGACCCTGCTCACCGACGACACCAGCAAGCTGTACGCCTACGGCCGCTTCGACGCGAGCAACCGCATCGCGGTGGCGCTCAACAACGACTCGGTGACGCATACGGTGACGGTACCGGTGTGGCAGCTGAGCATGACCAACGGCAGCACGGTCACCGAGCTGATCTCGGGCACCCACTACACCGTGCAGAACGGCCAGGTCAGCGTGGCGGTGAACGGCCACTACGGGGCGATCCTGGCGCAGTGAAGGCGGCCCACGGCGGCGCCGCGCGTTTGCCGCGCCGCCGCTGGACGCCGCCGCTCGCGTGTAGGACACTGCCGCACGATGTAAACGTTTACATCCTGACGGTTGCGGGCTTGGCCCGCTTCCCCGCCCCGCGCCATCCAGGCGTCGAACAGGACCCCCGCCATGACTCTTTCCGCCTCGCTTCGCCAGCTGGCCCTGGGCCTTTGCGCAGCCGCCCTGCTGCTCGCCGGCACGGCGGTCGCGGCGCCGCCCGCCACGACCGCCGTCAGCCTGCACGTCGACGCCCGCGCGCAAGGCACGCCGTTCCCGCATTTCTGGGAACAGATGCTGGGCTCCGGCCGCGCCGCGCTGGCGCTGCGCGACGACTACCGCAAGGACCTGGACGCCGTGCACCAGGCCACCGGCGTCGGCTACATCCGCTTCCACGGCATCCTCGACCACGACGTGGGCCTGGTGCAGCGCGACGCGCAAGGCAGGATCTCCTACAACTTCTCCTACATCGACCAGATCTACGACGGCCTGCTCGAGCACGGCTTCAAGCCGTTCGTCGAACTCGGCTTCATGCCGCCGGAGCTGACTTCCGACCCCGCCGCGCTGCACCCGTTCTGGTACCACCCGAACGTCGCGCCGCCGAAGGACTATGCCGAGTGGGACGCGATGATCGGCGCATTGGCCAAACACCTGGTCGAGCGCTACGGCATCGACGAGGTGGCCAGCTGGTACTTCGAGGTGTGGAACGAGCCGAACATCGGTTTCTGGACCGGCCAGCCGGCGCAGGCGAGCTACTTCACCCTGTACGACCACACCGCGCGCGCACTGAAGGCAGTCAGCCCGCGCCTGCGCGTGGGCGGCCCGGCCACCGCGCAGGCGGCGTGGGCCACCGACTTCCTCGCCCACGTGCACAAGAACAAGGTGCCGGTCGACTTCGTCAGCAGCCACGTCTACGGCGACGACACCGCCGACAACGTGTTCCACAGCGACGAGAAGATCCCGCGCGCCGACATGGTCTGCCGCGCGGTGGACAAGGTGCACCGGGAAATCGCCGCCTCGCCCTACCCGCACCTGCCGCTGATCTTCAGCGAGTACAACGCCAGCTACGCCAACCTGCCGAACGTCACCGACACCGTGTTCATGGGGCCGTGGCTGGCCAACACCATCCGCCAGTGCGCGGGCAAGGTCGAGGCGATGAGCTACTGGTCGTTCTCCGACGTGTTCGAGGAACAGGGCATCGTGCGCAACCCGTTCTACGGCGGTTTCGGCCTGATCGCCGCCAACCGCATCGCCAAACCCGCGTTCAACGCGTTCGCGCTCCTGCACAAGCTGGGCGAGCGGCAGCTGGCGACCAAGTCCGATTCCGCCCTGGTCACCCGCCGCGACGACGGCACGCTGGTGATCGCACTGTGGAACTACGCCCCGCCCGTCGGCGACACCGCCAGCTACACCCCGGGCAAACCCGCCGGCACGCCGAAGCGCTTCGACGTCGCCGTGAAGCACCTGCCCGCCGCCGCCCGCGCCACGGTCTGGCGCGTGGACGAAACCCACGGCAATGCCGTCGCCGCATTCGACCGCATGGGCCGCCCCGACTCCCCCAGCCGCGCGCAGATCGCGCAGCTGCGCGCAGCCGGCGCGCTGGCCGCGCCGGAGACGATGGATGTGCACAGCGGCAAGCTCGCGATCGACGTGCCGGTGCAAGGACTGGTGGTGATCGAGTTGCGCTGAGGCCCGCGGGACGCCCGGGGGCGCGGCCCGGCCGCCGCGCGCCCGCACGCGCCGCCCTTCCGCGCGGCGCATGAATACGTATGCATGGGCTGGTTGCTGCAGTGCGACGCTATCTACCATGCGTTGGCAACCCGCACGAACCGCCCGACCGCAGCCGCGGGCGGCGTGCCGGCGCGACACCACAGCTGCAGGAGGGGACATGCCGATCGAGCACATCACCCAGCACGGGCCACGTACGGCACGCGCATGTTGAGCATCGCCCTGGCCGCCGCACTGGCAGCGGGCGCAGTGGCGCCGGACTGGCACGACGGACTGGACTGGCACGGCGTGCACGTCGCCATCAGCCGCGACGCGCAGCAGGGTTACACGCTGGCGTGGCCCTACGGCCAGCGCACGATCGCGGCGCAGCCGCTCGCCACGCAAACCGCCAGCCCGCTGTTCGACGGCCTGTTCGCGATGGCGCAGGACGACCTGAAGCAGGATTCGGTCAGTGCGATCCGCGACGGCGCGTTCGACCACGGCCAGCCGATCCCCTGCCAGTGTTTCGAGACCGGCCTGAAGTGGCCGTACGTGTGGACGCGCGACCTGTCCTACGCGATCGACCTGGGCCTGTGGCGCTTCGACCCCGCGCGCTCGCGCAACGGGCTGAAGTTCAAGCTGTCCGGCGTGCGCGTTGCGTCCGCGCCGCAGGGCCCGGCTCCCAAACGGCTTTACCCGATGCAGGACACCGGCTCCGGCGGCAGCTGGCCGATCAGCACCGACCGCGTGGTGTGGTTCCTCGGCGCGCGCCACCTGCTCGACGACCAGGCCTTTGCCGACGACGTCTACCGCGCGCTCGGCGCCACCCTGGCGCAGGATCGCCAGTACGCGTTCGACGCCGGCTTCGGCCTGTACCGCGGCGAGACCTCGTTCCTCGACTGGCGCGAACAGAGCTACCCCGCGTGGACGGCGGACGAGGTCACCTTCATCGCGCAGTCCTACGCGCTGTCCACCAACGTGCTGCATTACCAGGCGCTGCAGCTGGCCGCGAACCTGGCCGACGCCCATCACGACGCGAACGCCGCCGCCAGCTACCGCGCCGACGCAGCGGCGCTGAAGGCAGCGATCAACGCGCACTTCTGGCGCGCCGAGCGCGGCATGTACATGAGCTACCTCGGCGGCGACGGCACACCGTACGACAGCTACGACCTGCTCGGCATCGCGCTGGCGATCGACAGCGGCGTGGCCGGCGGCGAACGCGCGAAGCAGGCGCTGGCGAACTACCCAACGTGGCCCGCGGGCAGCCCGGTGATCTGGCCCGAGCGTGCCGACCAGCCGATCTATCACAACCGCGCGATCTGGCCGTTCGTCAGCGCCTACGCGCTGCGCGCCGCGCGCATCACCGAGCAGCCCGCGCGCATCGCGCACGAGATCGAGTCGGTGCTGCGCGGCGCCGCGTTGTACGGCTCGAACATGGAGAACTACGAGCTGCTTACCCAGGGCCAGCACGTGGACGAAGGCCGGCTCAGCGGTCCGGTGGTGAATTCGCCGCGCCAGCTGTGGTCGGTGGCGGCCGCGCTGGCGGTGGTGACCGAGGGCGTGTTCGGCCTGAACGCGGACGGCAGCGTGCAGCCGAAACTGCCGACTGCGCTGGTGCCGATGCTGTTCGGCCGGCGCCACGCGATCACGCTGGACCTGCATGACCGGCAGATCACCCTGCAACTGCCGGAAAAAATCGCCGGCAACCTGCTGGTCGCCGACCACGCCCGCACGCAGGGCACGGCGACCACGGTGACGCTGAAGGCGGTGCAGGTACCCGACCCGCCGCTGCGCACCGACGCGCCGCTGTACGCCCCGATCGCCCCTGCCGCACCGCTGGTACGCGCCGATGGCGACGGCTGGCAGGTCACCGCAGACGGCAAGGCGCGGCTCTACCTTGACGGCCGCGCGCACGGCGATCTCGACGGCAGCACCCGACTTCCACGGCAGCCGGGCCTGGCCTGCTTCAGCGCCACGCGAGTGGATGCGCACGGCCTGGAATCGCTGCACAGTCCCGACACCTGCGTGGGCGACACGGCGAAGGTCATCGGAAACTGGCCGCGCACGTGGACCGCGCCGGTCAGCGGCCGCTATCGCGTCGCGCTCGACTACGCCAACGACCACGGCCCGATCAACACCGGCATCACCGCGGCGGTGAAGATGCTCGAGGTCAGTTGCACCGGCAGCGACGCGCAACGCCTGCCGATGGTGATGCCGCACAGCGTGCGCACGCAGCCATCCACCTGGGGCAGCTTCACCGCGAAGGCCGGCAGCACCTGCCGGTTCACCCTCGACGACGGCTTCAACATGAGCTATCTCGGCCACTTCGCCCACTACACCGGCGGCAGCGGCGGCAGCGATGGCGCCTTGAACCGGGCCGACGTGCACGCCCTGCTGATCGCCCCGCTCGCCACCGGCCACGCCACCCCATGAAGGACGGCACCCTCTTGAACAACAAACCGGCGCTGTCGTTCTGGCAGATATGGAACATGTGCTTCGGCTTCCTCGGCCTGCAGTTCGGCTTCGCGTTGCAGAACGCGAACGTCAGCCGAATCTTCCAGACCCTGGGCGCCGACGTGAACGACATCCCGGCGCTGTGGATCGCCGCGCCGCTGACCGGGCTGATCGTGCAGCCGATCATCGGCCACTTCTCCGACCGCACCTGGAACCGGCTGGGCCGGCGCCGGCCGTATTTCCTGGTCGGCGCGCTATTCGCCTCGCTGGCCCTGCTGTGGATGCCGAACGCGCCGGTACTGTGGATGGCCGCCGGATTGCTGTGGATCCTGGATGCGTCGATCAACGTGTCGATGGAGCCGTTCCGCGCCTTCGTCGGCGACCAGCTGCCGACGCAGCAGCGTCCGAGCGGCTACGCGATGCAGAGTTTCTTCATCGGCATCGGCGCGGTGGTGGCCTCGGCGCTGCCGTGGATCCTGGCGCGGTTCGGCGTGGCCAACGTGGCCGCGGACGGCGGCATCCCCGACACGGTGAAGTACGCGTTCTACGCCGGCGGCGCGGTGCTGCTGGGCGCGGTGCTGTGGACCATCCTGCGCACGCGCGAATACCCGCCGGAGCAACTGCAGTCGTTCAGCGACAGCGTCGCCAGGCAGCCGGCGACGGATACGTCGCAGGCGTGGCGCTGGGGCGTGCTGCTGCTGGTGGTCGGCGTCGCCGTGCTGTTCGCGATCCGGCACTTCGCGCTGGAGAAGGAGCTGTACCTGCTGGCCGGTGGCCTGATCGTGTTCGGCCTGCTGTTCGTCTGGCTCAGCTTCAGCCGCGGCCGCGGCATGCTGCGCGAAGTGATGGGCGATCTCTACAGCATGCCCGTGTCGATGCGGCAACTGGCGTGGGTGCAGCTGTTCTCGTGGTTCGCGCTGTTCGCGATGTGGATCTACACCACCTCGGGCGTGACCGAGACCATCTACGGCACCACCGACGTCCACTCGGCGCTGTACAACGAGGGCGCCAACTGGGTCGGCGTGCTGTTCGCCGCGTACAACGGTTTCGCCGCGCTGGCGGCGGTGGTGATCCCGCTGATGGTGCGCCGCTGGGGCCTGCGCATCAGCCACCTGCTGAACCTGGCCCTGGGCGGCGCGGGACTGCTGTCGTTCCTGGTCATCCGCGACCCGCAATGGCTGCTCGCCTCGATGGTCGGCGTGGGCTTTGCCTGGGCCTCGATCCTGTCGCTGCCCTACGCGCTGCTGTCGGACAACCTGCCGGCGGCGAAGATGGGCGTGTACATGGGCATCTTCAATTTCTTCATCGTGATCCCGCAGCTGCTCGCCGCCAGCGTGCTCGGCCTGCTGCTGCGCCTGTGCTTCCACAACCAGCCGATCTGGGCACTGGCGCTGGGCGGCGCCTGCCTGCTGGTGGCCGGCCTGTTCACCCTGCGCGTACGCGAACCGGTCTACGCGCCGCCCGCAGCCCTCGCTACCGGAAACCCGACATGATCAACCGAACCGCCCTGCTGGCCGGCGCACTGACGCTGGCCTGCGGCTGCGCGCAAGCCGCCACGACCGCCACGCCGGACTTCGTCGGCAGCGACGCGCCGTTCGCCGCCAACGCGATCTACTTCGTGATGACCGACCGCTTCGTCAACGGCGACCCGTCGAACGACCACCGCGACCAGGGCGGCACGCACCGCACCTTCGACATCCCGGTACCCGGCGCGCCGAAGGGCGAGAGCGCGAACATCGGTTATCTCGGTGGCGACTTCAAGGGCGTGCTGGACAACGCCGGCTACATCCGCGGCATGGGCTTCGGCGCGGTGTGGATCACCCCGATCGTGGACAACCCCGACCAGGCGTTCACCGGCGGCGACCCGGTCAGCTGGGGCTCGAAGTTCACCGACCGCGGCAAGACCGGCTTCCACGGCTACTGGGGCGTCAACTTCTACAAGCTCGACGAACACCTGCCCAGCAAGAATCTCGACTTCCGCCAGTTCACCGCGGCGATGCACCAGGCGGGACTGAAGGTGGTGCAGGATATCGTGGCCAACCACGGCTCGCCCGCGTTCAGCATGCCGGTGCGCCAGCCGCAGTACGGCCAGATCTTCGACAAGGACGGCAAGCTGGTCGCCGACCAGCAGAACCTGCCGCCGTACCGGCTCGACCCCGCACGCAACCCGCTGCACCGCTTCTACCACGCCTACGACGATCTGGTGCAGCTGTCCAACAACGACGACCAGAACCCGGCCGTGCTCGACTACTTCGTGGGCGCCTACGACCAGTGGATCGGCGAGGGCGCCGATGCCTTCCGCATCGACACCATCAGCCACATGTCCACCACGTTCTGGCAGCAGTTCAGCGCGCGCATCCGCGCGAAGCACCCCGGCTTCTTCATGTTCGGCGAGGCGTTCGACTACAGCCCGGACAACATCGGCCAGTACACCTGGCCCGAGAACGGCGCCATCAGCCTGCTCGACTTCCCGCTGCGCGGGCGCGTCGCCGAGGTGTTCGAGCATCCCGGCAGCGACTACGCGCAGCTGCTCGACCGCCTCTACCTCACCAACGGGCCGTACCAGAATCCGTACGAGCTGGTCACCTTCTACGACAACCACGACATGGCGCGCCTGAACGCCAGCGACGCCGGCTTCATCGACGCCAACAATTTCCTGTTCACCGCGCGCGGCATTCCCGCCATCTACTACGGCTCCGAGACCGGCTTCGAACGCGGCAAGGCCGAACACCAGGGCAACCGCAACTACTACGGCCAGCAGCGCATCGACGCCGCGCCGAAAAGCCCGATCTACCAGCACCTCAAGCGCATCGCCCAGCTGCGCGAGAAGACCCCGGCGCTGCAGCGCGGCCTGATGCTGCCGCTGCGCTTCGCCGGCAACCAGGCCGCGTTCTACCGCGTGTACCAGCAGGGCGGCACGCACCAGATCGCGCTGGTGCTTTTGAACAAGGGCGATGCGACCGCATCATTCGACGTCAGTGACTACCTGCAGCCAGGCCGCTGGACACCGGCGCTTGGCGGCACCGCGATCGACGTGGCCGAAGGGGGCCGCCTGCACGCCAGCGTTCCCGCGCACGACGTGCAGGTCTATCTGCTCGATGCAGCGGCGAAGCGTGCGGACTTGGTGGCGGAGTTGACGCGGTTGATGCAGGAGCGTGGGCATCCGGAGCATTGAGACCGGCGCCTGTCCTGCGAAACGCGGCGATAAAGATAGCGCCTCGTTCTGTGCGATATGCAACGCAGCCGCGCCCCCTGCTCGTGCCGGCGACCAGACAAAGTGTTGACTACACTCGTCCCTCTTCTTGACGGTCAACTGCTCTACGACAGATCAGCTGTGCATATGTCCAGATGCGCTGGCACCTTTTCTAGTTGCCGGAATGATCGCGGCAATGACTTGGCTTTTGGTGTCACTCGTGGTGAGAATGTCGCCTGGATAGTTTCCACGGTTTGGCGGACACCCTGACCCGACGTTTCAGGCGTGCCCCATGCCCAAGTCAGGCCCGCGAGCGACCACCCACTCCAAGGCTACCGTCATACGCCTGAGCCACTTGCTGGCTACGTCTACCAAGCATCCAGCGCCCCCGGAGGCCCCATTGCCCGTCATCCGAACCGCCGACCGCAGCGACGCAGGGCCGCTCTCGCGGCTTGCAGAGGCGACCTTCAGAAGTACCTTCGGCGCCGTGAACTCGCCGCAGGACATGGCACTCCACTGCCAGGTCAGCTACAGCGAGGCGATCCAGGCAGGCGAGATTGCCAACCCGGACATGCTTACCTTGCTGTGCGATGGCGACGAAGGGTTGGTCGGGTTTGCCCAACTGCGCTGGGATGGCGCCCCGGATTGCGTTGCGGCCCAATCCCCGGGCGAGATCCAGCGGCTGTACGTCGCCGATGCGTGGCATGGCAAAGGCATCGCGCAGGGCCTCATGCACGCCTGCATCGAAGCATTGCAGGCACGCAACTCGGACGTGGCCTGGCTGGGCGTATGGGAACGCAACCCGCGGGCGATCGCGTTCTACCGGAAGTGCGGCTTCGTCGGGGTCGGCGACCACGTCTTTCCTTTGGGCAGCGATCCGCAGCGGGATATCGTCATGGCACGATCCATCGCAGGCCCATCGTCCAACATCGCACCACAACGCGGAACATCGGGAGAACGGCCATGAACTACAAAGGCAGCTGCCACTGCGGCAGGGTGGCGTTCGAGGTGGAAGGCGAGATCGGGGAGGCGCTGGCATGCAACTGCTCGATCTGCCAGCGCAAGGGTTCGCTGCTCTGGTTCGTCCCGCGCGAGAAGTTCCACCTGCTCACGCCCGAGGACGCGGCGAGCAGCTACATGTTCAACAAGCACGCCATCAAGCACCGCTTCTGCCCGGTCTGCGGCATGCATCCGTACGGCGAAGGCACCGACCCGAAGGGCAACGCGATGGCTGCGATCAACATCCGCTGCATCGAGGGCATCGAGCTTTCGGCCATCCCGGTCCGGCACTACGATGGCCGCGCGCTGTGAAACGCGGGCCGGCCGTTGCTGCCACGAAGCGGCCGGCGGCCCATCCATGAACGCCACGCACCACGCAACGAGGTGAAGCCATGCGCCACCTGATCACGTTCGCCATCTTCCTCGCGGCCGTCGCCGCCTATGCCCTTGGCCTCGGCCCGCTGTTCTTCGGCGCCACGCTGGTCGGCAGCGTGCTGGTACTCGCCGGCGTGCTGTTCGAGCTGGCGTTCTGGCTGCGGCTGTTCCGCCGGGCGCCGTCGAAATAGGTCGACGGCGGCGGCTGGCACGCCGATCGATCACGCCTGTTCCAGGGATTCGCTGCCATGAGCCACGCCGTCTCGAACCTCGCCGAACTGCTGCACTCGATGCACCCCGTGCTGAACCGCGGCGTGTATGCGTTCGTCGCGCTGCCCGGCGGCAGCGTGCCGGATCGGCTCGCACCGATCGCCACGTTCCGCGAGCGCGAGGGACTCACCCTGATCGTCGAGGAGCAGCAGGCGAAGGATGCCGGGCTGGCGCTGCTGTTCCGCGCCGCGTGGATCACCCTGAGCGTGCACTCCGACCTGCAGGCCGTCGGCCTGACCGCCGCCGTGGCAACGGCGCTGGCCGAGGCGGGCATCAGCTGCAACGTGGTCGCCGCCGCGCACCACGACCACCTGTTCGTGCCCGTCGAGTCGGCCAGCCACGCGCTCGCCACACTGCAGGCGTTGCAGGAACGTGCCGGCAACGCCTGAGCGAACGCCGCCGATGCGCTACGCGTACCCGTCGTCGAAGCGCTCCCCGGCCTGCAGCACGGGCAGGGCCGGACCGAGGTGGTTGCCCTGCAGTTCGCCGCAGCCGGCGGCGGCGAGGAAATCCGCCTGTGCCGCGGTCTCCACGCCTTCGGCGGCGACATGCATGCGCAGTTCGTGCGCCACCGCGATGATGGTGCGCACGATCGACGCGTCGGCGGTGCCCGCCGGCAAGGCACGCACGAAGGCCTGGTCGATCTTCAGCTTGTCGATCGGGAACTGCTTCAGGTACGCCAGGCTGGAATAGCCGGTGCCGAAGTCGTCCAGCGACAGCCTGATGCCCAGCGCCTTCAGCTCGGCCAGCGTGCGCTGCACGCGCCACACGTTTTCCATGAACGAGCTCTCGGTGATCTCGATGTCCAGCATCGCCGGCGGCACGTCGTGCCGTTGCAGCGCCGCGCCAACCTGCGCGACCAGGCCGTGACGCTGCAGTTGCTGCGCCGACACGTTCACCGCGACGGTGAAGCCGCGGTGGCCGCGGTCCAGCCACGCGCGCAATTGCCGGCAGGCCGCATCGAGCACCCACTCGCCGATCTCGGGCATCAGGCCGAGCGCCTCGGCGATCGGGATGAAGCGGGCCGGCGGCACCCGGCCGAGCTGCCGGCTGTTCCAGCGCAGCAGCGCCTCGAAACCGGTCAGCCGGCGGTCGGCGGCACGGTATTGCGGCTGGTAGTGCAGCTCCAGTTCGTCGTGCCGGATCGCATTGCGCAGCTGGTTGCCCATCACCAGGCGGTCTTCCAGGTCGCGCATCTGCTCGACCGAGAACATGGACACCCGGTCGCGCCCCTCCCGCTTGGCCTGGTTCATCGCGGCCTCGGCCCGGCGCAGCAGGTCGTTCGGGTCGGTGCCATGGTCGGGCGAATGACTGATGCCGATGCTGGCGGTCAGCAGCAGGCGGTAATCGCCGCCCTCGAGCGGTTCGGCCACGGCGGCGCGCAGGCACTCGGCCAGCGCCAGTGCGCCATCGGCCGACAGGCCGGTTGCCGTCACCACGAACTCGTCGCCGGCAAAGCGTGCGACCCGGCCCTGCCCGGCCAGCGCCGCCTGCAGGCGGCCGGCCAGCTGCCGCAGCACATCGTCGCCGGTCAGGTGGCCCACCGATTCGTTGACGCCCTGGAAGCGGTCCAGTCCGATCACCAGCACCCAGACCGGCTCCGTCGAGTCCTTCAACACGTCCCCCACCTCGCGCCCGAGCAGCAAGTGCTGCGGCAGGCCGCTGACCGGATCATGGCTGGAGGCATGCGCCAGCTCGGCCTCGACCCGGCGCCGCTCGGTGATGTCGCGCGCCACCGCATAGACCAGCCCGTCGGGCGCGGCGAACGAGACCCACTCCAGCAGCCGTTCGCTCCCGTCGCGACAGCGGCAGCGGTTGACGAATTCGTGGACCTGCTCGCCGGAGCGGCCCAGCACCACCATCGGGTCGGAGCCATCGCGGGGTTCTTCCGGCTGCAGGAATTCGCGGTAACTGCGCGAGGTCAGTTCGCTGGCGCCGTAGCCGGTCAGGCGCGGCAACGACGGGTTGAACTGCACCAGCCGCTCAGTATGCGGGTCGAGGATGCAGAAGATTTCCTGCGACATTTCGAAGAAGCGGTGGCGCTCGTGCAGGCGCTCGACCAGGCGCGCGCTTTCGATCGCGATGCCGGTGATCGGCAACATGCGGTCGATGCTGCGCAATTCTTCTTCTCGCGGTTCGCGCGGCTCGCGGAAATACACCGCAAAGGTGCCCAGCACTTCGTGATGGCTGCCGAACACCGGCGTCGACCAGCACGCCTTGAGGCCATGCGCCAGCGCCGGCCCGCGGTAGTTCTCCCAGTACGGGTGGCCGGCGATGTCGGCCACCACCACGCGCTCGCCGCGCCACGCGGCGGTACCGCACGAACCGTGTGCCTCGCCGATCTCCAGCCCATGCAGGGTCCGGCTGTACGCTTCCGGCAAACTCGGCGCGGCGCCGTGCAGCACATGCCGGCCGTCTTCGTCGAGCAGCAGCAGCGAGCACAGCGCGCCGGGGTTCATCGTTTCGTGCAGGCGCGCGATCCGTTCGAGGCTTTCCACCAGCGGCCGCTGCGCCGCGATCCCTTCGAGGATTTCGTGCTGGCCGGCCGCCAGCTGTTCGGCACGCTTGCGCTCGGTGATGTCACGGAAATAGATCGTCAGCCCGTCCGCCGACGGGTAGATGCGGTTCTCGAACCAGCGGTTGTACGGCGGATAGAACGCCTCGATCTGCTGCGGGCATTGCTCCGCCATGGCCTTTTCGTAGGCGCGGTGGAACGGCTGCCCGACGCCCTCCGGAAACTCGGTCCAGATGTGCCGGCCGATCAGCTCCTCCGCGCGGCGCCCGAACAGCTCGCAGGCCGTCGCATTCAGGTAGGTGTAGCGCCAGTCCCGATCCAGCGCCACGCAGGCGTCGGTGACCCGCTCGAATACCTGATGAAAGTCCAGCTCCAGCCGTGGTTGGTCCATGGTGCGAACACCCCTTCACGCAAGTGGCTCTGAACAGGCTCCGAGCAGATTAGGCGATCGTGCGTGAAGGCGGTAGTGGCGCCGCGCTAAAGACCTCAGCGCAGGCTGGAACGCCGCACCACCAGCTTCACCGGCAGCACCTCGCTGTCCACCGGTCCGCCGCGGATCAGCCCGAGCAGGCTGTCCACCAGCACCTCGCCGGCCTGCTTGGTGTCCTGCAGCACGGTGGTCAGCGGCGGGTTGACGAAGCTGGCCATGGGGATGTCGTCGAAGCCGGCCAGCGCCACGTCCTGCGGCACGCGCAGGCCGTGGTCGCTGAGCGCGCGCATGGCGCCGATCGCGATCAGGTCGCTGGCGGCGAATACCGCGTCGAAGCCGGCCTCGCGCAGGATCAGGCTGCGCATCGCCTCGTAGCCGGAGCGCTCGGTGCTCTCGGCGTTTTCCTGCAGCGCCGGGTCCACCGCCACGCCGGCCTGCTGCAAGGCGTCGACGTAGCCGCGGTAGCGGCCGAAGAACTCCGGATAGTGGCTGGACGCGTCGCCGAGGAAGGCGATGCGGCGGCAGCCGCGTTCCAGCAGGTGCCCGGCCACCGCCTGGCCGCCGCGGAAGTTGTCGCAGCCGATCGACACGCCGGGCTGGTCCGCCAGCACCGCGCCCCAGCGCACGAAGCGGGTGCCTTGGGCGACCAGTTTTTCCAGCTTGTCGGTATAGGCCAGGTAGTCGCCGTAGCCGAGCAGGATCAGGCCGTCGGCCTTCTTGCTGTCGGCGAAGTCGGCGTGCCAGTCGTGCGAGAACTGCTGGAACGAGATCAGCAGGTCGTAGCCCTGCAGCGCGCAGGCACGGGTGATCGAGCCCAGCATCGACAGGAAGAACGGGTTGATGTGCGACTCGTCGGCGGTGGGGTCCTCGAAGAACAGCAGCGCCAGCGTGCCGGAATGCATCCGGCGCAGGTTGGAGGCGTTCTTGTCGACCTTGTAGTTGAGCTGTTCGGCGGCGGCCTGGATGCGCCGCCGGGTTTCCTCATTGACCAGCGGGCTGCCGCGCAGCGCGCGCGACACCGTGGCCTGGGATACCCCGGCCAGGTGGGCAATGTCGATCGATGTGGCTTTTGCCTTCATCCGCAGCGCGACCCGCAAGCTTTTGCGACGACGCCATGCCGTCCGTGCCAAATCCTAGCCGGTTTGCACGCCGCTTGTCGTAAACCGCCTGCCGCTGATCGAGGCAGGTGCATGTCGCCACCGACGCTGGCCGAGAGACGATCCTCATGCGCGCATGTCCTCCAGCTCGATGCCCTTGGTCTCGCGCACGCCGGCCAGCACGAACAGCAGCGACAGCAGCGCGAAGCCGGCGTACAGGCCGTAGGCGAAGCTGAGGCCCAGCTCGGCCAGCGCGGGGAACGTGCTGGTGATCGCGAAGTTCGCCAGCCACTGCGCGGCCGCGGCCACCGCCAATGCGGTGGCGCGGATCCGGTTCGGAAACATCTCGCCCAGCAGCACCCATACCACCGGGCCCCAGCTCACCCCGAAGAACACCACGTAGGCGTTCGCCGCGACCAGCGCCACCATGCCGGTGGCGCCGGGCAGGCTCAGCGTGGCGCCGCTGCCGGTAGCCTGCGAGAAGCACCACGCCATCAGCCCCAGGGTGATCGCCATGCCGGCCGAGCCGACCACCAGCAGCGGCTTGCGCCCGATCTTGTCGACCAGCGCGATCGCCACCAGGGTCACCAGCACGTTGACGATCGAGGTGACCACGGTGATGGTGAACGAGTCGGCCTCGCTGAAACCCACCGAATGCCACAGCGTGGACGAGTAGTAGAAGATCACGTTGATGCCCACGAACTGCTGGAACACCGACAGCAGGATGCCGATCCACACCACCGGCAGCAGCCCGGCGGTCTTGCCGCACAGGTCGCGCAGGCGTGGCCGGTGTTCCGAGCGCAGGCTGTCCTCGATGTCGCGCAGCTTGTTGTCCAGCGCTGTCTCGCTGTGCATGTTCAACACCTTGCGCAGCACCACGCGGGCCTCGTCGAGGCGGCCCTTGGCGACCAGGTGCCGCGGCGACTCCGGCACGCCCAGCACCAGGGTGCCGTAGACCAGCGCCGGCAGCGTCGCCACCAGGAACATCCAGCGCCACGCCGCCAGCCCGAACCACAACGGCTGCGCCGCGCCGCCGGCCACGCCGGCCAGCCACGCATCGCTGAGCAGCGCGGCGAAGATGCCCAGCACGATCGCCAGTTGCTGCATCGAGCCGAGCCGGCCGCGAATGTGCGCGGGCGAGACTTCGGCAATGTAGGTGGGCGCGATCACCGAGGCCACGCCCACGCCGATGCCGCCGACCAGCCGCCACAGGATCAGGTCCCACACCGCGGTCACCAGCCCCGAACCCAGCGCACTGGCGACCAGCAGCACCGCGGCCACCTGCATCGTGCGCACGCGGCCGAAGCGGTTCGCCAGCATGCCGGCGTACCAGGCGCCCAGCGCCGAGCCGAGCAGCGCGCAGGACACCGCGAAGCCGATCTGCGCCGCGTCCAGCGCGAAGCCGCCGCGGACCGCGTCGACCGCGCCGTTGATCACCGCCGTATCGAAACCGAACAGGAATCCGCCCAGCGCCGCCGCCGCCGAGATCAGCACCACCCGCGCGGTGGCTCGCTGGCCCAGCCCGTCGCCCGTCATGTCCATCGTGCTCATCGCGTCTCCCCAACGTCATGGCATCAAGATGCGCCCGAGTCTGCACTGCGGATCCCGACCGTGTCCGATTGAATACGTATGCAGTCGCCCGCGGGCAAGCCGATGGCGCCGAGCCTATGCCGGCGCGTTGATCACGGCCAGGAAATCGCTGCCATAGCGCTTGAGCTTGGCCTCGCCGACACCGCTGATGGTGGCCAGCTCGTCTTCGTTGGCCGGCATGGCGCGCAGCATCGCCAGCAAGGTGGCGTCGTGGAACACCACGTACGGCGGCACGCCCTGCTGCTTCGCCAGTTGCGTGCGCAGCGCGCGCAGCGCATCCCACAGCTCCTGCTCGTAGGCCTCGATGCCAAGGCTGCCGCCGCTGCCTTTATCCGACGTGACCAGCTTGCTGTCGCGCCGGCGCCGGCTGGCGCGTTCGGGGCGGGCATCCTCGCGCAGCTTCAGCTGGCGGCCGCCGCTGAGCACGCTGCGGCTGGCGGCGGTCAGGCGCAAGGTGCCGTAGCCTTCGGCGTCCGCTTCCAGCAGGCCGGCGGCGAGCAGCTGGCGGAACACCGAGCGCCACTGCTTCTCGTCGAGATCGGCGCCGACGCCGAAGGTGCTGAGCCGGTGGTGGTCGAGGGCGAGCACGCGCTCGGTTTCCTCGCCGCGCAGCACGTCGATCACGTGGCCGGAGCCGTAGCGCTGGCCGGTGCGGTACACCGCCGACAACGCCTTCTGTGCCGGCACCGTAGCGTCCCAGGTCTTCGGCGGCGCGAGGCAGTTGTCGCAATGACCGCAGGGGCCGGGATAGACCTCGCCGAACGCGCCCAGCAGCAGCTGGCGGCGACAACCGGTGGCCTCGGCGTAGGCCAGCAGCGACTCCAGCTTCTGCCGCTCCACCCGCTTGCGCTCGTCGGCCGATTCGGACTGCGCGATCATCTGGCTCATCGTCACCACGTCGGACAGGCCGTAGATCATCCACGCCTCGGCCGGCAGCCCGTCGCGGCCGGCGCGACCGGTCTCCTGGTAATAGCCCTCGATGCTGCGCGGCAGGTCCAGGTGCGCCACGAAGCGCACGTCCGGCTTGTCGATGCCCATGCCGAAGGCGACGGTGGCGACCATCACCACGCCGTCCTCGCGCAGGAAGCGCTGCTGGTTCTTCGCGCGCGTCGCCGCGTCCAGCCCGGCGTGGTACGGCAGCGCCTCGACGCCCGATTCGGCCAGCCATGCGGCGGTGTCGTCCACCTTGCGCCGGCTGAGACAGTAGACGATGCCGGATTCGCCCTGATGGCCCTGCAGGAATTCGGTGAGCTGGCGCTTCGCGTTGTGGCGCAGGCCGACCCGGTAGCCGATGTTCGGACGGTCGAAACTGGACACGAACTGCCGGGCGTGCTGCAGCGACAGCCGCTCGACGATCTCCTCGCGCGTGCGCGGGTCGGCAGTGGCGGTGAGCGCGATGCGCGGCGCGTGCGGGAAACGCTGGTGCAGGATCGCCAGCTCGCGGTATTCCGGGCGGAAATCGTGGCCCCACTGCGATACGCAGTGCGCCTCGTCGATCGCGAACAGCGCCACCTCGATGCTTTCCAGCAGGCCCAGGAAACGCGGCGTGAGCAGCCGCTCCGGCGCGACATAGAGCAGGTTCAGTTCGCCGGCCAGCAGCTGGCGCTCGACCTCGCGCTGCGCTTCCGCGCTCAGGCTGGAGTTGAGATAGGCCGCGGCCACGCCCGCCTCGCGCAGCGCGTCGACCTGGTCCTGCATCAGCGCGATCAGCGGCGACACCACGATGCCGGTGCCCTGGCGCAGCAACGCGGGGATCTGGTAGCACAGCGACTTGCCGCCACCGGTCGGCATCAGCACCAGCGCGTCACCGCCTTCGCCGAGGTGCTCGACCACGGCCTGTTGCTGGCCGCGGAAACTGGGGTAACCGAAAACGCTTTGCAGCAGGTCGAGGGCGGAGGCTTTCATCGACTGCATGGTAACAAACCGGCCCGGCCCGGCCGCCGGAAATGGCGGCGGCGGCACGTCGGCGCCGCCACCGCTCAGGCGTCCGGCATGCCCCACAAGGCGTGATCGAGATTGCCGTCCAGGCCGAAGCGCGACAGCGGCACGCGGCCGTTCTTCACCTCCACGCCTTCGGCGCGCAGCCGGCGCGACTGCTCGCGGAAACCGCGGCTGCCCGGCGGCATCGCGATGTGCCCGCTGGAACGCAGCACGCGATACCACGGCAGTTCCATGCCGTCGGGTACCTCGCCGAGCAGCCGACCGACCAGCCGCGCGCGCCCCGGCAGCCCCGCGCGGGCGGCGATCGCACCGTAACTGGCGACGCGGCCACGCGGAATCGCGGCGATGGCGGCGTAGATACGGGCGGCGGCCTCATTCATGGTTCACGCGACGCTAGCGGGGATCCGTGGCAGAGTAGCTTCCGACCCTCGCCGACGGAAGCCGCCGCATGCGCCATTTCGAAGCCGTGCGTTCCCATCTCGGCAGCCTGCACGAGCTGCGCCAGAACGATCCCTACCTGATCAGCTTCGACCTGAAACTGGCGCCGGATCGCTACCAGGGCATCTACCTGGCCGAACTGGAGGACGAGGCGGGGCTGCGTTACCTGCGCGTATCCACCCCGATCGGCCCGCTCGCCGGCACCGATCCCATCCGCTGCCTGCGCTTCAACTGGCAGCAGCGCACCGGCTTCCTCGCGGTGGCCGACCTGGACGGCTCGCCCTACCTGCACCTGTGCGAAAACCGTCCCTACGAATTCCTCGACCGTGCCGAGTTGCAGCGCGTGGTACGCGAACTGGGCGTGCTCGGCGATCAGCTGGAGCGACTCATCAGCGTTGGCGACGACGCGCTGTAAGAACCCGATCAGGCCACCAGGCGGAACACCAGCACCAGCCCATAGGCCAGCAGCGCGGTGACCGGCAGGGTCAGGATCCACGCCCACACCATGCGCTCGACCACCGACCAGCGGATCGAGTTGAAGCGTTTGGCCGCGCCCACGCCCATGATCGAGGCGGACACGTTGTGGGTGGTCGACACCGGGATGCCGAACGCCGAGGCGGCGAGGATGACCGCCGCCGAGCTGGTCTCGGCGGCGAAGCCGTTGATCGGGTGCAGCTTGACCATCTTGTGGCCGAGCGTCTTGATGATGCGCCAGCCGCCGCCGGCGGTGCCGGCGGCCATGGTCAGCGCAGAAACCACCTTCACCCATACCGGGATCTCGAAGCCACCGGCCGGGTTGCCATCGATGCGCAGGAAACCCAGCCACGCCGGCAGGTGATCGAACTGGTGCGCGGTGGTGGCGCCGGCCAGCGCCAGCGCGATGATGCCCATGCTCTTTTGCGCGTCGTTCATGCCGTGCGCCACGCCCATCGCGCTGGCCGAGACGATCTGCGCCTTGCCGAAGAAGAAATTGACGAACGGGGTGCGCCCGAACCGGCGCGACCAGCCATGCCGGTTCGCGAACCAGGCCAGCAGTGCATACAGCGAGCCCATCAGGATGAAACTGATGATGAAGCCGGCCAGCGGCGACAGCACCATCGGGATGACCACTTTCGGGATCACGCCGTGGCCTTTCAGCCAGCTGCCCTCCACCCAGATCACCGAGGCGAAGTTGTTGTCCGAGGCGGCCAGCGCCGCGCCCACCAGCGAACCGACCAGTGCGTGGCTGGAACTGGACGGCAGGCCCAGCCACCAGGTGATCAGGTTCCACACGATCGCCCCCAGCAGCGCGCAGATCAGCAGCTGCGAGCTCATCTCGACCACCCCGGCGTTGATCAGCCCGGAGGCGATCGTGGCCGCCACCGCGGTGCCCAGGAACGCGCCGACCAGGTTGGTGCCCGCCGCCATCAGCACCGCCTGGCCCGGGGTGAGCACCTTGGTCGCCACCACCGTGGCGATCGAATTGGCGGTGTCGTGGAAACCGTTGATGTAGGTGAAGACCAGCGCGATCACCACTACCGCGATGACGATGCTCATGCGCGGCCCCCGGCCATGGACGGGCGGCGGACGCGCGGCGCCGGGGCCGGGCAGTGCGGAATGCGCAGGGTCACGGGCCCGGCCTCAGGAGTTCTTCAGCACGATCGAATAGACGATGTTGCCGACGTCGCGGCACTTGTCGATGGCCTTCTCGATCAGCTCGAACAGGTCCTTGGCCAGCATTGCCCGCATCACGTCGCCGCCCTCGACGTACAGCGTGCGGTACGGCGCCAACAGCATGCGGTCGCCTTCCGATTCCAGTGCCTGCAGGCGGTCTTGCAGCTTCTTCACCGGGTCGATGCGCAGGCCGCGGCGCAGCTCGCCGATCATCTCGACCACCACCTCGCTGGAACGCTGCAGCACCAGCGTGCGCTGGGTGAAATCCACTCCGGCCAGGCGGTCGGCCACGATCTCGTAGCGCTCGGCGAACTTCTCGATGGTCTTGGGAATCTTGTACAGCGCCGAATTCAGCGCCTCGATGTCCTCGCGGTCCAGCGCGGTGACGAAGGTGTTCACCAGCTCCTCGCTGATCTGCGCGGCCAGCGTCTTCTCGCGCGCGCGGGTGGCGGTGAAGGCCGCCATCACGGGGCCGCGGTCGGGCTGGGTCAGCAGTTCGTGCAGGGCCTTGGCGCTTTCGCTGACGGTGGCGGCGCTCTGTTCGAGCAGGCCATAGAACTTGTCGCCTTTGCCGAAAATCGTCTGCAATGAAAACATGCGGGCCATGCCTGAGGGAACGGGATGACGGGAATGTTACAGGACCGTCGTGCTGCCCTGCATCAATGCCCGGCCCTGCCGGGGTGATGCGAAAGCCCCGCAACCCTTACACTGCGCCCATGCACCCTCCTCCATCATCACCGCGATGCTGACCGAAATCGCGCTCGTCCTCGTGCTGACTCTGTTCAACGGCTTCTTCGCCCTGTCGGAGATGGCGCTGGTGGCCTCGCGCAAGAGCCGCCTCAAGCAGATGGCCCGGAACAGCCGCAAGGCCGCCTCGGCCTTGCGGCACGCCGAGGCGCCGGAGCACTTCCTGTCCACCGTGCAGGTCGGCATCACCCTGGTGACGCTGATCACCGGTGCGGTCGCCGGCGACGCGCTGGGCGAGCACATCGCTGCCACCTTGCGGGGCGAACAGCTGGCGTGGCTGTTGCCGTACTCGCGGATCATTGGCATCGTGCTGGGCTTCGTGCTGATCTCCTTCATCCAGATCGTGATCGGTGAACTGGTGCCCAAGCGGCTGGCGCTGGCGGCACCGGAAAAGGTGTCGTCGTACGTGGCGATCCCGATGCTGCTGCTGTCGCGGCTGACCGCGCCGTTCGTGTGGCTGTTGAACGCGTCGAGCAACCTGCTGCTGCGCCTGCTGCGGGTCACCCGGCAAGGCAGCGCCGTGGTCACCGAGGAGGAGATCCGGCTGCTGGTCGCCGAGAGCGCCGAACAGGGCGTGCTCGACCCGGACGAACACAACATGGTCAACCGCGTGCTGCGCCTGGGCGACCGCACGGTCGACAGCGTGATGACCCCGCGCATGCGCATCGCCTGGCTGGACATCGCCGCGACCCGCGAGGAGAACATCGAGGTGCTGCGCGCAACCCCGTACTCGTGCTACCCGGTGTATCGCGGCGACGAGAGCGAGGTGGTCGGTGTGGTCGAGGTGAAGCGCCTGCTGCACAGCTTCGCCGAAGGCACGCCGGAACTGTTCGGCCACCTGGCCAAGCCGCTGTTCGTGCCGGCCACTGCGCGCGCGCTGGATCTGCTGGAGGAGTTCCGCGATGCCGAGACGCCGCTGGCGCTGGTGGTCGACGAGTACGGCGACATCGAGGGCGTGGTCACCGTCAACGACCTGCTGGCGGCCGTGGTCGGTGCCAGCCAGATCGGCCATGCCGGCAGCAACGAGGCCAGCCCGATCATGCGGCGCGCCGACGGCAGCTGGCTGATCGACGGCAGCCTGTCCACCGACGACCTGCGCGAATTGCTGCAGATCGGCGAGCTTCCGGGCGAGGAGGAACACGGCTACCGCACCGCCGCCGGCATGGTGATGACCGCCCTCGGCCACGTGCCGCAGACCGGCGAGATGTTCGCCTGGCACGGCATCCGCTTCGAGGTGGTCGACCTCGACGGCGCCCGCATCGACAAGCTGCTGGTCACCCCGGCGCCGTCGCTGGAACCGTCCGACGACGAGCAGTAGCTGGACATTGCCCGCTGCTGCGCAGGGAAGGGGCAAGGTAGCGCGTGCCCTGCGGGTTCGGTCCCTCCCCCTGCTTGCAGGGGGAGGTCAGGAGGGGGTCAAGCTCCTCGCTCTGCCTTGGCGAAGAGCACCCCACCCCAACCCTCCCCTGCTACGCAGGGGGAGGGAGCAAAAGCCGGCTACTTGTGCTTCGCCAGCCCCGCCATCCGCTGCGCATCGGCGAGGATGCCGTGCAGCACGCGCAGCTCGCGCGCGTCCGGCTGCGCGCGCTGGAACAGCTTGCGCAGGCGCAACATGATCGTGGTCGGCTCGCGCCCCTTGTGGAAGTCGATGTCGTCCAGCGTCTGCGCCAGGTGGCGGTAGAACTGTTCCATCTGCACCGCGTCGGCAGGCGGCTCGTCATGCTCCGGCGGTGGCGCCGGCGATTCGTCGCCGAGCATCGCCACGCGCAGCTCATAGGCCATCACCTGCACCGCCTGCGACAGGTTGAGCGAGCTGAAGTCGTCCACGCTGGGAATCCGCACCATCGCGTGGCAGCGCGCCAGCTCCTCGTTCTCCAGCCCGGTGCGCTCGTTGCCGAACACCAGCGCCACCTGCTCGCCGCGGGCCGCCGCAGCCAGCACCTGCTGCACCGCCTCGCGCGGGGAGATCTCCGGCAGGTTCACGCCGCGCCGGCGCGCCGACAGGCCCAGCGCCAGGCTGCTGCCAGCCAGGCCGTCCACCAGGTCGGCGTGGATGCCGGCGTTGGCCAGCACGTCGTCCGCGCCGGCGGCCAGCGCATTCGCCTCCGGATCGGGAAAACGATACGGGCTGACCAGCTCCAGCCGGGTGAAACCCATCGTGCGGATCGCCCGCGCCGCGCTGCCGATATTGCCCGGATGCGAGGTGCGCACCAGCACGTAACGGATGCGGTCGGCGAGCTGCGGAAGATCGGTCATGCGAAGGACGGCCTGGCGACAGGGATCGACAAGGATAGTGGACGCGGGGCGGTCCGCACCCGCCTCTGCTAGAATCGCCGGCCGCAACCCCGCTCTCTTCCAAAGTCGAAACCATGGCCAGACCACACGTCACGATCGCGGCGCGCGCCGCGCGTTCTGCAGGCAATGTGATCCTGCGCTACATGAACCGCATCGACGGCCTCAACATCGTCGAGAAGCAGCAGATGGACTTCGTCTCCGAAGTCGACAAGCTGGCCGAGGCGGAAATCATCAAGGAACTGCGCCGCGCCTACCCCGACCACGCGATCCTCGCCGAGGAAAGCGGCGCGACCGGCAAGGGACCGCTGACCTGGGTGATCGACCCGCTGGATGGCACCCACAACTACCTGCGCGGCATCCCGCACTTCAGCGTGTCGATCGCGCTGCTGGAAAAGGGAGTGCCGATCCACGCGGTGGTGTTCGACCCGCTGCGCGACGAGCTGTACACCGCCAGCAAGGGCGATGGCGCCTACCTCAACGACCGTCGCATGCGCGTGTCCAAGCGCGAGAACCTGGGCGGCGCAATGATCGCCACCGGCTTCCCGTTCCGCCAGCGAGGGCACCTTGCCGCGCAGCTGGACATGACCCGCGCCATCCTCGGCCAGGCCGAGGACATCCGCCGCTCCGGCTCCGCCGCGCTGGACCTGGCCTACGTCGCCGCCGGCCGCTACGACGGCTACTTCGAGATCGGGCTGAAGCCGTGGGACATGGCCGCCGGCGTGCTGCTGGTGCATGAAGCCGGCGGCCGCTACTGCGACTTCGCCGGCCGCGACGGCATCCCCGAAAGCGGCAACCTCGTCGCCGGCAATCTCAACGTGGCGAAGGCGATGGTCGACGCGATCGGGCAGCAGGCGACGCCGGGGCTGCTCAAGGCCTGAACGGTGCGCCCGCTCGAAACGCAAGAAGGCGCCTGCGGGCGCCTTCGTCCTTTCAGGATGTCGCCTCGCGCAGGAACTCGCGCAGGAACGGAATGGTGATCCGCCGTTGCGCCGCCAGCGAGGCCACGTCCAGCTTGTCGAGCAGGTCGAGCAGCGCGCCGAGATCGCGCGCGTAGCGGGCGAACAGCCAGTCCAGCACGCCGTCGTCCAGTTCGATGCCGCGCGCGACGGCCTGCGCCTTCAGCACGGCGCGGCGCTCGGCGTCGTCCAGCGGTTTCAGCGCGAACTGGGTGCAGGCGCCGAGTCGCGAGCGCAGGTCAGGCAATTCGATGCCGAGCTGGGCCGGTGCGGTATCGGCGGCGAACAGCAGCGCGCTGCCTTCGGCTTTCGCGCGGTTGTAGAGGTCGAACAGCGCGTGCTCGGCTTCGCGCTTGCCGGCGATCGCGCCGAGGTCGTCCAACGCCAGCAGTTCGCTGCCGGCGACGCCGCGCAGGGCAGCGGCATGATCGGACAGGGTAGCCAGCGGCAGATACTGCACGCACCGTCCCGCCGCGCTGGCCGCCTGGCAGGCGGCCATCAGCAGGTGGCTGCGGCCACTGCCGCCGGCACCGTGCAGGTAGATCCATGGTGCACCGGGCTCGAGTGCCAGTGCCTGCACCGCGACCAGTGCGGCGGCATTGGCGCCGGCGTGGAAATATTCGAAACGCTGGCGGCGCGGCCAGCGCAAGGCCAGCGGCAGCTGCGGAATCATGGTTCGGCCCGGTCGTCCTGCGGCGGCTCGACCGTGGCCTCGACCCCGCCATCGCGACGCGCGACAACCTCCACCTCGGCAACCACCGGGTCTTCCGGCCCTGCCTCGTTGTACAGCTCGCTCATGCGGTAGCGTTCGATCAGGTAGCGCAGCAGCACCATGATCACCGACGCGGCCGGCAGCGCCAGCAGCACGCCGAGGAAGCCGAACAGGTAACCCCCGGCCAGCACCGCGAAGATCACCGCGACCGGGTGCAGGCCGATCTTGTCGCCGACCAGCTTGGGTACCAGCACGTAGCCTTCCAGCAGCTGGCCGACCGCGAACACGCCGCACACCAGCAGCACGTGGGTCCAGTCGCCGTACTGCACCAGCGCGGCGATGATCGCCGCGACGAAGCCGATGATGAAGCCCAGGTACGGCACGAAGCTGAGCAGGCCGGCGACCATGCCGATCAGCAGCCCCACCGACAGGCCGACCAGGCCCAGCCCGGCGCCATAGAACACGCCCAGTGCCAGCATCACCAGCAGCTGGCCGCGCACGAACGCGCCCAGGATCTTGTCCGATTCGCTGGCCAGATGCGCGATGGTGGGCTGGATCGAGCGCGGCAGCATGCCGTCGACCTTCGCCACCAGCCGGTCCCAGTCGCGCAGCAGGTAGAACGCCACCACCGGGATCAGCACCAGGTTGGTCAGCCACATCGCGATGCCCAGGCCGCCGCGCGATACCTTGCCCAGCACCGCGGTGGCGACGCCGCCGATCGAGCCGATGTGCGCCTTGATCGCGGTCAGCAGGCGGTCGCTGTCGAAGGTGTGCGGGTCCAGGTGCAGGCGCGCCTGCAGCCATGGCCACACGGTGTTCTGCGCCCAGTCGCCGTAGCGCGGCAGGTTGCTGACCAGATTCTCGACCTGGCGCGCGATCAGCGGGATCAGCAGCAGCAGCACGCCGACCACCGCGACCATGATCACCACGAACACGATGGTGGCCGCCCACATCCGGTTCAGCCCGAGCCGCTCCAGCCGGTCGGCCAGCGGATCGCCCAGGTAGGCCAGCATGGCGGCCACCGCGAACGGCATCAGCACCGGCGCCAGCAGCCAGACCAGGTAAACGATGACCGCGGTGATGGCGAACAGCTGCCAGCGACGCGAGATGTCCTTGTCGTGATTCACGCGGCACGCCCCAGCCAGGATTGGTTATGCGTTACTTGAATAGTCCGCACAGGGATGTGCGGGGTTTTGCGAGGGACTCGCACCGTTGGAATAGTCCGCACAGGGATGTGCGGGGTTTTGCGAGGGACTCGCATCCAGTCACCTCAGCCAGCGCAGGTTCGCATCCGCGCCCGGATGCGGCTCGCCCTGCAGCAGCAGGTGGCCGCTGGCGGCAAGGTTCGCGGCCAGCGCGCTGATCGGCGCGGACGCCTTGACGTACAGCAGCACGCCGTCGTTCTGCGCGCCCAGGGTCTGCACCAGCTTCACCGACGGATCGTCCTCAAGGGTCGCCACCAGGTTCGCGTAATCCATCGCCGAGTCCAGCCCGCTGACCCACAGCTTGCCCTCGCTGGGGCCCGCGCCGATCACGTTGAGTTGCCTGCCGAGGCGATCGACCAGGCCGTTGCCGGCGTCGCCGAGCAGCGCCGCGTCGCTCGCGCCCTGGCCGCTCCAGCGTTGCGCCTGGCCGCCCGAAATCAGCGTCCAGTCGGCGCCGCCCTCGCGCAGCTTGCCGAGCAGCACCAGGCCGGTGTGGTATTGCCGGTTGACCGCCATCAGCGCAGCCGGGTCGGCGGCGGCCACCTTGGCCGGATCGGGCACGTTGCCGTCAGGGTAGACCACGTTGGTGCCGCGCGCGCCGGCGGTCGCGGCCAGGCTGGCCAGCGCCGACTGGTCGAGCAGGCGGCCGTCGCTGCCCCGCACCAGCAGCAGCACCGGCGGCTTGATGCCGGCGCTCTGCACGCCCAGCTTCGACACCAACCGGCGCACCGAGCCCGGCTCGAACTCCACCTCCAGCACCAGCCCGGTCGCGGCACGCTGGTACTGGAATTTCTGCACCATCGAGGCCGCCTTGCCCAGCGCGTCGCCGTAGCCGGCGTTGCCGCGCAGGTCCTGGCCGCCGGCGACCCGCGTCAGCACCTGGCCCAGCGCGGTGGCGAACGCCTGGTCGCGCTGCGCGTCGCTGGTGTCGGCGACCGGCACGACCACCGCATACGGCGAGCTGGCAACCTGCGCGTGCGCGGCGGGCAACGTGGCAAAGACCAGCAGCAGGGTGACGATCAACAGACGGAACAGGCGCATGGCGTGGGTATCTTCTGGGGAAAGCTCGCCGGCAGTCTGCCCAATCGCGCCCCCTCCCGTCCATCGCGGTCGCCGCCGGGGCCACCGTGCCCGGCCGGCAGCGGCGCCACAAGCTGGTAAACTTGCGCGTTTCACCCACGCCGCAGATCCTGATCAAGGTCCTCGCCATGTCTGACGCCCTCACCTACCGCGCCGCCGGCGTCGATATCGACGCCGGCAATGCGCTGGTCGAACGCATCAAGCCGCTGGTCAAGCGCACTTTCCGCCCGGAGGTGATGGGCGGGCTGGGCGGTTTCGGCGGCCTCTTCGACCTGAGCGGCCGCTACCAGGAACCGGTGCTGGTCTCCGGCACCGACGGCGTGGGTACCAAGCTCAAGCTGGCGCAGACGCTGAACCGCCACGACACGATCGGCATCGACCTGGTCGGCATGTGCGTCAACGACGTGCTGGTGCAAGGCGCCGAGCCGCTGTTCTTCCTCGACTACTTCGCCACCGGCAAGCTGGACGTGGATACCGCAGTCGCCGTGGTCGGCGGCATCGCGAAAGGTTGCGAACTGGCGGGCTGTGCACTGATCGGCGGCGAGACTGCCGAGATGCCCGACATGTATCCTCCGGGCGAATACGACCTGGCCGGCTTCACCGTCGGGGCGGTGGAGAAGTCGCAGATGCTCAGCGGTGAAGGGATCGTCGCCGGTGACGTGATCCTCGGCGTGGCCTCATCCGGCCCGCACTCGAACGGTTATTCGCTGGTCCGCAAGATTCTCGAACGCGCCGGCAACCCGTTGGATCTCGATCTCGGTGGCATCAAGCTGGCCGACGCGCTGATGGCACCGACCACGATCTACGTGAAGTCGATGCTTGAACTCCTGAAGTCGGCCCCGGTGCACGGCATGGCCCATATCACCGGCGGCGGCCTGAAGGAGAACATCATCCGCGTGGTGCCGGACGGCCTCGGCATCGCACTGGATGCCGGCAGCATCGTGCTGCCGCCGGTGTTCGACTGGCTGATGCGCGAGGGCAACGTGGCGCGCGAGGAAATGTGGCGCACGTTCAACTGCGGCGTCGGCTTCACCGTGATCCTGCCGCGCGACGCGGTGGCCGGTGCCTCCGCGCTGCTGGCCAAGCACGGCCTGGCCAGCTCGGTGATCGGCGACATCGTGTCCGCATCGGGCGACCAACGCGTGCATATCGGCTGATCCGTTCCGTGTCGACCACGCCAGCCAAAGTCGCCGTGCTCGCCTCCGGCCGCGGCAGCAACCTCGCCGCGCTGCTGGAGGCGCAGGCGCGCGGCGAACTGCCGGTCGAGTTCGTGCTGGTCGGCAGCGACAAGGCCGGCGCCGGCGCGCTGCGGCTGGCCGAGGCAGCGAACATCCCGACCCTGGCACTGGACCCGCGCAGCCACGCGGACCGTCGCGCGTTCGACCAGGAACTGCTCCGGCGCGTCGCCGCCAGCGGCGCCGACTGGCTGGTGCTGGCCGGCTTCATGCGCGTCCTCGACGGCGCGGCGCTGAAGCCGTGGATCGGGCGCATCATCAACATCCATCCCTCGCTGCTGCCGAAATACCGCGGCCTGCACACCCATCGGCGCGCGCTGGAGGCGGGCGACGCCGAGCACGGCGCCAGCGTGCATTTCGTCACCGCCGAGCTGGATGGTGGTCCGGTCATCGCGCAGGCGTACCTGCCGATCGAAGCCGGCGATGACGAAGACCGACTGGCGCAGCGCCTGCTGCCGCTGGAACACCGGCTGCTGCCGGCCGTGCTCGGCCTGCTGGCCAGCGGGCGCCTGCAATGGGACGGTCGGGCGGCGCGCTTCGACGGCCGGCCACTGGCCGCACCGCTGCGCCTGGGCGACGACGGACTGCGGCCTTAGAGCCGGTTCAGCCCGCTCTGGGCAGACTCGGCGCATGACCATCCGACCCCTGCTCGCTCCCCTGCTCGGCCTCGGCCTGCTGCTCGGCGCCCGCGCCGCCACCGCCGCCGTGCCTGCCGCGTTCACCGCCACCTACGACGTCTCGCAAGGCGGCCAGCCGATGGGCCAGGCCACGATCAGCCTGCGCGCCGCCGGCCACGGCGAGTGGATCTACCGCAAGGACGTCAAAAGCACCGGCGGGCTGGCCGCGCTGCTCGGCGCCAGCGTCACGGAAAGCTCGCGCTTCCGCTGGAAGGGCGACGTGCCCGAGGCGATCAGCTACGACTACCAGCTGCAGACGGCGGTCAAGCAGAAGCAGCGCCACCTGGTGGTCGACTGGGCGAAACAGCAAGTCACCGTCGATGAGGGCAAGGGTGCGCAGACCTATCCGGGCAGCCCGGGCATGGTCGAGCGCAACACCCTGGCGCTGGCGCTGGGCCTGGCCTTGCGCGACGGCAAGCAGCAGCTCGCGCTGCCGGTCGCGGTGCGCCAGCAGGTGCAGGTACAGAACTTCAGGGTGACCGGCAGGGAAACCGTCAAGGTGCCCGCCGGCCGCTTCGACGCCAGGCGGGTCGACCGCACCGACGCCGACCGCGGCTTCAGCGCATGGTACGCACCCGATCGCTATCCGCTGCCGGTGAAGCTGTCGCAGCATGATGGCGGCGACATGGTGATGGAGCTGGTGAGTTACCGGCAGCCCTGAGCGACGGCGGCGGGCCACCCGCCTTGCCGCCGACCGCGGCACGCTGTCACACGCGCCCGATCGCCTGCGCGAGCAGGACCGCCCCGGCGCCGACGAGAACCACCCCGACGACTCGCGCCATCCGCTCGCCGGCCGGGGCCAGGCGCTCGAGGGTGATCCCCGCAAACACGGCACCCATCGCACGCAGATCCATCACGCCGATGACCAGCAGACTCGCGGTCAGGCCGACGCCGCAAAGGTTGCAATGCAGACCGAACCGAAGACCGCGGCGCCAGGCCCGGCCCGCCGATCGCGGCACCGCCTGCGCGAACCCCGGCGCCCCGCGACAGCAGGCGAGATGGCGCGCCTTCCACCGGCTGAACTGCAGAGCGCCGGCGGCCAGGACGACCATGCCGGCGAGAACGGGGACGGCGCGAGCCAGCAACGGCAGGCGCATGGCCAGCGTGGCCAGCATGCCGCCCAGCGGAAACACGGCGACGCCGCACACCAGCCACGCCATGAAGTAGCCGGTGGCCACCGCTGCCGTCAGTCGCCCCGGCCTCGCCACCCCGCTGTCGCCGAATGCCTGATGGCAGCGCCACAGCACCGGCATCAGCGAGGGCAACATCATGGCCACCATCATCGCCATCCACATGCCGAGGAACGAAACGGCCGCAGCCGGCCAGCTGTGGCCGTCCAGTTGCAGCCATACCATCGACATCGTCCAGCCGCCGGGCATCGGCATCCCGTCCATCGTCGACATCGTCGCCCCACCAGCGATCGTCGCGGCCGCGCTGGCGAGGAACAGCAGCGTAACCACGGCGAGAAAGCCCTGCCCGCGGCGGATGCGCCGCGGAACTGCCCTCGCCGCGACGTCCGCCGGACCGCTCGCGAGCGGCCTCATCGCGGGTCGTACTCGTCGTGCCGGCGCCACCACATGCCTGTCTCGTTGCGCCCCGCCGGCGCGCGGTCCAGCCACTGATACATGCCCCAGAGGCCGTCCAGTCCGCGCGCGTAGGTGGAATAGGTGTGATGGACGACGCCGTCTTCCAGCGAGAACGCGCTCAGGCCCGGCCGCTCGCGCAGGTAGGTGTTCACGTCGGTCCCGGTCATCATGGCGTTGTGCACCGGCGGTGCCGCGTCGCCGGCGTCCCTGCCCATCTGGAAAGCTATCTGCGACGCCGGCGGTTCGCGCAGGTAGTTGTAATCGATGCCTCCTTCACGCTGCTGCTGTTCGGTGAACGAGACGTTGAAATCCGCGTTGAAATCGCCGCCGGACGAGGACGCCCACGGGAACGTCCATCCCATCCGCCGCTTGTACGCCTGCAGCTTGGCGAGCGGCGCGCGCGAGACCGCGCACAGCATCACGTCATGGTTCGCCAGATGAATCGCAAACCCGTTGAAGCCGTCCGCGATCGAGGAACAGGTCGGGCAGCCCGCCGTGTAGTCCGGTCCGAACATGAAGTGGTAGACGAGCAGCTGCGAGCGCCCCCGGAAGAGCTCCGCCAGCGAGGCCTCGCCCTCGTCGGTGGCAAATCGGTAGGCCTTGTCGATGCGAACCCATGGCAGTTCCCGCCGCCGCCGCGCCAGCTCGTCGCTGCGCCGGGTCAGCTCCTTCTCCGCCTTCAGCAGTTCAAGCCGTTGTTCGAGCCACTGCTCGCGGGTTCCGATGGCATGTGTCGTCATGTCGTTCTCCTGTGCCTGGTCGCGCCGGATCGGGCTGCGCGATGGGTCATGGGTTCTGTCCGCGTCGCCTGGCGCGTCGCGGTGTCGGGTGGGTGTCGGCACGCTTCGCTCGAAGTCGGCCACCGGCTCGTCCCGCGTTGACGAGAGGGCCGGGCGATAGACTACGCAGCAACCCTCGAACGGCGGGAGTGACAAGCGTGGCGCGATTGAGATGAGGGAGCGGCGATGGACTCGCTGATCACGGCCGCGGCGCAGGCACTGGCGACGGGCGATCCGCTGGGCGCGTTGAAGCGCGTCGCCCTGCGCGACGATGCGCCGGCGCTGGCGCTGCGCGGCATCGCCATGGCGCAGCTCGGCGATTTCGAGCGGGCGAAGCTGTTGCTGAAGCGCGCGGCACGCGCCTTCGGCGCGCGGGAGGCGGTGGCGCGCGCCAGGTGCGTGGTCGCCGAGGCCGAAGTCGCACTGGCCTCGCGCGAGCTGGGCTGGCCGGCCAAGGCACTGGACGCTGCGCGCGCGACGCTGGAAGCACACGGCGACCGCGTGAACGCGGCACATGCGCGATACCTCGAGGTACGTCGCCAGCTGCTGCTCGGCCATCTCGACGACGCCGAACGCCACCTCACCGAACTCGATGACGCCACCTTGCCGCCCGCGTTGCAGGCTGTCCACGCCTTGGCCAGCGCGGGGATCGCCCTGCGCCGCCTGCGCACCACACCGGCGCGCATGGCACTGGCGCACGCCGACCGTGCGGCGCGCCGCGCACGCATTCCCGCGCTGCTGGCGGAAGTGGAAAGCACCCGCCTCATGCTGGACGCGCCCGCGGCACGCCTGCTCGCCGAGGGCCGCGAGCGACCGGTCCGGCTGCACGAGATCGAGGCACTGCTGGCCTCGAAGACCCTCGTGGTGGATGCCTGCCGGCATGGGCTGCACGGGCCCGATGCGACCGTGGCGCTGGCGAGTCGTCCGGTGCTGTTCGCGCTCGCGCGCGCACTGGGCGAAGCGTGGCCGGCCGAGGTGCCGCGGGACGTGCTGATCGCACGCGCGTTCCGCACGCGGTTTGCGGATGAGACGCACCGGACCCGGCTGCGGGTCGAGATCGGGCGGCTTCGCGGCGCAGTGCGCCAGCTGGCCGACGTGCGCGCGACGAAGCACGGTTTCGTGCTGGCGCCGCGGCGCGTCGACAAGGTCGCGGTGCTGCTGCGCGCCGTCGAGGAACCGCATGCCGCGGTGCTCGCCCTGCTCGCCGATGGCGAATCATGGTCCAGCTCGGCCCTGGCGCTGGCCCTGGGCAGCAGCCAGCGCACCGTGCAGCGGGCGCTCGACGCGCTGGCCGCCGCCGGCAAGGCGCACGCACTGGGTCGCGGGCGCTCGCGCCGCTGGGTCGCGCCACCCGCCCCGGGTTCCGCGACGAGCTTGTTACTCCTCGCCCCGCTGCCGGGCGATTAGGATGTCGGCATCGACTGACGGGAGTACGGGCATGAAGCGTTCAGCAGCACACGTTGTCCGCGAATACGGCCCCTTCACGGGTGTCCGCAGCGTGGGCGGGGTCAGCCATGACGGCAGCCGGGTGTGGATCGCCGCCGGATCGACGCTGCAGGCCATCGATCCGGCGAGCGGCCAGACGGTGCGCACGCTGGAGGTCGCCGCGCACGCCGGCACCACGTTCGACGGCGAGCACCTGTACCAGATCGCCGAGGACCGCATCCAGAAGATCGACCCGCAGACCGGCCGCGTGCTCGCCACCATCCCGGCGCCCGGTGGCGGCGGCGATTCGGGGCTGGCCTGGGCCGAAGGCACGCTGTGGGTGGGCCAGTACCGGGATCGCAAGATCCACCAGGTCGACCCCGACACCGGAACCGTCCTGCGCAGCATCGAATCCAACCGTTTCGTCACGGGCGTCAGTTGGGCCGACGGCGAGCTCTGGCACGGCACCTGGGAAGGTGACGAGAGCGAGTTGCGGCATATCGATCCGCAAACGGGCGAGGTGCTGGAAACGCTCGACATGCCCACCGGCATGGGCGTGTCCGGGCTGGCATCCGATGGGGGCGACCAGTTGTTCTGCGGCGGCGGGGACAGCGGCAAGCTGCGCTGCATCCGCAAGCCTGCACGCGGTTCCGCGACGGCCGGCCCTGCGGAAGTTCACGCCGTCGCGGGCGAGTAGTAGCGACGACGGCGAACGACGGCCGACGACCGCGATCGACCGGCCTGCGGCTCGCCCGGCGACGCACCAGGGTTGATCCGCAGGGCGTTGCGGCGCCCCGGCAACGCCGTGGTTGCCTCAGTTCGGCAGGCGCCTGATCTTCGCGCCCAGCACGCCGAGCTTCTCTTCGATGTTCTCGTAGCCGCGATCGATGTGGTAGACGCGGTCGACCACGGTATCGCCCTTGGCCACCAGCCCGGCCAGCACCAGGCAGGCCGAGGCGCGCAGGTCGGTGGCCATGATCGGTGCGCCGCTCATCTGCGCCACGCCATGCACCACCGCGGTGTTGCCTTCGAGGCGGATGTCGGCACCGAGCCGCTGCAGCTCGTGCGCGTGCATGAAGCGGTTCTCGAACACCGTTTCGGTGACCACGCCGGTGCCTTCGGCGACGCAGTTGAGCGCGGTGAACTGCGCCTGCATGTCGGTGGGGAACGCCGGATACGGTGCGGTGCTGACGTTGACCGCCTTCGGCCGGCGCCCGCCCATGTCCAGCTCGATCCAGTCGTCGCCGGTGGAGATGTGCGCGCCGGCATCTTCCAGCTTGGCCAGCACCGCATCGAGCGTATTGGCCCGCGCGTGCCGCGCGCGCACCTTGCCGCCGGTCATTGCCGCGCCGACCAGATAGGTGCCGGTCTCGATGCGATCGGGCAGTACGTCATGCTCGGCCCCGTGCAACCGCTCGACGCCATGGATCACCATGGTCGAGGTGCCGGCGCCTTCGATCTGCGCACCCATCGCGATCAGGCAGCGGGCGAGGTCGACCACCTCCGGTTCCTGCGCGGCGTTTTCGATCACCGTGGTGCCCCGGGCCAGGGTGGCCGCCATCATGATGTTCTCGGTACCGGTGACGGTGACCATGTCCATCACGATGCGCGTGCCCTTCAGCCGCGATGCCTTCGCCTTGATATAGCCGTTCTCGACCGTGATCTCGGCGCCCAGCGCCTGCAGGCCGCGGATGTGCTGGTCGACCGGACGCGAGCCGATCGCGCAGCCGCCCGGCAGCGACACCTCGGCCTGGCCGAAGCGCGCCACCAGCGGGCCGAGCACCAGGATCGAGGCGCGCATCGTGCGCACCAGGTCGTACGGCGCCACGCAGGTGCTGGTGGTGCGCGGGTCGACGTGCATCTTCATGCGGTCGTCCAGCACCAGCTGCACGCCCATCTGGCCAAGCAGTTCGATGAAGGTGGTGACGTCATGCAGGTGCGGCACGTTGCCGATGCTGACCGGCTCGTCGGCCAGCAGGCAGCCGGCAAGAATCGGCAGCACGGCGTTCTTGGCGCCGGAAATGGCAACCTCGCCATGGAGCGGCGTGCCGCCGCTGATCAGAATTTTGGCCATAAGTCAGGGAATCGGGAGCCGGGAATAGGGAGTCGGGAATCGGGAGAAGCGGTGAGGGCGCGGGTGGAAGGCTTTCGCCATTCTCTACTCCCTATTCCCTGCCTCCTCGGGTGTCAGTGTCTTCAGCGCCAGCGCGTGGATCGCGCCGCCCATCTGCTCGCCCAGCGTGGCGTACACCAGCCGGTGCCGCGCCAGCGGCAGCTTGCCGGCGAACTGGCTGGCGACCACGGTGGCCTCGAAATGCACGCCGTCGGCACCGCCCACCTCCACCCGGGCGCCGGGCAGGCCGTTTTCGATCATCGCCTGGATGCGGGCTGGGTCCATCGGGAAAGGTTCCATGCGGGAGTCTGGGCAGGCGGCGGCTTCCGCGGCGAGCGGAACCCATTGCGCGGGCTTATGACGTTAAAATGCGAACATGCCATGGTAATGGAAATCCGCTGGCGCAGAAATGACAGCGGTCCCAGGCCGGCCCGGACACGCGGCACGCCGTGGCCACCCGGGCACCTTCCGCCCCTTCATCGAGCCTCCATGAACGCACGCATCGCCCCCACCACTCCGATCAACCTGCACCCGGATGTGATCATCCGCAGCGCACGCACGGTGATCGCCACCGAAGCGGCCGCCGCGCTGGCGCTGGAGCCGCGGATCGGGCCGGCGTTCGTCGAGGCCTGCCGGCTGATCCTGGGCTGCCGGGGCCGCGTGGTGGTCAGCGGCATGGGCAAGTCCGGCCACATCGGGCGCAAGATCGCCGCCACGCTGGCCTCCACCGGCACGCCGGCGTTCTTCGTGCACCCGGGCGAGGCCAGCCACGGCGACCTCGGCATGATCCTGCCGCAGGACGTGGTGCTGGCGATCTCCTACTCCGGCGAGACCGACGAGCTGCTGTTCATCCTGCCGGTGATCAAGCGCCAGGGCATTCCGCTGATCGCGATCACCGGCCGCCCGACCTCGTCGCTGGCGACCCAGGCCGACGTGCACCTGGACGGCAGCATCTCCAGCGAAGCCTGCCCGCTGGGCCTGGCACCGACCACCAGCACCACCGTGGCGCTGGTGCTGGGCGACGCGCTGGCGATCGCGCTGCTGGAGGCGCGCGGCTTCACTTCCGACGACTTCGCCCGCTCGCACCCGGCCGGCGCACTGGGCCGGCGCCTGCTGCTGCACATCAGCGACGTGATGCACAGCGGCGACGAGGTACCGCGGGTCGCGCCCGACGCCAGCCTCACCGCCGCCCTGGTCGAGATGACCCGCAAGCACCTGGGCATGACCGCCGTGGTCGACGCCGAACAACGCTTGCTGGGGGTCTTTACCGATGGCGACCTGCGCCGCGCGCTGGACGACGACGGCGTGGACCTGCGCGGTGCCACCGTGGCCGAACTGATGACGCGCGGCCCGAAGACGATCGGCGCCGACAAGCTGGCGGCGGAAGCGGCGCAGCTGATGGAGAAGTACCAGATCCACGCGCTGTTGGTGGTCGACGACGAGCAGCGCGTGGTCGGCGCGCTGAACATTCACGATCTGCTCCGTGCGCGTGTTGTCTGATACGGCTTGCCGCATCAGACCAATCAAACACGCCGCTCTTGATCCTGCTCTCCCAGAATCCCGCCCGTGCCTACTGATTACCTGACCCATCTCCCCACCGAGCTCCTGACCCGCGCCGCGAAGGTCCGCCTGGCGGTGTTCGACGTGGATGGCACGCTGACCGACGGTCGCCTGTGGTACGGCGAGGATGGCCGCGAGACCAAGGTGTTCCACGTGCACGACGGGCTCGGCCTGAAGCGCTTGCAGGCGAACGGCATACAGGTGGCGCTTATCACCGCGCGGATCAGTCACCCGGTCGCGCTGCGCGCCGAGGAACTGGACATCGCCCACGTCTACCAGGGCCAGGGCGACAAGCGCGCCTGCCTGCGGGAATTGCTCGACGCGCTGCAACTGGCGCCCGAGCAGGCCGCCTTCACCGGCGACGACCTGCCCGACCTGCCGCCGATGCGCCTCGCCGGCCTCGCCGTGGCGGTGGCGAACGCGCACCCGTGGGTGGCCGCGGCGGCGCACTGGCAGACCGCCAAGAGCGGCGGCATGGGCGCGGCGCGCGAGGTGTGCGACCTGATCCTGCACGCGCAAGGCAAGAGCGCCGTCGAGCGGGAGCATTGGCAGTGAACCTGCGCCTATGGCTGCGCGACCGGCGCCTGCCGGCCGCGACCATCGCCATCGCGCTCGCCGCGGGCGTGGCCCAGCTGCTGCTGTGGTGGTTCGGGCCGGCGCCAAAGGCCAGCGATTTCGTCGGCCCACCGCGTTCCAGCTACACCCTGACCGACGCGCGGATGACCGAGTTCAACGCCGCAGGCCAACCCGGCTTCCACCTGCAGTCGCCACACCTGGAGCGACGCGAGGGCGACGATTCGCTTTACCTTAACTCGCCCACCTTCCAGCTGCCGGCCCACCAGGCCGGTGTACCGGACTGGCAGGGCCAGTCGCTGTACGGCTGGGTCAACAAGGATGGCAGCCAGCTCAAGCTGCAAGGCCCGGTGGAGATGCACCGCGAAGCGTTCGACGACACGCCGGCGACCCGCATCCAGACCGCCGACGTCACCGCTTGGCCGAAGCAGAACCGGCTGGAAACCGCCGCCCCGGCGCAGATGGTGCAAGGCGGCACTAGAATCAGCGGTATCGGCATGCGTGCCGACCTCAACGACAAACACCTGGAGTTACTCGATGACGTCCATGCCACCTTCCCGCCGCGCCAGCGCTAGGTTCGCGCTTGCCATCGCGGTCCTGGGCCTGTTCGCGGCCCAGCCGGCGCTGGCCAGGAAAAGCGACCGCCAGCAGGAAATGCAGGTCGCCGCGAAGCATTTCGATGGCTTCCAGAAACCGAACAGCGTCAGCACGCTGACCGGCAACGTGGTGATCACCCAGGGCACGCTGAAGGCCACCGGCGCGCAGGCCAAGGTGTACTTCGACGCCGACACCCAGATCAGCCGGGTCGTCATCACCGGCAGCCCGGCCCATCTCGAGCAACTGGACGACAGCGGCAACCTGATCCTGGGCGACGCCGCCACGCTCGACTATGACAACCTCAAGGGCATCGCGGTGCTCAGCGGCAACGCCTCGGTCACCCAGAAGGGCCGCGGCGACGCGCGCGGCGACCGGCTCACCTACAACACCGAGACCAGCCAGATGACCGGCGAGAGTGCCGGCGACGGCCTGGTCCACATGACCTTCAAGCCCAAGCCGCAGCCGGCCGCCGCGCCGGTCCCGGCCACCAGCAGCCCGACCCCGCAGGGGCAGCCGTAACCGATGCTCTCCGCCGAAGGTCTGCAGAAGAGTTTCAAGTCGCGCCAGGTCGTCAAGGATTTCGGCTTCTCGATCCGTGAAGGCGAAGTGGTCGGCCTGCTCGGCCCCAATGGCGCCGGCAAGACCACCTGCTTCTACATGGTGGTGGGCCTGATCGAGGCCGACGGCGGCACGATCAAGCTGGACAAGCTGGACATCACCGGCGCGCCGATGCATGCGCGCGCAAAACTGGGCATCGGCTACCTGCCGCAGGAGGCGTCGGTGTTCCGCCGGCTCAGCGTGGCCGACAACATCATGGCGGTGCTGGAACTGCGCGACGGTCTGACCGCATCGCAGCGCGACGCCGAACTGGAAAACCTGCTGGACGAACTGAAGATCGCCCACATCGCCGGGCAGAAGGGCATCAGCCTGTCCGGCGGCGAGCGGCGCCGGGTGGAAATCGCCCGCGCGCTGGCCGCCAACCCGCGCTACATGCTGCTGGACGAGCCGTTCGCCGGGGTCGACCCGATCTCGGTCGGCGAGATCCAGCGCATCGTGCGCCACCTCAAGGAACGCGGCATCGGCGTGCTGATCACCGACCACAACGTGCGCGAGACGCTGGGCATCTGCGACCGCGCGTACATCCTGAACGAGGGCGAGGTGCTGTCGCGCGGCACCCCGGCGCACATCCTCGCCGACGAAAAGGTGCGCGAGGTCTACCTGGGCCGCGAATTCCGCCTCTGAATTACCTGCCGCGGCCGTTTTCGACCCGGGCCGCGGCTATGGCCGCGCCCGCGGGCACGGGTTAGGATTGAGACGATCCCCCTCGACCCGGCTGGCATGAAACCCGCACTGCAGTTTCGCCTCCACCAGCAGCTGACCCTGACGCCGCAACTGCAGCAGGCGATCCGCCTGTTGCAGCTGTCGCAGCTGGAGCTGGAAGCCGAATTGCGGCAGATCGCCGAGAGCAATCCGTTGCTGGAGTTCGCCGAGGAAGTCGAGGACGACGAGACGCTCGAGAGCAGCGAGCCCGAGAGCGACTACCCCAGCGTCGAAGCGGTCGCCGCCAGCAGCAGCGACGACGGCGAGGCCAGCGACTGGTCGGACGGCGGCGTGGCCGAAACGCCGATCGACTTCTCCAGCAGCAGCGTCGGCAGCAGCGGCAGCAGCGGCAGCGGTACGCGCGGCGACGAGGATTTCGAGCCGCAGAACGCCGCGCCGGAAACCCTGCAGCAGCACCTGCTGTGGCAGCTCAACCTGGCCTCGTTCAACCCGCGTCAGCACCTGATCGCCACCGTGCTGATCGACGCGCTGAACCCCGCCGGCTACCTGGCCGAAGGGCTGGAAGCCATCCTCGCCGCGCTGCCCGCCGACCTCGACGCCAGCATCGCGGAGATCGAGGAAGTGCGCCGCCGCCTGCAGGGCTTCGACCCTGCCGGCGTGGGCAGCATCGACCTGCGCGACTGCCTGCGCGTGCAACTGGAACAGTTCGACCCGGACACGCCGCAGCGCGAGCTGGCGCTGCGCATCGTCGACGACGAACTGGACCTGCTCGCGCGCAACGACATCGCCCGGCTGGCGCGGCGCCTGCGCGCCGGCGAGGACGACGTGGCCGCGGCCGCCGTGCTGATCCGCAGCCTCGACCCGCGCCCCGGCGCGGCGCTCGACGCCACCCCGGTGGAATACGTGGCGCCGGACGTCTACGCGCTGCGCGACGGCAGCCGCTGGCGGGTCAGCCTGAATCCGGACGCGCAGCCGCGGCTGGGCCTGAACCAGCACTACTGCGGCCTGATCGCCCAGGCCCGCGGCGAGGATGCCAGTTGGATGCGTGGCCAGCTGCAGGAAGCGCGCTGGCTGATCAAGAGCCTGGAATCGCGCGCCGAGACCCTGCTCAAGGTCGCCGAGGCGATCGTGCGGCGGCAGAGCGCCTTCCTCGACTACGGCCCCGAAGCGATGCACCCGCTGGTGCTGCGCGAGGTGGCCGAGGAAGTGGGCATGCACGAATCGACCATCTCGCGTGTCACCACCCGCAAATACCTGCACACCCCGCGCGGCACCTTCGAGCTGAAGTATTTTTTTTCCAGCGGCGTTTCCACCGAGGACGGTGGCAGCGCCTCGGCCACCGCGATCCAGGCCATGCTGCGCAAGCTGATCGAGGCCGAGGACGTGCGCAAGCCCTTGTCCGACCTGGCGATCGCCGAAGAACTGCAGCGCAAGGGCATCCAGGTCGCCCGCCGCACCGTCGCCAAATACCGGGAGGGGCTGCGCATACCTACGTCCAGCGAACGCCAACGCGCGGGCTGATTGTCGCAGGGCCGCCCGCGGGAACTTGCCTATCGCCAAAGTGTTCCCATAACAGCAGCAGGATGATTGACGATGCACCGTCGCCACCCCAGGCGCGGTACGTCCACCCCGCCGCGAAACGCGGCACTGCACCACCAGAGGAGGCGCCCCATGCAATTCCAACTCAGCGGCCAGCAGATCGAAGTCACCCCGGCCCTGCGCGACCACGCCACCGCCAAGCTCGACCGCCTCACCCGCCTCGACGACAAATTGAAGAGCCTCGCCATCGTGCTGTCGGTCGACAAGCTGCAGCACCGCGCCGACGGCACCTTGGGCGTGGTAGGCGCCACCTTGCACGCGGAAGCCACCGAGGCCGACATGTATGCCTCCATCGACATGCTGTTCGACAAGCTGGTCGCCCAGTTGCGCAAGTACCGCGAGAAGGTCGCCGACAAGCACCAGCGCGAGGCGCGCGACGAGCGCCAGTACGGCTGATCGAAACCACCTTCGGCCGACCGCGGCCCGCCCGTTCCAGGGCGGGCCGTTTTTCCCTCTGAACACGCGTATCCGTCCAAGCTGGCACAATGGCCGTGCCGCCGCCAACGCCCGTCGGGCACCGACATGCGGCGCAAGGGACCCAAGGTTTGGACCGGATCAGCGCGCGACAACTCTACGACGGCGTCCACGAACGCATGGCCCTGCGCTGGGTATCGGGCATGCGCGGGGAATCGCGCGCGCTCGAACCGGGCGCGGCACAGGCGCGCCGGCCCTCGCTGATCGGCTACCTCAACATCATCTACCCGAACAAGATCCAGATCATCGGCTCGGAGGAACTGAACTACCTCGACGGGCTGGATTCGCGCCAGCGCTGGGAAGTGATGCACAAGATCGCCGCCTACCAGCCGGTGGCGCTGATCGTGACCAAGGACCAGGCGGTGCCGGCCGACCTGCGCGAGGTCGCCGAGGAAACCAATACGCCGCTGTGGATCAGCCCCAAGCGCGGCCACGAGCTGCTGACCTACCTGCAGTACCACCTGGCGCGCACGCTGGCGGCGAAGATCACCCTGCACGGCGTGTTCCTGGAGGTGTTCTCGATCGGCGTGCTGATCACCGGCGAGGCCGGCTCCGGCAAGAGCGAGCTGGCGCTGGAACTGATCAGCCGCGGCCACCGGCTGGTCGCCGACGACGCCACCGAGTTCACCCTGATCGCGCCGGACGTGATCGACGGCAGCTGCCCGGAACTGCTGCAGGACCTGCTTGAAGTGCGCGGGCTGGGCGTGCTCAACGTGCGCGAGATGTTCGGCCACATGTCGGTCAAGGCCTCCAAGTACCTGCGCCTGGTGGTGCACCTGAAACCGCTGCGCGACGGCGAGCTCAACCCCGACGACGGCGGCGACGCGCTGACCCGCCTCACCGGCGACATCGGCCATCGCGAGGTGTTCGACGTGAAGGTGCCGATGATCACCATCCCGGTGGCCTCCGGCCGCAACCTGGCGGTGCTGGTCGAGGCCGCGGTGCGCAGCCACGCCTTGAAGAGCAAGGGCATCGACCCGGCGCAAACCTTCATCGACCGCCAGGCGCACCAGCTGCGCCGCCTGCCCCCATGGTGAAAGCATGAGCGACGACACCCGCCCGCCCGGCACGCTGGCCGACCCGCACGAGATCCACCTGATCGTGCTGACCGGCATGTCCGGCGGCGGCAAGACGGTGGCGCTGCGCGCGCTGGAGGACCTGGAGTTCTACTGCGTCGACAACCTGCCGTCGGTACTGCTGCCGCAATTGGTCAACGCCGCCACCAGCGGCGACCGCCGCGGTCGGCCGCGGCGCATCGCGGTGGGCGTGGACGTGCGCAACCGCGGCACCGATTTCGCGCACATGCCGACTGTGCTGTCGGAGCTGGCCGGCGCCGGCGTGCAGGTGCACCTGATCTTCCTGGACTGCCGCGACGACGTGCTGATCAAGCGCTATTCGGAAACCCGCCGCCGCCATCCGCTGGCCACCCGCGGCGTGTCGCTGGCCGACGCGATCGTCGAGGAGCGCCGGCTGCTGCGCCCGCTGATCGCGATCGCCGAGAAGGTGATCGACTCCAGCGAGCTCAACGTGCACCAGCTGCGCCGGCTGGTCGCCACCGGCTACGCGCAGGCCACCGAAGGGCTCACGCTGATGTTCCAGTCGTTCGCGTTCAGGCGCGGGCTGCCGCTGGACGCGGACTTCGTGTTCGACGCACGCTGCCTGCCGAACCCGCACTGGGAGCCGCGCCTGCGCCCGCTGTCGGGCAAGGACGCACCGGTGCGCGAGTTCCTCGACGCCGCGCCGCTGGTCGGCGAATACTTCGCCGACACCGCGCGCTGGCTGGACGCCTGGCTGCCGCGCTTCGAACAGGACGACCGCAGCTACGTGACCATCTCGATCGGTTGCACCGGCGGCCGCCATCGCTCGGTCTACCTGGTCGAGAAGCTCGCCGCGCACTACCGCAGCCATCGCGAAGGCGTGCTCACCTTCCATCGCGAGCTGGAGTGACGATGACGACTCCTGCAAACACTTCGGGCCGCCGGCCATGAGCGTCGGCGTACTGCTGATGACCCACGAGGCGGTCGGCCAGGCGCTGATTTCCGCCGCGCACCACGTGATGCCGCGGCTGCCGCTGCAGGTGGCGGCGGTGGAAATCCCGCCCGAGTCGGACCCGGACGTGATGCGCCAGCTCACCGCGCGCCACGCGCGCGAGCTCGACACCGGTGCCGGCGTACTGGTGCTGGCCGACTTGTACGGCGCCACGCCGTGCAACATCGGCCTGTCGCTGGGCGCGCTCGGCGTACACCTGCGCTGCGTCTCGGGCCTCAACCTGCCGATGCTGCTGCGCGTACTCAACTATGCGGAAAAACCACTGGACGAACTGGCCGAGATCGCGGCCAGCGGTGGCCGCGGAGGAATCTTCATCGACCATGCCTGACTGCCATCATGCTTGAAAAGGAGATCGTCATCACCAACCGGCTGGGTCTGCACGCCCGCGCCTCGGCCAAGCTGGTACAACTGGTGCAGGGTTTCAAATCCACCGTGTGGCTGCTCAGCAAGGGCCGCGAGGTCAACGCACAGAGCATCATGGGCGTGATGATGCTGGCCGCCGGCCTCGGCAGCCCGCTGACCGTGCGCGTCGAGGGCTCCGACGAGGAGGCCGCGCTGGATGCGGTGGTCGCGCTGTTCGAGCGCAAGTTCGACGAGGGAGCATGAGATGCAGGGAATCGGAAACAGGGAATCGGGAATCGGGAAAAGCAGGGGGCGCGCGAGCACCCCGCTTCCTGCAGGCACCGTGCTGTCCGCTTTGCCTATTCACCGTTCCCTGCTCCCTACTCCCGCGCCTGGTCCCCACGGAGGCCAAGCGTGAGACACCTCCTCACCGGCACCATCGCCGCGCACGGCATGGCGCTTGGCCGGGCACGGCTGGTGCAGCCCAGCCGCTACATCGTCGACACCCGGCCGCTGGCCGAGGAAGAGATCGAGGGCGAGCTGGCCAAGCTGCGCCAGGCGCTGGACACCGCGCGACAGGAACTGCGCGAACTGCGCGGCAAGCTGCACGGCGCGCTGGCGCGCGAGGTCAACGAATTCATCGACGCGCACAGCCTGCTGCTGGACGACGCCGAGCTGTTGCGCGGACTGGACGATCTGGTGCGGATCGGCCGCTACCGCCCCGGCGCCGCGCTGAAGAAGCAGCGCGACCGGCTGTCCGCAGTGTTCGAGGCGATGGACGACCCCTACCTGCGCAGCCGCAAGGAAGACGTCGAGCAGGTGATCAACCGGGTGATTTCCGCGCTGCAGCGGCAGACCAGCCCGGAGGAGCGCAAGCTGGCCGCGCGCGTGGGCGAGATCCTGATCGCCGACAGCATTGCGCCGGGCGACATGGCGCAGCTGGCCGGCAACGGCCTGCTCGGCGTGGTCGCCAGTTCCGGCAGCGCGTACTCGCACAGCGCGATCCTGGCGCGCAGCCTGGGCCTGCCGATGCTGGTCGGCACCCGCGACGCGCTGTCCAACATCCACGACGACGACCTGATCCTGCTCGACGCCGAGCGCGGCGAGGCAGTCGTGCATCCGGCCGCGCAGGACCTGTCGCGCTACCGCGCCTGGCAGCGCGAGGCGGCGGCCGAAGGCCGGCGGCTGGCGAAGCTGGCGAATGCGCCCACGCGCACCCGCGACGGCGTCGAGATCGCCCTGCTGGCGAACGCCGAGACGCCGGCCGACGTGGCGCTGGCGCGCGCCCGCGGCGCCGACGGCGTGGGCCTGTACCGCACCGAGTTCCTGTTCCTCAAGCACAAGGGCCTGCCGTCGGAAGACGAGCAGTTCATCGCCTACCGCGATCTGGTGATGGGCATGGGCGGCCTGCCGGTGACCATCCGCACGCTGGACCTCGGCGCCGACAAGGCCGACGCCGCCGGCCTCACCCTGCGCGGCGAGGACAACCCGGCGCTCGGCGTGCGCGGCGTGCGCCTGTCGCTGCGCTACCCGGCGGTGTTCACCACGCAGATCCGCGCGATCCTGCGCGCCGCCTGCTACGGTCCGGTGCGCGTGCTGGTGCCGATGGTGACCCAGCCGGACGAACTGATCGCGGTGCGCACGCTGTTCAAGCTGGCGCGCCAGGACCTCAAGCGCGAGGCCATCGACCTGCCGGAGAAATTGCCGCTGGGCGCGATGATCGAGGTGCCGGCGGCGGCGATCAACGTGCGCGCCCTGCTGGAGCATGCCGACTTCCTGGCAATCGGCACCAACGACCTGGCACAGTACGTGCTCGCCGCCGACCGCGGCAACGACGCGCTGGAGAACATCTACAACCCGCTGCAGCCGGCGCTGCTGCGGCTGATCTCGCACGTGCTCACTTCCGGCCGTCGCGCGAAGAAGCCGGTCAGCCTGTGCGGCGAGATCGCCGGCGACGTGAACTTCACCGCGCTGCTGCTGCTGCTCGGGCTCGACGAATTCAGCATGCACCCGGCGCAGATCCTGCAGGTGCGCGACCGCCTCGCCACGCTCGACTACGCCCACCTGCGCCGCCACCTGCCCCGGTTGCTGCAGGCGCCTACCCACGAGCAGGCCGAGGCGATGCTGAACCAGATCGTGGACGCGGCCACCGCGCACTGAAACCCGGCCGCGCCGCCGCTTCGTCACGCATCGTTGTCCCGCGTTTTACATCCGCCGGCGCAGGCTCGCTGGTTCAGGGGCAGTCGTTGTGTGCCATGCGTCGCCGCCCGGAATCGGCACGACAACTCCGCATCTCATCGAACCGATCCATGGCCATGGGGAGTGTCATCATGAACAAGTCACTTGCCGCTGCAGTTCTGGGCGTATTGCTGGGAGCAAGCCTGATGCCCGCACCGGCGCTGGCGCAGAGCGCCTTCGACGGCACCTGGAAAATCGATCTGAACAAGGTCGAGATGCCGAAGAAGCCGGACGTCCTGCTGCTGCAGGACGGCATGTACCACTGCAAGAGCTGCGTTCCGCCGGTCAGCGTGAAGGCCGACGGCAGCGACCAGCCGGTCAGCGGCCATCCGTACTACGACACGATGGCGGTCAGCATCGTCGACGATCATGCGATCCACGAGATCGACAAGAAGGCCGGCAAGGTCATCGCGGACTCGACCATGACCGTGGCCGCCGACGGCAAGACGGCAAACTTCGAGTTCACCGAAAACCGCGGCGACAGCACCGCCCCGGTCACCGGCAACGGCACCATGCTGCGCGTGGCGAAGGGGCCGGCCGGTGCGCACGCGATTTCCGGCTCGTGGCGCACCAAAAGCTACGGCAGCGTCTCGGACAACGCGCTCACCCGCAGCTACAAGGTCGATGGCGACACACTCCACATGCATACGCCCACCGGCGAGTCGTACAGCGCGAAGATGGACGGCAGCGACACGCCCTACCAGGGCGATCCCGGCACCACCAGCGTCGCGGTGAGGAAGCTCGGCCGGCGCACCGTGCAGGAGACCGCCAAGCGCGACGGCAAGGTCATCAGTGTGGCGAAGATGACCGTCGCCGCCGACGGCAAGAGCATGACCATCGCGGTCGACGACAAACTCCACGACAGCCATATGTCGTTCGTGGCGATGAAGCAATGAGTCCCGGCGCGCGCAGGCCAGGGATGGCCTGCCGCCGGCTCAGCGGCCACGGCTCGGGTCGATCCCCTCGAGGAACGCGTCCAGCAACGCGCCGCGGTACTGGCGCCGGTGCAACAGCAGCGAGAGCTTGCGGCGCAGGTCGAGGAACGGCGTCTTCAGCGCCTTCAGCCGTCCGGTCGCCAATGCATCGGTCACCGCCACCGCCGGCAGGCAGGCGATGCCGAGGCCGGCTACCACGGCCTGCTTGATCGCCTCGATCTGATCGAGTTCCAGCACGGTTTCGCCCGGCGGCAATTGCGCCAGCACGCGTTCGCTGGTGGCGCGCGTGGCCGAGCCAGGCTCGCGCAGCACCCAGCGTGCGCCGGCGAAATCCGCGGGCTTCAGGCCGCGCCGGCGCGCCAACGGGTGTTCCGGCGGGGCGCACACCACCAGTCGGTCGTCGCGCCACGGGCGCACCTCCAGCAACGGATGCGCCACCGGACCTTCGACGCAGCCGATGTCCAGGCTGTGCTCGAGCATGGCGGCGGCGATCGTCTCGGTGTTCGCCACGCGCAGGCGGATCGCCACCTGCGGATGCGCACGCACGAAACCGCCGAGCAGCTCGCCGACCAGGTAATTGCCCACCGTGTTGCTGGCACCGATGCGCAGCTCGCCGGAGAGCGCCGCGCCTTCCTCACGCCCGCGGCGGCCGAATTCCGCGTGCCGCTCCAGCAGCTCCTGCGCCAGCGGCAGCAGTTCGCGGCCTCGCGCATTGAGGCGCAGGCGGCCACGTTCGCGGTCGAACAGCGGCGCATCCAGCTGCCGCTCCATCTCCGCCAGCGCCATGCTGGCCGCCGGCTGAGTCAGGTGCAGGCGCTCGGCGGCGGCGCGCACGCTGCCGTGCAGCGCGATCTGCACGAACACGTCCAGCTGGCGCGGGCTGATGTTGACCATTGACCGATCTTATCAGCTTGCCTTATACATTCGATCATATATTCAAAATTTTCCTGATCGCCATGCGGGCGGACAATGGCGCGATTGCCGGAGCCCACGCATGAACACCTCGACCCTGCCCACTCCTTCTTTGCTGCTCAGGCAACGCACGCCCGGCCTGCTGCTGGCGCTGGCGATCGGCCTGCTCGCGCTGTGGCTGGGGCGCCTGGCGCCGCTGATCGGCGGGCCGGTGATCGGCATCGTGCTCGGCATCCTGGTGCGCAACCTGCTGTCGCCGGGCGAGCGCTACAGCGCCGGCATCGCGTTCGCCGGCAAGAAGGTGCTGCAGTGGTCGATCATCGCGCTGGGCTTCGGGCTCAGCCTGGACCAGGTGGCGAAGACCGGCCTCGAATCCTTGTCGGTGACCCTGGTGACGATGAGCGTGGCCTTTCTCGCCGCGTGGGGGCTCGGCCGCTGGCTCGGCGTGCACGACAAGCTGATGGTGCTGATCGGCGTCGGCACCGCGATCTGCGGCGGCTCGGCGATCGCCGCGGTGACGCCGATCATCAAGCCCGACGAGCACGACACCGCATTCGCGATCTCCACCATCTTCCTGTTCAACCTGGTCGCCGTGCTGCTGTTCCCGCTGCTCGGCCACCTGCTGCACCTGTCCGACCTGGGTTTCGGCCTGTGGGCCGGTACCGCGATCAACGACACCTCGTCGGTGGTCGCCGCCGGCTACAGCTACAGCCACGCCGCCGGCGACTACGCCACCATCGTCAAGCTGACCCGTGCCACGCTGATCATCCCGGTCTGCCTGGTGCTGGCCTTCGCGGTGGCCGCGCGCGAAAAGAAGCACGGCGCCGCCGACTTCAGCCTTCGCCGCATCTTCCCGTGGTTCATCCTGTGGTTCCTGGTCGCCTCGGCCGTGCGCACCGCCGGCCTGATCCCTGTCGCGATCCAGCCCGCGCTGCACATGCTGGCCGAATTCCTGATCATCGTGGCGCTCACCGCGATCGGCCTGTCGGCGAACCTGCGCCGAATGGTGTCCAGCGGCGCTCGGCCGATCCTGCTGGGGCTGGGCGTGTGGGCGGCGGTGTCGGTCAGCAGCCTGGCAGTGCAGTTGGTGATCGGTAGGCTTTGATGCTTCGCCGGGGATGCTGCACGCGGCGCAGCATCCCCGGAATACGTGCTGCCAGGCCGTAGGCAGCCGCCAAGCTGGATGTGCCCGACAACAACCGCGACTATCGAACCTGGCGAAGACAGGTCTTCGAAGCAACCAGTTCCGTGGCCTCTGCCGCACTGCCATCGACAATTGCCGAATCCGGCAACCACCTTATGGAGTGCGGTCTTTTCAGCAGGATTCCGTCGTTGAAGCGGACGGCGGCAGGATAGGTTGACCATTCCAGCTTCGACCGGGACTGGTTGCCATCCACTTCGACACCGGCATCCGAAATCGACACTGCCACCGCGGCCCCAAAACCGGGCTTGCGTCGAAATTTCATCATGAGGCTCTGTTTGGTCGCCCAGACCCCAACCGCGGCGACCAGGCCGAGGATCATGACGAACAACCCGGCCCGCGATGCCATGGAAGTGTCGGCTCTTGCGGCAAAAGCCGTTGCGCATGCCAAGCCGATCACGCCGAACTGAACGGGCAGCCTGAATAGCCAAGGGCCTTGCCGATACTGCCGATCAATCACGGCCCTGAAGTATTCGACATCACATCGATACTGATACCTGACTTGCATACGCCCCGTTCCGACAGCCCAGGATCATCTGCCCCGACACGTATTCGGCTTCGCTACCAGCTCGGAATCGAAACCGACAGATGGCTCAAGCCTTGCCCTGCTCCACCAGTGTCAACGCCACCTTGTCGCGCAGATAGACCGGCAAGGCCAGTTCCGGTGCCTGCGTATGACCCGCCTCGAACTCGCGCAGCGCCAATTCGGCAACGTGCGCGGCCTGCGGGTAGCGCAGGCCGTCGGCGGAATGCAAGGTGCCGGTGAGGCGCTGCGACAGCGCGGTGGCGTAGCTGGCCCAGCCGCTGCCGACGACCTGCCAGGCGCCGGCTTCGGGCAACACCAGCGTCTCGGCGGTGCCGATGCGTTCCTCGTCCAGCGCGAGCAGACCGCCGCCGTCGTCGCGGCGGTAGCAGGCGGCGTAGATCTCTCCCATGCGCGCGTCGATCACGGCGAGGATGGCGGTGCCCGCTTCCTCCGGCGCTTCCAGCGCCAGTGCGGCCAGCGAGGAGACAGTGATCACCGGCAGGTCCAGCGCCAGCGCCATGCCCTGCGCCAGCGAGACGGCCAGGCGCACGCCAGTGAACGCGCCGGGGCCGCGGCCCACTGCGATCGCGTCCAGCGCATGGCGGCCGATGCCGGCTTCGGCCAGCAATGCGTCGGCCATCGGCAACACCAGCTCGGTGTGCCGGCGCGGCGCGATCTCGCTGCGGGCGATCAGTTCGTCGCCGTGGATCAGGGCGACGGAGCAGGCTTCGGTGGCGGTTTCGATCGCGAGCAGGTTCATGATCGCTCCATGATAGCGGCTGGCGGCTCGGTCGGTTCGGATGACGTCGTTACGTACGCGTACCAGTCGATGCGGCGGGTCAGGTACATCATCAGCGCAACCATCGCCAGCAGCACCAGCGCGCCGATCAGCAGCGCGTACTGCTCGGCCGCGATCAGCCCGTACAGCATCGCGTAGATCAGCCCCAGCACACCGCCCAGAAGCAGTCCGGCGCGCCGCGCACGCAACACCGCCATCGCGTAACCGCCCACCAGCACGGCCACCGCAGCGGCGGCCAGCGCGTAGGCCGGACCGAAACCGATCTGCTCGGACAGCGCCAGCAGCACCACGTAGAACGTGGCCAACGCCGCGCCCACCAGCAGGTACTGCACCGGGTGCACGCGCAGCCGCTTGAGCACCTCGAACAGGAAGAACGCCACGAAGGTCATCGCGATGAACAGCAGCCCGTATTTCCCCGCGCGCACGTTGCGCTGATACACGTCGACCGGCTGGTACAGCTGCACGCCGAAGGTCGACGCCTGCAGCGCCGGCTGCATGTTGTCATCATCGCTCCAATGCTGACCGTAGCTGCGGTTGAGGTCGAGCAGATGCCAGTGCGCGCTGAAGCCATGGCCGTCGATGCTGCGCGCCAGCGGCAGCGCCGCGCCGACGAAGCTGGGATCACGCCACGGCGCGCGTATCGTCACGTCGGTGCTGCGCGCCAGCGGCAGCAGTTGCAGCGCCTCGGTGCCGGCCAGCTTCAGGCCGATCTGCACGTCGATCGGCTGCTCGCCCAGCGCATCCAGGTCGATCGGCACCACCACGTTCGGCCAGCTGCCGAGCCGGTCGGCCGACGATTCGAAGCGTGCCGGCTGGCCGTTGATGCGCAGCTCAGTGACCTCCTGCAGGCCGCGCAGGTCGCCGACCGGCAGCCGCAGCTCGGCCTTGCCGCCCTGCCACGTCGCATTGCTGGCGCGGCGATACTGGGCGATGTCCTGCGCGCGGAATTGCGCACCGAGCTTCACCGTGGCGACGAACACCGGCGCCGCGTAGATGCTGTAGCTGCGCGTCTCCACTGCCATCGCCACGTCCAGCTTCAGCGCGTCGGCCAGCACGCTCTCGCTGCCCGCCTGCCAGCGCGGCGCCGCCTGCCCATCCGGCGCCACCTGGCGCAGCGTCGGCACCACCAGCACCGGGCCGCCCAGCACCTGCTGGCCGCCCCAGCCCTGCGCGATCTGCGCGATCGCCCCCTCGCGCAACTGCTGCCGCTCGCCCACCAGCTCGCGCACCTGCAGCAGCGGGATCGTCATCAGCAACGCCAGCACGCCGATGCCCAGCACCTTGGCGGTCACGCTCTGTGTCCACTTGCCCATGTTCGCAGCCCTCCCTTGATCCGGAGTGCCGATCACAGCAGCGCCCGCGGCGCGGCAGCGGGCAGGTGCGGGCGAAACGCGGGCAGCCGGGCGACCATGGCCTGTCTGCACGCCACGCATGCCGCCACGCGGGACGGTGGAGGTTCTTGCCCGGCCCGGCTTATTGCCCCGCGGCGGGCCGGTTCCAGCGCTGGTCGTCGCGGGCCAGCCAGGCGAGGAAATCGGCGCGCATCGCCGCGCCAAGTTCGTGCCCGGCCGGATAGCGCTTCGTCAGGTGCTCGACGCCGAGGCGGTCGAGCCAGTCGCTGGCCCGCTGCGCCCAGCCCACCGGCAGCTTGTCGTCGTGCGTGCCATGCGCGATGTAGCCGCGCAGCGTGGACAGGCGTGGCGCGTCGGCGAGCTGCGCTTCGAGTTCCGGCAGGATCCGGCCAGCCAGCACGGCGAATGCGGCGACACGTTCGGGCGCGGTCAATGCCACGCTGGCGCTGAGGATGCCGCCCTGGCTGAAACCGGCGACGACGGTGTGCGCCGCGTCGATGCCGTGCGCCTGCTGCAGTTGCCCGATGAAGTCGATCAATGTGCGACGGCTGGCGTCGGCCTCACTCGCCACAATCTGCGGGCCGCTGCTGCTGAAGGCGACGCGGAACCAGCCGAACGCCTGCGGCCCCAGCGCGATCGGGCCGCGCGGCAGCACCACCAGGGTGTCGCCGCCGGCCTCGGCGCCGAGCGCGGCGAGGTTGCCCTCGTTGCCGCCCACGCCGTGCAGCAGCACCAGCAGCGACGTCGGCCTGGCCGGCAGCGGTTGCAGCGTGCGGAACGCCAGCGCAAAGGCGGGATCGACCGACAATGGTGACAAGGTCTTCATGCGGCAGGCTCCTGCGGGGTATGGGCCGCGTCCGGCAGGCCGAACGCGAACGAATCCATCGACAGCACGCCGTAGCTCATGCCGCCTTCGACCAGCCGCGCCGTGTCGGTGCCGGCACTGGCGCCCACGGCCACCAGCAGCGGCAGGTAATGTTCCTCGGTCGGATGCGCGCGTTCGGCATGCGGCGCGCGGCGGCGGTAGTCGACCAGCGCGGCCACATCACGCGCGGCGACCGCAGCGCGAACCCAGTCGACGAATTGCTGCGCGTACTGCAGGTCGCGGATGGCCTGGCGGAACTCGTACAGGTTGTGGGTGAGGCTGCCCGAACCGACCACCAGCACGCCGCGCTCGCGCAGCGGCGCCAGCGCCTGGCCCAGCCGCAACGCGCCGGCCGCATCGATGTGCTGCGGCAGCGAGACCTGGAACACCGGCACGTCGGCCTGCGGAAACAGGTAGCGCAGCGGCACCCACGCACCGTGGTCGAGGCCGCGGCGTTCGTCGAGCGCGACCTCGAAACCGGCCTGCGCGAGCAGGTTCGCGGCGTCCCGCGCCAGCGCCGGCGTGCCCGGCACGGGGTACTGCAGTTGATACAGCGGCGGCGGGAAGCCGCCGAAGTCGTGGATCGTCTCCGGTGCGGCGCTGGCGCCGACGCGCACGCCGCGGGTCTGCCAGTGCGGCGACACGACCAGCACGGCCGTAATGCCATGCAGCGACTGGCCGATGGCACGCAGGTTCGGGCCGAGCCGGCCCGGTTCCAGCGCGAACATCGGCGAGCCGTGGGAGATGAAGATCGAGGGAGCGGTCATGGCGATTCCTGAAAAGGGCAGCGGGCGCGGCTGCGCCCGCTGCATCGAACGGCACGGTGAAAGTCAGGCGTTGCGGCGCTTGCTCCGCAGATGATCGAGGCTGAGCGTACCGGCACCCTGGGCGGCGAGCATCAGGAAGCCGCCGGCCATCGCCACGTTCTTCCAGAAGTTGATGGCCTGCGCGGCGTCGCCGAGGTGGGCGTGGAACAGGGCGGCACTGGCCAGCGAGAACGCGGCGAGCGCCAGCGCGATCCAGCGCGTGAACGCCCCGGTGAGGACGGCCAGGCCGCCGCCGAGTTCCAGTGCGATCACCAGCGGCAGCAGGCTGCCCGGCACGCCGGCGGATGCCATGTACTGCTGGGTGCCAGCGTAAGCGGCGATCTTGCCCCAGCCGGAGATGATGAAGATCAGCGAGAGGCCGACGCGGCCGAACAATGTCAGTGAGGTGTTCATGCGGATTCCTTGGAAAGTGGCGATGAGTGGTCGACGCGCGGTGCGTCAGGCCTTGTGGATCCAGGTCGGCGCCATCGAGGTGCCCAGGCCGGCGCCGTAGCCGAGGTAGATGTTCAGCGCGGCCAGCGGTTCGAGATAGCGCGCGTTCTTCAGCGGGCCGGCGTCGATCGCCGCGAAGCCGAGGCTTTCGATCAGCGCCTTCGCAGTCTGCTTCGCCCGTTCGCTGTCGCCGGCGAAGAACGCGGGGGCCACCTGGCCGTCGGCAAACTGCGGGCCGTCGGCCAGTACCTGCGCGAACAGCGTGTTCAACGCCTTGACCACCTCGGCTTCGGGCAAGGCCTTGGCGATCTCCTCGGCGGCCGAGGTGTCGTGGCCGAGGGTGAGGCCCATGTAGTCGGCAGTCAGCGGATTGGTGATGTCGATGACCACCTTGCCCGCCAGCGAACCCAGCGAGCGCAGCGCCGGCACCGCATCGGCGTAACCGGTGGCCACGATGACGACATCCGAACCGGCCAGCGCGTCGGCCGGTGCCGCCGCCACCGCGCCGGGGTTGGCGGCGGCCAGCGCCTGCGCCTTGGCCGGGTCGCGTGCGGTGATGCGCACGGCGTGGCCGGCGCGGGTGAGTTGCTTGGCAAGGGCCGAGCCCATGTTGCCGGTGCCGATCAGGGTGATGTTCATGGAGGTCTCCGTGGGGTGCCCGGGGCATCCGGGCATGGGGAGTACTCTATTGACCTACTGGATGTGGATAAACTGTCGCTTAATTGACTGACTGTCTCGTAATTCGATACAAAAGGAAGGCGCCGTGGACAAATTCCAGGAAATGGCCAGCTTCGTCGCCGTGGTCGAGGCCGGCAGCTTCGTCGGCGCCGCGGAGGCGAGCGGCCTGTCCAAGGCGGCGGTGTCGCGCCACGTCGCCGAGCTCGAACAGCGCCTGGGTGCGCGCCTGCTGCAGCGGACTACGCGGCGGCTGTCGCTGACCGACGACGGCCAGCTGTTCTTCGCCCGCGCGAAGGAGATGCTGGCCGCGATCGACGAGGCGGAATCGGAAATCAGCTCGCGCAGCGGCGAGCCCAGCGGGCGGCTGCGGATCAATGCACCGCTCAGCTTCGGCATCCTGCAGCTGGCTCCGCTGTGGCCGCGCTTCGCGCGGCTGTACCCGAAGGTGTCGCTGGACATCGAACTCAGCGATCGCGTCGTCGACCTGGTCGAGGAGGGTTACGACCTGGCCGTGCGCATCACCAACCTGCCCAGCTCGCAGCTGGTCAGCCGGCAACTCGCCTCGACGCGCATGATCGCCTGCGCGTCACCGCCCTACCTGGCCAGGCACGGCACGCCGCAGCACCCGCAGGAGCTGGCGCAGCACGAGGTCATCTCCTACAGCTACTTCGCCGCCGGGGACGAATGGACCTTCATCGCACCCGACGGCGGTCCCGCCGTGGTGCGCACCCACGCGCGCATCCACGCCAACAACGGCGACACCTGCCGCGCCGCCGCACTGGAGCACCAGGGCATCATCCTGCAGCCGGACTTCATCGTCGCCGACGACCTGCGCCGCGGCGACCTGGTCGAACTGATGCCGACCTGGCGCGCGATGACGCTCGGCATCCATGCGGTGTATCCCTCGCGCAAGCATCTGCCGATCAAGACACGGCGGCTGGTGGATTTTCTGGTGGAGGCGCTGGCGGAGCCGGGGTGGACTGTCCGCCGCGCGCCCGGTTGAGCGCGGCGCCCATGGCCCGTCCGGACTCAGACGATGCCCGTGCGCATGTTGATCGGCCAGGTCACCGACCGCCTCGTTTCCGGGTCGCCCCAGCGGGTGGCCAGATCCATCACGAAACACTCGATCACTTGGCCGTGGCCTTGCTTCACGGCATGCTTCACGGCCGACCAGGTCGAGACGTAGCCGACGAGCTCGGCGAGCGACCACGCCTTGCGCATCGCCATCGCGGGCGGCGCGAACTCCGCGAAGGGAAAATCGAGGTCCGCGTAGCCACGGTCGACCCGCCGTCGCTCCGGTGGCCAGAATGGACCGATCTCGTTCCGGTAAAAATGCGCGAAGCGCTCGTCCAGTTCCTCGTCCAGCTTCGGCACGCCGTAACTGACGAGGGCCAGCACGGCGCCTGCCCGCGCGATGCGCCTGACCTCGGCGTAAAACGCGGGAAGGTCGAACCAGTGCGCGGCCTGCGCGGCCGCCACCAGGCTCGTGCTGCGGTCGGACACCGGCAGGTGTTCGGCGGATGCCTGGGCATACCGCACGGGTTCGCTGACGGGCGCATGCGCGATCTGGTCGGCACTGGGATCGAGGCCGAGCACACTGTCGAAATGCGCGCCCAGCTGCGCCGCCAGTTGGCCGGAGCCGCCGCCGACATCGACGGCGAAACAGGTGTCGGGCGAGGCCGCCGCCAGGAAGGCGGCCAGGGCGGGTGGGTGTTCCGGGCGGAACCTCGCGTAGTGCTGCCCGCCGGCCTGGAACCAGTTGATGACGTGATCGCCTCGTTCAACGGACATGCCTGGTCTTCCGGGTTCGTGCCTGGGTTTCCAGCGAGCATCTGCGATAACAGGGTCGATAGCGGAGTCAGGCTGACTTCTCGCCTGGCTAGAGTGAACTTGACTCCGTTCCTGACCCGGATCTTGCTGCCGTTCCTCGGGTTTGGCTCAGGGCATTGCCGCCTTCGTGGCCGCGTTACCCCGCTCCATGCCCAGCCTGGAGGCCAGCCATGCGGCCTGCCGCTCGCCTTCCGGCAACGCGCGGATGGCGACCAGGACGCCTTCCAGTTCGGACAAGTGCGCGATGCGGCGCCACAACCGGAAGTATTCCTTGAACTCGTGGGTCTGCTCGCCGCGCAGGCACAAAGCGGCGAAGTGGTCGTGGAGGCGTCTGCGCTGCCCCGCATCAAGCGTCGCGTGCTTCAAAGCGCTGGCCAGCCGCGCGTGCAGGTAGCCGGCATACGAACCGATGTAGTGAACCTCGATATAGCGGATGGCCAGTTCCGCACAAGCCGCATCACCGGCCCGGACGCCTTCGGCCAGTCGACGCACGGTCCCGCGGTAGTGCAGCCAACCCTTCCGTTCGGGAATCGAGTAAGGGCCTTCGATCTCGACCGGCACCGGGATGTCCAGCGCGAAGCCACCACCGAGCCGCGCATGCTCGGCCACGATCTGCTCGGCGCGCCAACCGAGCGGGACGCCATGGTAGAGATACCGCGGAACGTTGGTGCCATGGTAGGTGGACACGGTGTCGGCTTCCTGTTGCATGACAGGGGCAACAACTAGAACGCAGTCGACGTGCGCCGGCAAGGTGTCCTGTCGAAAACCGGGGCGGAGGGAGTTGACCGCCGTGCCGGCAATGCATCGTGCCACCTCCTTGTGCGCCTTCAGCCATTGAAGCAAGATCGACGAAGGTTCCTCTACAACCCCGTCAGGCGTCGGCGGAGGCTTCATGGCAAAGACGTACCTGTTCTTGAAGCCCAGTGAGCTGCCGCTCTCCGCGAGCGATCTGAGCGCAGAGTCGGTTTCGCCTATCGGCGCCGAGGAAGTTGCAACCTGCCTGAAGCAAGCCCTGCCTTCGTTGGCTTGGTCTTCTCCCACCGAGGCATCCGGCGAAACGGAGAACGGCTGGGTTGAATTTTCCCAGCCTGGCGAGGGATCCACGCGCTCGCTTGCCCTGCGCTGCTCTCTCCGCTCGGACTACTCGTCGCTCGTGCAGAGCCTATGCGACCGGTTCGGTTGGGTGGCGTTTGATCAGACCCCCATGATGTTCCAGCCACACCGCATACCGACGGCAGTGTAGAGCACCCGCTACTTGAGGTAGCTCCTCAGCACGGCGAGCACCGGCAGCAGCTCGTCCTGCTGTTTCGCGTTGCCGTTCCCGGCCACGTGGGCGCGCAGGTGGCCTTCCATCACCTGCAGGATCAGGCCGTTGACTGCGCCGCGCACGGCGGCGAGCTGCTGCAGCACCGCGCCGCACTCCTCGTCGCCCTCGATGGCACGTTCGAGCGAGGCCAGCTGGCCGCCGATGCGGCGCACGCGGGCAACCAGTTTCCGGCGGTTTTCCTGCACGTGGGACATGGCGGCGGCCCGTCGGTCGTATACTACGGGGTAGTATACGACCCGAGAACGCACCATGCCCGCTCCCGACATCGCCCCGTTCATCCACAGCCACCAGTTCAACCACGCCGACGCGAAGGCGGAGCGCAACACCCGGCACGTGGTGTTCATCACGGCGGCGATGATGGTGGTGGAGATCGTGGGCGGCTACTGGCTGAACTCGATGGCCCTGCTGGCCGACGGCTGGCACATGAGCTCGCATGCGCTGGCAATGGGGCTGTCCGTCATGGCCTACGTGCTGGCCCGGCGCTACGCGAAGGACGGCCGCTTCGCCTTCGGCACCTGGAAGATCGAAATCCTCGGCGGCTACAGCAGCGCCCTGCTGCTGGCCGTGGTCGCCGCACTGATGATGGTGCAGTCGCTGGAACGGCTGTTCGTGCCCGCGGCGATCCAGTACGACGACGCCATCCTGATCGCGGTGCTCGGCCTGGGCGTCAACCTGCTGTGCGCATGGCTGCTGAAGGGGGAACACCCCCACGAGCACGGGCACGCGCATGGACCCGATCACGGGCATGCCCATGGGCACGGGCATGCCGGCCACCGTCACCACGACGTGAACCTGCGCGCGGCCTACCTGCACGTCATCGCGGACGCGGCCACCTCGGTGCTCGCCATCGTCGCGCTGGTCGGCGGCAAGCTTTACGGCGCGGCGTGGCTCGATCCGGCGATGGGCATCGTGGGTTCGGTGCTGGTGGCGCGCTGGGCCTGGGGGCTGCTGCGCGAATCCGGCCGGATCCTGCTGGACGCCGAGATGGACCAGCCGGTGGTGGAGGAAATCCGCGACGTGGTGCGGCAGCGCTTCACCACGGCGGCGGTCAGCGACCTGCACGTCTGGCGCGTCGGCCGCGACAGCTACGCCTGCATCCTCGGACTGGTCGCCAGCTCGGCCATCCGCGCGGAGGATGTCCGCCGGGAGTTGGCCATCCACGAAGAGCTGGTGCACGTGACGGTCGAGGTCGCGGTGGCTTGAGCCAGCCTCACGACCGGCGAAATCGCGTCGCTACGCCGGCGGCTGCCACAGCTCGATGCGCGTGCCTTCCGGGTCGGTGACCCAGCCGAAGCAGCCGAACTCGCTTTGCTCGACGCGTTCGTCCACTTTGGCGCCAGCGGTGCGCAACTGCGCCAGCAGCGCGTCGAGATCGTCGACGCGGAAGTTGATCATGTACGGCTGCGCGCTGGGGCCGAAGTAGCCGGTGTCGGCGGCGAACGGCGACCACAGCATGTAGCCGGGGCGTTGTTCGTTTTCGTCGAAACGGGCGCCGCCCCATTCCTCGGCGGCGAGGCCGAGGTGTTTCGCGTACCACGCCGACAGTGCAGCGGGGTCGCGTGACTTGAAGAAGATGCCGCCCAGTCCGGTGACCTTGGCCATGGTTGCCTCGCGCTTGTTGGATGGCAGGAGCCCGCTCGCGGGCGATGCTTTGAAAGCTGGGATTCGGGATTCGCAAGATCAGCAGCATCGCCCGCGAGCGGGCTCCTACGCATCATCGAAGAAGGCTTGCACGTCCGCCAGCTCGCGGGTGCGCGGCATCGGCGGCACGCTGGCGAGGAACAGCTTGCCGTAACCCTTGCCGGTGAGGCGCGGGTCGCACAGCACCAGCACGCCGCGGTCGTGCACGCTGCGGATCAGGCGGCCGGCGCCCTGCTTCAGCGCGATCACCGCGCTGGGCACCTGCCAGCCCATGAACGGGTTGATGCCGGATTGTTCCAGCGCGGCGAGGCGCGCCATCAGCACCGGATCGTCGGGCGCGGCGAACGGCAGCTTGTCGATCACCACCACGCTGAGCGCCTCGCCGACCACATCGACACCTTCCCAGAAACTGGCCGCACCGAGCAGCACGCCGTGGCCGCTGGCGCGGAACTCCTCCAGCAGCCGCGGCCGCGGCGCGCTGCCCTGCACGAACAGCGGCCACGGCGCCTTGTCCTGCAGCAACTCGGCGGCGCGGCGCAGCGCGCGGTGCGAGGTGAACAACAGGAAGGCGCGGCCGCGGGAGGCGTGCAGCACCGGCAGCACCGCCTCGATCACCCGCTCGGTGTAGTCGCGCGCGTTCGGATCGGGCAATCCCGACGGCAGGTAGCACAGCGCCTGGCGGGCGTAGTCGAACGGACTGTCCAGGCAGAGCGTCCGCGGCTCGTCGAGGCCGAGCTGGCGCGCGAAATGATCGAAGTTGCCGGCCACCGACAGCGTGGCCGAGGTGTGGATCCACGCCGCCTGGGTGCGCTCGCGCAGGCCGCGCATCGGCGCGGCCAGGTCCAGCGGCGTGGCGTACAGCGCGAAGCCGCGCGGGAAGGTTTCGTACCAGCGCACGTCCTGGTCGCCGTGCGTTTCGACGACGCGCTGCAGCCGCTCGGCGAACAGTTCGGCGCGCTCGTGCAGGTTGGCAAGGCCGCGCGAGCGCTCGGCCTGCGAGGCAAGCAGTTCGGCCAGCGTCGCCAGCAGTTCGCCCAGCTCGTGCAGCGCGGCACGCACCTCGGCGCGATCCTCCAGCAGCGCGAACGCACCACGCGAGGGCAACGGATCCATTGCCAGGCGCAGCTTGCGCAGCGCGTTCTGCAGCGCTTCGACCGGTTCCAGCAGCAACCCGATCGCGCCGGTGACGCCGCTGCATTCGGTCAGCGTGTCCTGCGCCATGTCGGTGAGTTGGCGCGCGCTGACGCTCTGCGAGAAGAACTGGCCGGCCAGTTCGGGAATCTGGTGCGCCTCGTCGAGGATGAAGGCGGCCGCGCCCGGAAGAATCTCGCCAAAGCCCTCCTGCTTCAGCGCGAGGTCGGCGAACAGCAGGTGATGGTTGACCACCACCACGTCCGCCTCCATCGCCTCGCGGCGCGCCTTGAACACGTGGCAGTCGTCGTAGAACGGGCACTCCACGCCGAGGCAGTTTTCCGCGGTGGAGGTGACGCGCGGCCACAGCGGCGATTCTTCCGGTACCTCGGCCAGCTCCATGCGATCGCCGCGGCGGGTGCGTGCGGACCACGCACGGATCGTCGCCAGCTGCGCCGCCTGCGCGCGATCGAGGCTGGCGCCCTCGCGCACGGTCTGCTCGAGCCGGTACAGGCACAGGTAATTCGCGCGGCCTTTCAGCAGCGCCGTCTTCAGGCGTGCGCCGAGCACCGAGCGCACCTTCGGCAGGTCGCGGAAGTAGAGCTGGTCCTGCAGCGCCTTGGTGCCGGTGGAGATGATCACCCGCTCCCCTGACCGCAGCGCCGGCACCAGGTAGGCGTAGGTCTTGCCGGTGCCGGTGCCGGCCTCGGCGACCAGCGTGTCGCGCCCGACGATCGCCTGCTGCACCGCCCGCGCCATTACCTGCTGGGCAAGCCGCGGCGCGAAGTCCGGCAGTTCGCGCGCGAACGGGCCGTCGGCACCGAGCAGGGCGCCGGCGTCGTCGGACTCGGTCTCGTCGAGGTCATGCATCGGCCAAGTATGGCGGAGCGGCCACGTGCGACAAAGCGGCGGCGGGAACCCCGACCGGTGTCGGCACATCCATTCGTCGACACCGCGCCCGCGCCCACCAAGGAGAACCGACGTGAGACTGTTCGCACCCGAGCCGGCACCCGCGCTCGACCTGGTCGACATCCACGGCCAGCCGATCATGACCAGCAGCCGCGGCCGCCTCACCCTGCTGTCGTTCTTCCGCGACGCCGCCTGCCCGTTCTGCAATTTCCGCATCTACGAGTTGACCAATCGGTACGCGGAACTGGCCGCGCGCGGACTGGACATCGTCGCCGTGTTCAGCGCCGCGCAGGCGGACGTGCTGCGCTTTGCCGGGCACCGGCCGCGCCCGTTCCAGATTGCCGCCGACCCCACCTCGAGCGCGCACGAGCTCTACGGCATCGAGCGCTCGCTGTGGCGCAAGCTGAAGGCAGTCGTGACGCGCGTGCCGACCCTGTGGAAGGGCATGCGCCTGGTCGGCCTGGCCGGCCTCAACACCGGCAACCTGATGCCGGCCGACTTCCTGATCGACGAGCGCGGCTGCATCGTGCAGGCGTACTACGGCCACGATGCTGGCGACCGCATCCCGCTGGAACGGGTCGAGCAGTTCCTCGCCCGCCCCCGCACCAGGCACGCAGCGTAAGCGCTTCCGGCGGCCACTGGCGGCCGCCGCGTGCATGCGCCACCATGCCGGCACCACCAGGGGAGAAGTGCCGTGACGACTGAACTGTGCATGCTGATGTGGAGCGTGGTGCTGGGACTGGTGCAGGTCGCGCTTGCCGCCACCTGCACGGTCGGCCAGCGCGGACTGGGCTGGACCGCCAGTCCCCGCGACGAAGCCAAGCCGCCGCTCAGCGGCATCGGCGGCCGCCTGCAGCGCGCCAGCGCGAATTTCCTGGAAACCTTCCCGTTCTTCGTCGCCGTGGTGCTCGCCGCGCATCTGCTGCAGCGCCACGACCACCTCACCGTGCTGGGCGCGCAGCTCTACTTCTGGGCGCGCGTGGCCTACGTGCCGGCCTATGCCGCCGGCATCCCGTACCTGCGCACGCTGATCTGGGCGGCGAGCATCGTGGGTATCGTGCTGGTACTGGCGGCGACCTTCTGACACCCGCGGACCGCGCTGCGGCCTGCCCGCCGCTCGCTCAGTAGCGCGGCACGCCCGCCTTGTGGCACTGCGTCACCCACTTGCGCGCGGTGGCGGCGCCGTTCGCATCGCGCGCCTGCAGGCGCATCTCCACCACGGTCTGCCAGTTGCGCGCGCACAGCGGGCCGAGTCTGGGGCCGAGCGACCACGATTTGTGCGCCAGCTTCTCGGCGACGGAGAAATCCTTCAGGTGCACCGCCACCTCGGCGCGTTCCTGCAGCAGGTCGGGCGAATCCGGGTTGAGCCTCAGCGCCTGGTCCAGCGTGGCCGCGGCATCGGCGTACTTGCCGACCTGCTCGTCGCGGCGGGCGGCATCCTGCAGCGCGCTGATGCCGGGGTCGCGCAGCGGGTTCACGTCGATGACGGATTTTTCGCGCTCGCCGGCGGCACGGATCGCGGCCACCGGGTCGTAGCTCGGCGGCGACGGGCGCGTGTCCGGCGGCGGCGTGGTGGCGAGCATGCCGCAGCCGGCCAGCAGGCTCGTCGCCAGCAGCAGCGGTGCCAGGAAGGAACGTTGGCTCGGGTACGGCATGATCAGTTTCCGCTCGGTACGTCGGGCACGGCGGTGGCCGCGCCGGTGGAAGGTGGATTATCGCCGCCACCGAACAGGCTTTGCCAGAAGCAGCCCTCGGTGTCGGCCGACACGGTGCCGGCAATCACCGGCACCTGCTGCGCGCCTTCGCATTGCGGCTCGGTGCGCCTGCCGCTGGACGGGTTGATCCAGGCCATCTCCAGTCCGTCGCCCGGCGCGGCCGACAACGGCCGGCTCGGCAGCTTGGCGAACAGGTCGCGCCACGCGCGCAGGCCGCCGCTGGCGCCGAACAGGGTGGTCGGCTTGTTGTCGTCGCGGCCCATCCAGAACACCGCCAGGTGCTCGCCGGTGAAGCCGGCGAACCAGCTGTCGCGCATGTCGTTGCTGGTGCCGGTCTTGCCGGCGGCGTGCAGCGAGGCCAGCGCGGAATTGCCGAGCGCGCTGGCGGTGCCGTACTCGGCCACCTGCTGCATCGCCCAGGTGGTCAGCCGCACCGCCTCCTGGTATTCGCCGGGCCCGCCCTGCACCTGGTAGCGCTTGATCGTGCGGCCGTTGCCGTCGAGCACGCCGCGCACCGCCACCAGCGGCAGCGCATGGCCATCGGCGGCGAGGTACTGGTACAGCTGGGTCAGCTGCAACGGCGCCAGGTCGAGCGCACCGATCAGCAGCGACGGGCTGGGGTTGATGTCGCCGATGCCGAACGATTTCAGGAACGCCTGGATCCGCGGCAGCCCCACCTGCAGCCCGAGATGGATGGTGGCCAGGTTCCACGAGTGCGCCAGCGCGTCGACCATGATCAGCGGGTCGTGGCTGCGATGGTCGTCGTTCTGCGGCGTCCAGTAGCTGCCGTCCGGCTGGCGCAGGCTGACCGGGCTGTCGTCCATCAGGCTGGCCAGGTTCCAGCGCCCGGGCTGGGTCAGCGCCACCAGGTAGACAAACGGCTTGATCGTCGAGCCGATCGGCCGGCGCGCGTCCAGGGCGCGATTGAAGCCCTGCTCACCCGGCGTCTTGCTGCCGACCACGGCCAGCACGCTGCCGCTGTGTGCATCGGTCACCACCGCGGCCGCCTGCACGCCTTCGCCGCGCTTGCCGAGACCCTTCAGCGAGCTGGTGATCGCCTGCTCGGTGTACAGCTGGGCGGCCGGGTCGAGCGTGGTGAAGATCGACAGGTTGCCCTCGCGCAGCGCCTGCTCGTCGAAGTCGGCGGTGATCTGCTTGCGCACCAGGTCCATGAAGGCGGGGAAGCGGTTGTGCGGCAGCTGGCCGTTCTTGACGATGTCCAGCGGCGCGGCCTGCGCGGCATTGAGCTGCGTGGCGCTGATCAGCTGGGTCTCGAAGAATTCCTGCAGCACCAGGTTGCGCCGGGTCAGCGCGCGCTGCGGCGAGCGGCGCGGGTCGTAGTAGCTCGGCCCCTTCACCATGCCCACCAGCAGCGCGATCTCCTGCGGCCGCAGGTCTTCCAGCCGGCGCCCGAAGTAGAACTCCGACGCCGCCGCGAAACCGTGCACCGCCTGGCCGCCCTGCTGGCCGAGGAACACGTCGTTGACGTAGGCCTCGAGGATGCGCCCCTTGCTGTAATGCGCCTCCAGCAGCAACGACATCAGCGCCTCGTTGATCTTGCGCGTGAGGTTCTGGTCGCGGCTGAGGAACAGGTTGCGCACCAGCTGCTGGGTCAGCGTGGAGCCGCCCTGCACGGTGTGCCCGGCACGCAGGTTGGCGAACGCAGCGCGCGCGATCGCGCTCAGGTCGATGCCGATGTGGTGGTTGAAGTCGCGATCCTCGACCGCCTGCAGGCCGCTGACCAGCAGCGGCGGCACGTCGGCCAGGCGCACGAAGCGGCGTTCCTCCTGGCTGGCGCCGTACAGCGTGGCGATGCGTGCCGGGTCCAGGTGGGCCAGCTCGATCGGCTTGCCGCTGGTCGCGTCCTGCACCGACCGCACCGTGCCCTGGCCCAGCGTGACGCGGATGCGCTTGGGCAGCTCGCCGCCGTCCGGACCGGCGTAGCCGCGCGAGGCGATGGTGTAGCGCGCGCCCTGCTTCACCCAGCTGCCGGCGACCTGGCCCTTGCCGTCGTTGCTGTAGCCGGCGAAGGTCAGTTCCAGTTCCAGCGCCGCGTTCGTCATCGGCGTGCCGGCCGCCAGCGGCAGCGGCCGCGCGTAGACCCGGGTGGGGATGGCGAACACCAGCTCGTTGAAGCGGTCCTGCACCCGCTTGTTCAGCACCAGCGTGTACGGCAGCACGAAGCCGAACAGCAGGCCCATGCCGATCCAGAACGGGATGCGCAACCACGGCCAGCTGCGGCGCGCCAAGGCGCGAGTACGGGTCAAGAAGGCCAACGCGGGGGAATCCGGCTATCGAGTGGTTCGATCATAGGGCCTGCTACCCCGCGGGCATATGAACGCAGCGGGCGGTTTCGTGGCCGAACGCGGGCAATCAAGGTATTGGAGAACCCGCAGCAGCGCACCCTGTGCGCGAGGCTCTTGGCCCCGTTCGACACCGGAACATCGCGCGCGACCGAAGGAAGGCCCTGGTGGACAGGGTGCGCTCCTACGCAGGCGGCTGCCACATCGCGGCGTCGGGGCGGAACGGGCGCGGACGCATGCCGAGCAGGCGCTGCAGCTCGCCGTTGTCGGCGACCAGGTCGCTGTCCAGCCGGCTCAGCGGACCGCGCAGCGGCGGCAGCGCGCGCTGGCCCAGCCGCAGCAGCCAGGCCGGCAGCGGCAACGGCACGGTGGCCCGCGGCAGGCTGCGGCGCACCCGCGCGAACATCTCGCCGGAACGCAGCCGCTCGCCGCCGCCGATCGGCAGGATGCGCCCGGCCGCCGCCGGGCACTCCAGCGCGGCCAGCACCGCCTGCGCGATGTCGTCCGCGTGCACCGGCTGGCGCAGGCCGCGCCCGGACGGCAACGGAAACAGCCGCAGCCGCATCGCGCGGCGGGCGATCGGGGTGAGGCTCTTGTCCAGCCCGGCACCGTAGACCAGGGTGGGCCGCAGCACGGTCCAGGCGCAGCCGTGGCGCTCGCAGGCGGCCGCCAGCGCCGCCTCGCCGTCGCGCAGCCGGCGCGCCAGGGCGCGCTCGGCCGGTACGCCGGAATCGCGCTTGCTCTCGGCGCTCATCGAGCTGGTCGCGACCACCCGCGGCGCGTCGGCCAGAGTGGCCTGTGCCAGCCAGTCGGCCAGCCCCTGCAGCGGGCCGAAGCTGATGATCGCCGACAGCGCCGGCAACCTCGGCATGCGGTCGGGCAGCGTGCCCTGCAGCCAGGTCACCCCGGCCTGCGCGGGCCGTGGCTGCCGGCTCAGCGCGAGCACCGCCTCGCCGCTGGCGAGCAGGCGCGGCAACAGGAAGTGGCCGATCTGGCTGCTGCCGCCGAACACCAGTACCGTCATGCCGCGCTCACCCGCCACCTTGCAGGCGGGCGGCCAGGTCGAGCACGCGCGGGTTGGAAGGGGACAGCTTGCGCGCGCGTTCCAGCGACTGGCTGGCGCCGATGCGGTCGCCGCGTGCCAGCTGCTGCTCGGCCTGGTCGAGCCACGCGCCGGCCAGCCGGTTGCCCCGCGCGCCCTGCGCGGCGTCGCCCGGCGCCAGCTCGGCCAGGTTGGCCAGCATGTCGCCGGCCTTGCCCAGGTTGCCGGCGGCGAGCGCCCGGTCGAACTGCTGCTCGACCTGGTGGGGCAAGGCCTGCAGGCCCTGCAGCGCCGTCGCGCTGTTGCCGTCGATCGCCAGCGCGCTGCGGTAGAGGTCGTAGGCACTGTCGCCGGGCGGCATCATGATGTCGCCGTTGTTGGTGGCCGTCTGCGCGCGCAGCACCAGCTGCGCCACCGCCGCACTCTGCTGCGGCGTCACACTGGGCGGGGCGACCGGCATCGGTGCGTTGTCCGCGCCGGCGGGTGCAGCCGGCGCCGCCGGCGTCCGCTCCAGCCGCGCGCGTGCGGCGGCAAGATCGGCCGATTTCGGCGCCAGCTCGGCTGCCTGGTCGAGCAGCTTCGCCGCCTGTGCGGCGTCGCCGTCATCGAGCGCGGCGCTCGCCTGCACGGTCAGCGCCTGCGCCACCTTGCCGAGGCCGGCGTGCGCCTGCGCGTTGTCCGGGTCGAGCTTGAGCGCGGCCTGGAAGTGGACCAGCGCGGTGTCGTCGCCATCGCCGGCGATGCGGCCGGCGCGCAGCGCGTCCTGGCCGGCTTTCAGCGCCGCCTCCAGTGCGCTGCTGTCCTGCCGGCGCGCCTGCGCCTGCAGCGCGCGCAGCGCCGGCAGCGCGCCGTTGTTCGGCTGCAGCGCGGCCAGCTGCTCGATGCGCGCATCGGCCGTGGCGGCGTCCTTCGCGTCCAGCGCCGCGCGCGCCTGTACCGCCAGCGCGTAGCCGACCTGGTCCAGTCCGTGCGCGGCCACCGCATTGTCGGGATCGGCGCGCAGCACGCGCTGGTACAGCGCGCCGGCCCCGTCGGGGCCATCCAGCTTGCCGGCGGCCAGCGCCTGCTGCGCCTGGTCGACCAGGTCCACCGTGTGCACCTGCGCGGCGCGGGCGGCAGCGATCGCACGATCGAGCCGGTCGATGTCGCTGCCGCCGCCGAGCAGTTCGCGGGCGACCGTGGCCTGCTGCGCGGCCTGCGCCAGCTGGCCAGCCTGCAGTGCGGCGTCGGCCTGTGCCAGCATGGCCTGGCCGACCTGGCGCAGGCCGTCGCGGGCGCGGTCGTTGTCCGGTTCCAGCGCCACCGCAGCCTGGAACAGCTCGCGTGCGCTGCTGCCGTCCTGGCCGTCCAGACGGCCATCCTGCAAGGCCTGCTGCGCCTGCGCCAGCACCGTGTTGAAATCGGTGCGCGGCAGCATGCCGCGCAGGCGATTCTGGTTGAGCCAGAGCCCACCGGCCAGCGCGAGCACCAGCAGCAAGAGCAGGACAAGCCAGCCGCGGCGGCGCTTGCGCCGCGGCGCGGCGGTCGCCCGGCCATGCGGACGGCGCGGCTCGACCGCGATCTGCGGCAGGCCGTCCGCGGCCGGCGCGGGCGGGGCATCCAGCCGATCGAGGTCGCCCAGGGTGGGCTCGGTGCGAACCGGTGGATGTGCGTCGTGCTGGTCTCGGCGTCCGCTCATGGTCCATGGCTGTGAAGGCTGTCGCTGCAGCTTAGCATCGGGCCGCCAGCCGCCGTTCCGCCCGCCGGCCGGCATTGCGCGGTCATTCAGCCGGTACCGACCCGGCGCACGTCGAGCACGTTCGGCAGCGCCAGCAGCTTGCCGAGCAGGGTCGACAGCTGTTCGAAATCGCGCACGCGCAGGGTGAAGCGCATCTCCACCTCGCCGGTGTGCACGAACAGCCGGCTGGACGAGGCGATGATGTGGGTGCCGGCGTTGCTGACCACGCTGGTGACGTCCTTCTGCAGGCCCTTGCGGTCGTAGCCGCGCAGCTCGATGTCGACCTCGTAGGCCTGTGCCGTGGCGCTGCCCCAGCTCACTTCGATCACCCGGTCCGGATCGCGCCGGGCCAGCCGCGCCAGGCTGCCGCAGTCGGCGCGATGCACCGACACGCCGCGGCCCTTGGTGACGAAGCCGCGCACCGGGTCGCCGGGCAGCGGCTGGCAGCAGCGCGCCAGCGTGGTCAGCAGGTTGCCGATGCCTTCGATGCGCAGCGCGCTGTGGTCGAGCGTGGCATGGCGCGAGGCCACCGGCGCACTCGACTGGGTGACCACAGGCTCCGCCGGCTGCGCCGCTTCCTGCAGCACGCGGGCGATCTGGCCGGGAGTGACCTCGCCCAGCGCCAGCGCCACCAGCAACTCGTCGTGGTTCTTCAGGTGGAAGTGCGCCGGCAGTTTGCCCACGTCGGCGTTCGACAGCGCCAGGCGCTTCAGTTCGCGCTCGAACATGCCGCGACCGACCGCGAGGTTGGCGTCGTGGGCGATCTTGCGGAACCACGCGCGCACCTTCTCTTTCGCCCGCGCCGTGTTGAGGTAGCCGTGGTGCGGCGACAGCCAGTCGCGGCTGGGCTCGGCCAGCTTGCCGGTGAGGATCTCCACGCGGTCGCCGCTCTGCGGCTGGAAGGTCAGCGGCACGATGCGGCCGTTGACCTTGGCGCCGCGGCAGCGGTGGCCGACCTCGGTGTGCACCAGATAGGCGAAGTCCAGCACGGTGGCGCCGCGCGCCAGGTCGAACACCTCGCCCTTCGGGGTCAGCAGGTAGACGCGGTCTTCCAGCAGCTCGGTCTGCAGCTCGGCGGCCAGCGCGCTGTCGTCCTCGCCGCGCGGCTCCAGCAGCTTGCGCATCCAGGCGATCTTCGCCTCGAACTCGGCGTCGGCGCTGCCGCCTTCCTTGTAGCGCCAGTGCGCGGCCACGCCCAATTCGTTCGCCCGGTGCATGGCGTGGGTGCGGATCTGCACCTCCAGGGTCTTGCCCTGCGGCCCGATCACCGCGGTGTGCAGCGACTGGTAGCCGTTCGCCTTGGGCCGCGCTATGTAGTCGTCGAACTCGCCCGGCAGGTGCGGCCACAGCGCGTGCACCACGCCCAGCGCGGCGTAACAGTCGGTGATGGTGTCCACCAGCACGCGCACCGCGCGGATGTCGTACAGGTCGGAGAAGTCCAGCGACTTGCGCTGCATCTTCTTCCAGATCGAATAGATGTGCTTGGGTCGCCCGGCCAGCTCGGCCTGGATGCCGGCCGCCTCGAGCGCACGCTGCAGCTCGGCCAGCGAGTCGCGGATGAATGCCTCGCGGTCGGCGCGGCGCTCGTCGAGCAGGTTGGCGATGCGCCGGTAGGTGTCCGGCTGCAGGTAGCGGAACGCCAGGTCTTCCAGCTCCCACTTCAGCTGCCAGATGCCGAGCCGGTTCGCCAGCGGCGCATGGATGTCGCGGGTGAGCCGGGCCAGCGCCTGCCGCTCGCCTTCAGGCAGCGCCGGTGCCGCGCGCATGCGCGCCAGCTGCCGCGCCAGCAGCACGAACACCACGCGCAGGTCACGCACGATCGCCAGCAGCAGCCGTCGCAGGCCCTCGGCCGCGCCCTGCGGCGGCCGCTGCGCATGCAGCGCCCACACCCGCTCGGCCGCCTGCTGCCCGTCGACCAGGCGCTGCAGTTCGGCCGGCAACGCCGCGCGGCGCTCCGCCCACAGCGCGGGATCGATCCGGGCCAGCTCGAACCACAGCGCGGCCGCCTGGGTCTGCGCGTCGCAGCCGAGCATGCTGAGCAGCTCCAGCACGTCGGCGCAGCCGGCCTGGTCCACTGCGCGGGTGGCGCAGGCCTCCAGCGCGTCGGCCAGCAGCGGCGGCAACGCGCCGGCGCGTTCGCGCCAGCGGGACAGAGGGGGCGGTTCGACGATCGGGGCCATGGGCAGTCAGCTCGGGTCTTGCCCTGCCATGGTAGCCGCTGCCGGGGCGTGCCGGCCGCGCTGCGCGCGAATCGCCGCGTGCCCCTTGGCGGCAGGCCAGCCTGCCGCGCAGAATCAGCGCTTCCGTTCCGTTGCCCCGAGGATGCACCCATGTCGATCCGCCCCCACCACCTGACCTTGCCGCTGCTGCTGGCGCTGTCGCTGGGCTGCCTGTCCGCGCAGGCGCAGCAGGCCAACGGCCTGCAACAGCGCATGAGCGCCGCCGAATTCAAGGCCGCCGGGCTGGACAAGCTGTCGACGCAGGAGTTGCAGAACCTCGACGACTGGCTGCGCCAGCACGGCAAGACCACTACCAAGATGGTCGACACCAGCGGCCAGCCGGTGTTCTACGAACCGAAGCAGAAGCGCAGCAAGTTCAACGCCCGCCTGGTCGGCCATTTCAGCGGCTGGCACGGCCACGACGAATTCACCCTGGACAATGGCCAGTCGTGGAAGCAGATCGGCTCGGATGCGCCCGTCTGCATGAGCGCCGACAACCCGGCAGTCAAGGTCAAGCCGTCGCTGTTCGACAGCTGGCTGATGTACGTGGACGGCTGCAACGGCAGCGTGCACGTGCGGCGGACGCGCTGAGCGGCCGAAATCACCCGCTCTCAACCCAGCGCCGCCAGTGCCTTCGCCAACCGTTTCGGCGACACCGGCTCGGCGGTCTTCAGCTCCTGCGCGAACAGCGATACGCGCCACTCCTCGATCAGCCAGCGCAGCTCGGCCAGCGCCGCGGGATCGGTGCCGACCGCGCGCTGCTGCAGGTACGCGCGCCAGTACGGCAGCACCTGCAGCAGGCGCTGCTGGTCCTTCGCCGGGTCCTGGCGCAGCCGCTCGCCGCGCAGGCGCATCGCTTTCAGGTAACGCGGGTAATGCGCCAGCCTCGCCAGCGGCAGGTCGCGCAGGAAACCGGGCACGAGCAGTGCGTCGAACTGTTCGCGCAGGTCGTCGTAGCTGGCGCGGGCGAAGCCCAGCAGCGGCGGCTCCAGCCACGGTTTCAGCTCGGCCTGCGCTTCGACCACCGGTTCTGCCAGCTTCAGCCGCTCGACGCCGGCGCCGAACAGTTCGCGCGCGCACTGCGTGCGCAGCGCCTCGAACGCGCCGGCGCTGCGCACGTCCAGTTCATGGCGTCCCAGCAGGTCGGCGAAGCCGCCTTCGAGCAGGTCCTCGCGCAGGCTGTCCACGCCGCCCAGCGGCGCGTACTTCAAGGCCAATGCGTTGCCGATCGGCAATCGCCGGCGCGCCTGCTTCGCCTCGGCGGCCAGCGCGTTGCGCAGCAGGCGCACCACGCCGCCGGCATGCGCCGCGCGCGCCTCGTCGGCGCGCTCGAACACGCGCAGCGCCACCGTCTCGCCGAGGTCGACCAGCGCAGGGAACGCGGCGAGGCCGCCATCGGAACGCACCTGTGCGGGGATCGCCTCGAAATCCCAGTGAGCCACGTCCTCGCGGGTCAGCTCGATGTCGGTCTTGCGCGAGAACGCCTCGCGCGCCTGGCCTTCCCACTGGCCACGCAAGGCGGCGAGGTCGCGGCCGCTGGCCAGGGTCTTGCCGCGCTCGTCGTGCAGGCGATAACGCATCAGGAAGTGTGGCGACAGTTCGACGCCGGCGAATTCGCCGGCAGTGATGTCGACGCCGGTGGTGCGTTTCAGGAACGCAGCCAGCGCCTTCGCCAGCGGCTCGTCGCGCGGCGATTCGGCTTCGACGAAGGCGCGCGCGAAATCCGGCGCCGGCACGAAGTTGCGGCGCAAGGCTTTCGGCAGGCCGCGGATCAACTCGGCCACCTTGTCGGCGAGCAGGCCAGGCACCAGCCATTCGCAGCGGGCGGACGGCAGCGCGTTCAACATCGCCAGCGGCAGCTGCAGGGTGACGCCGTCGGCTTCGTCGCCGGGGACGAAGCGGTATTCGAGTTTGTACCTCTGCGGTGGAATCTCCAGCACCGCGGGGAACGCCTTCGCATCCAGCCCGGTGCCGCCGGCCAGCACGTCGTCCAGCGACCAGCGCAGCGCCGCCTGTTCGGCCGGGCGGGCCTTGCGATACCACGCGTCCAGCGCGCGACTGCTGGCGATGTCTTGCGGCAGCTTGCCCTCGAAGAACGCGACCAGCTGGTCCTCGTGGCGGATCAGACCCTCGCGGCGCTGCTTCGCCTCGATGCCCAGCGCCTCTTCCAGCACGCGCTGGTTGGCGCGCACGAAATCCGCCTTGGTGTCGATGTCGCCGCGTACCAGCGCCTCGCGCAGGAAGATCGCATGGGCCAGCGCCGGGTCCTGCGCCTGGAACGTGACCGGCCGCTTCTCCACCAGCACCAGCCCGAACAGGCTGACCTGCTCGTACGCCACCACGCAGCCGCGCTTCCTCGACCAGTGCGGGTCGCGGCAATGCGTGCGCAGCAGATGCGCTGCCTGCTGCTCGATCCACGAGGGCTCGACCCGCGCATTCATCATGCCCCATACGCGCCCGCCCACGTCGAGGATCTGCGCGCTGAAGACCCAGTTCGGCGGCGCCTTCGCCAGCGCCGAGCCGGGAAAGACCTGGAACTTGCGTTCGCGCGTGCTCTGATAGATACCCTTCTCGTCCTTGCGGCCGACCTGGGTGGGCAGGCCGGCGAGCAGGGAGCGATGGACGGATTCGTAAAGGCGATCGGCATCGCTCTCGCTCCCTCCCCTGCTCGCCCCACGGGGACTTCCTTCGGTCGCAGAGGAGGACTGGGCTGGGGTTCGCTTTTGATCCTGTGCCGCGACGCGAAGAGCTTTACCCCCTCCCAACCTCCCCCTGCCAGCAGGGGGAGGAGCAGAACGTGCTTCGTCACGAGCGGGAATCTGCGCTTCCAGCTTCCACCCCAGTTCCTCCACCACCAGCAGCAGCTGCCGGTGCAGCTCGCGCCACTCGCGCATGCGCATGAAGCTGAGGAAATGCCGCGCGCACCAGTCGCGCAGCTTCGACTGGGTCAGTTCCTCGTGCGCGTCGTGGTAAGCGCGCCACAGATTCAGCACGCCGACGAAGTCGGATTTCGGGTCAGCGAACACGGCGTGCGCGGCGTCGGCCTGCTGGCGTGCATCCGACGGGCGCTCGCGCGGATCCTGGATGCTGAGGAAGGCGACGATGACCAGCAGCTCGCGCAGCGCGTGCAGCTGCTCGCCCTCGACCAGCATGCGCGCCAGCTGCACGTCGATCGGCAGCCGCGCCAGCGTGCGGCCGATCGCGGTGAGTTGGCGCGTCTCGTCGATCGCGGAAATCTCGGTGAGCCGGCGGAAGCCGTCGGCGACCACGCGCGGGTCGGGCGCCTCCAGGAACGGGAACGCGTCCACCTCGCCCAGCTTCAGCGCCAGCATGCGCAGGATCACATTGGCCAGCGAGGAGCGCAGCAGTTCCGGATCGGTGAACGCAGCGCGGCCGGCAAAGTCCGCTTCGTCGTACAGGCGGTAGCAGATGCCCGGCCCGACGCGGCCGCAGCGGCCCTTGCGCTGATCGGCCGCCGCCTGCGAGACCGGCTCCACGTGCAGCCGTTCGAGCTGGCTGCGCTGGCTGTAGCGCTTCACCCGCGCGGTGCCGGTGTCGATCACGTAGCGGATGCGCGGCACCGTGAGCGAGGTCTCGGCCACGTTGGTGGCCAGCACCACGCGGCGCTTCACGCCGGGCTTGAACACGCGGTCCTGGTCGCCGGCGGAGAGCCGCGCGTACAGCGGCATGATCTCGGTCTCGCGGTATTGCCGGCGCGACAGCAACTGGTGCGCGTCACGGATCTCGCGCTCGCCAGGCAGGAAGATCAGCACGTCGCCGCGCGGATCGTCGTGGGTGATTTCGTCGAGCACCGCAGCGATGTGTTCGGCACTGCCCTGCTGCATGTCCTTGCTGCGGCCCTGCCGCGCGGCGATCTCGTCCAGCGAGCGCCAGCGCAGCTCGACCGGGTACGCGCGCCCCTCCACTTCCACCACCGGCGCGCCGTCGAAGTGTTCGGCAAAGCGCGCCGTATCGATCGTCGCCGAGGTGACGATGATCTTGAGGTCGGGACGCCTTGCAGCGAGCCGCTTCAGGTAGCCGAGCAGGAAGTCGATGTTGAGGCTGCGTTCGTGCGCCTCGTCGATGATGATGGTGTCGTAGGCACTCAGCCACGGATCGCCCTGGGTCTCGGCGAGCAGGATGCCGTCGGTCATGAACTTGATCAGGCTGCGCTCGGAGACCTGGTCGTTGAAGCGCACCTGGAAGCCGACGATGTCGCCGACCTGCGTGCCTAGCTCCTCGGCCACGCGGCGCGCCACCGAACGCGCGGCCAGCCGGCGCGGCTGGGTGCAGCCGATCATGCCGGCTTCGCCACGGCCGGCGGCCAGGCACAGCTTGGGCAGCTGAGTGGTCTTGCCCGAGCCGGTCTCGCCGGCGATCACCACCACCTGGTGCTCGCGGATCAGCCTGGCGATGTCCTCGCCGCGCGCGCTGATCGGCAGCGATTCGTCCAGCCGGATCGGCGGCTTGGCGGCGGCGCGGGCGCGGCGTCTGGCCGCGGAGCGCTCGATATCCCCGCGCAACGCCGCCAGCTTGCCTTGGTCGGGTCGGCGCGACAGCGCACGCCAGCGCCCCAGCAGGCGACCGAAGTCGCGGCTGGACACCGTCTCCAGTTGCCGGCGCACGTCGCGCAGGCCGGGGTCGGCGGAAGAATCGGGCGTTGGCGGGGAGCTGTCGTTCATCGGACCGCACATGATAGCCGCAGGCGGAGCACCGACCCGATAGCCGCCGACTATCGGCGGCATCCGAAGGATTCATTTCACCACCGCCGCAGCACCCATTACCGTGAGTCCATCCACCCACCGGAAGGAGCACGACATGGCCATTTCCATCGGCATCGCCAAGAAAGACCGCGAAGCGGTCGCCAAGCACCTGTCCAGGCTGCTGGCCGACACCTACTCGCTGTACCTGAAGACGCACAGCTTCCACTGGAACATCACCGGCCCGCAGTTCAACAGCCTGCACGCCATGTTCCAGACCCAGTACAACGCACTGTGGCTGGCCGCCGACGAGGTGGCCGAGCGCATCCGCACGCTGGACGTGTTCGCGCCCGGCTCCTACAGCCAGTTCGCCAAGCTCAGCGCGATCAAGGAAGAAGCCGGCGTGCCGGAGTGGAAGGCAATGGTGGGCCAGCTGGTCGAAGGCCACGAGATCGCCGCCGCCACCGCGCGCGACGCGCTCAAGGCCGCCAATGCGGCCGGCGACGACGGCACCGCCGACATGGTCACCGGGCGGCTGAAGGAACACGAAAAGACCGCGTGGATGCTGCGCTCGCTGCTGAAGTAGGCCCGACCGGCCGCACCCGGCGCGATCCGACGGCATCCCTCCGCACGGTGCCGTTTTTGCGTCGCCACCCGAGCGCGGGCCTGACCTTGCGCTGACCGGCTTCCCGCGGGTTTATTGGCCGCCAGCCGCACATTCGGTAAGCTCTTGCGGCTCTACCGCCTGTTGCGCAGGCTTCCTCCGGGGATTTTTTTGAGCGCCACCGCAGCAAACCACAACAGCCGGTATCCGCTGCTCACGGCGATCGTGCTCGCCCTGATCGTGGCCGCGATGAACATCGGGCTGTGGTGGTGGGGCAACTACCCGCGCGGACCGGAGGATTGGCACGGCAAGGTCGGCGGCTATGCGCTGTCGGTGTTCCAGCGCTACCAGAGCCCGTTCAAGCTGGATTACCCCAGCGACGAGGAGATCGCCGCCGACCTCAAGCTGCTGCACCGGTACACGGACCACATCCGTACCTACACGATGCAGCAGAACCCGCAGCTGTATCGGTTGGCGCAGAAGGAAGGCCTGAAGGTGATGGCCGGCGCCGAGATCGACAAACGCCTGGACAACAACGAGCGCGAGCTCGACCTGCTGATCGCCAAGGCGCGCGCCTACCCGGACACCGTCACCCGCGTCATCGTGGGCAATGAGGTGCTGTTCCGCAACGACCTCGCGCCCGAGCAGATGATGGCCTACCTGGACCGCGTGCGCGCCGCCGTGCATCAGCCGGTGTCGATCGCCGAGCCGGACTACATCTGGCTGAAGTATCCCGAGCTGGCGCAGCACGTCGACTTCATCACCATCCACCTGTTCCCGTTCTGGAACGGCGTGCCGGTCAGCGGTCCCTCCGGCAACCCCCATCCGGCGCTGGACCAGGCGCTCGGCGCCTACCAGCAGATCCGCCAGCGCTACCCGGACAAGCCGGTGGTGGTCGGCGAAATCGGCTGGCCGTCGAACGGCGACCGCCACGAGTACGCCGACCCGTCGGTTTCCAACGAGGCGATCTTCATCCGCGACTGGATGAACGCGGCCAAGACCGCGCACATCGACTACTACCTGCTCGAAGCGTTCGACCAGCCGTGGAAGGAAAACCTCGGCGAAGGCCGCACCGGCGCGTACTGGGGCATGTTCAACGCCGATCGCCAGCTGAAGTTCCCGCTGACCGGCCCGGTGGTCGAGGACACCTCGTGGCCGTGGAAGGCGATCGCGGCGAGCCTGTTGGCGCTGCTGCCGATGATCTTCTTCGCGCGCCGTTTCAGCCGCTTCAAGCTGATGGGGCGGTTCTTCTTCGCCGCACTGATCCAGCTGGCCTGCGGGCTGATCGTGTGGTCGGCCACGTTGCCGTTCAACTTCTACCTGAGCTGGGTCGACTGGACCATGCTCACGCTGCTGTTCCCGGCGCAGATCGCGATCCTGGCGATCCTGCTGATCAACGGCTTCGAGTTCACCGAGGTGCTGTGGCGGCGCGACTGGATCCGCCATGCCGGCATGCTGACGCCCGATCCGCCCGAGAAGCAGCCATTCGTGTCGATCCATCTGGCCTGCTACAACGAGCCGCCGGAGATGGTGATCGTCACGCTCGATTCGCTGGCCGCGCTGGACTACGCGAACTTCGAAGTGCTGGTGATCGACAACAACACCAAGGACCCGGCGGTGTGGCAGCCGGTGCAGGAATACTGCGAGAAGCTCGGCAAGCGCTTCCGCTTCTTCCACCTGGCGCCGTGGCCGGGCTTCAAGGCCGGCGCGCTGAACTTCGGCCTGAAGGAAACCGACCCACAGGCCGACGTGGTGGCGGTGATCGACGCCGACTACGAGGTGCGCGCCGACTGGCTGGCCACCCTCACCGGCCATTTCCACGACCCGAAGGTGGCCGTGGTGCAGTGCCCGCAGGCGCACCGCGAGTTCGAGCACAACCGCTTCCGCCGCATGACCGCGTGGGAGTACGACGGCTTCTTCCGCATCGGCATGCACCACAGGAACGAGCGCAACGCGATCATCCAGCACGGCACCATGACGATGGTGAGGCGCAGTGCGCTGGAAGGCACCGGCGGCTGGTCGGAGTGGACCATCTGCGAGGACGCCGAACTCGGCCTGCGCCTGATGCATGCCGGCTACGAGCTGGTCTACGTCGACGAGCTGATGGGCAAGGGCCTCACCCCGGCCGACTTCAAGGCGTACAAGAGCCAGCGCTATCGCTGGGCGTTCGGCGCCATGCAGATCCTCAAGGGCCGCTGGCGGTGGATGACGCAGAAGGGTCCGCTCTCGGCCGGCCAGCGCTTCCACTTCCTCACCGGCTGGTTCAGCTGGTTCGCCGACGCGCTGCATTTGATCTTCACTCTGATGGCGCTGTTCTGGACCGCCGGCATGGTGGCCTTCCCGCAGTACTTCAGCCTGCCGATGCAGCTGTTCCTGATCCCGGTGATCGGCTTCTTCTTCGCCAAGGCGATCTTCGGCATCGTGCTGTACCGTGCCCGCGTACCCTGTGGCTGGTACGACACGCTGATGGCCTCGCTGGCCAGCATGGGCCTCAGCCATGCCATCGCCCGCGGCATCCTGCACGGCCTCACCCGCGAGAAGACCTCGTTCGTGGTCACCGCCAAGAGCCGGCGCCTGGGCGGCAGCAACTTCGCCGCGTTCGCGCCGGTACGCGAGGAGCTGCTGATGGCGGTCGCGCTGATGCTGTGCATCGTCGGCATGGCGCTGGGCTACGGCACGCGCTACATCGAGGGCACCTTGTGGATGTTCATCCTCGCCGCGCAGTCGATCCCGTACGTCTCGGCGGTGATCGGCGCATGGATCGCGCACAAGTCAGGCGACAAGGCCGGCTGATGCCGCCCGTCGGGACGGCCATGGCCGCCCCGGCGAAGCCGCCCCTGGCCCTTCGACGCCGATACCGCGGCAACCGGCCCGCGTTCATGCCAAGCCGACCTCGATCTGGCTAAGCTGCCCTCCCCCGTGAAGATGCCCCGAGGATGGAACCCCACGTATGCGCCGTCCGCGCCGACGCCCGAGCTTCCTGTTGCCGCTGTTGCTGCTGGCATCGCAGGCCCATGCCGGGGTGCAACTGGTGGTGGACGGCATCGCCGATCCGCTGAAGGCCGCGGTGATCGCCGGCGTGGAGCTGTCGCAATACGCTGGTCGTGACGTCAGCGATGCGCAGGCCAAACGCCTGTATGAACGCGCGCCCGGCCAGGTGAAGTCCGCGCTGCAGCCGTACGGCTACTACGACGCCAGCGTTACCGGCGAGCTGCAGCCGATCGGCAGGGACTGGCGGGTGACCCTGCACGTGCAACCGGGCGAGCCGGTCAAGGTCACCGCCGTCGACGTGCAACTGGACCCGGAAGCGGCCGCACTGGCCCCGATCCGCCAGGCGAAGCGCGCGCTCGAACGCCTCAAGGACAAGCCGCTGAACCATGGCGCCTACGACGCGGCGCGCGACGCGCTCGGCGCGCAGCTCACCGCCAGCGGCTTCCTCGACGCCCGCCTGCTCACCCACCGGGTCGAAGTCACCCGTGCCAACCACAGCGCGGCGATCAAGCTGGCGTGGCAGGCCGGCCTGCGTTACCGCTACGGCCGGGTGCACTTCGACGGTTCGCAGTTCGAGGACGGCTTCCTCGACCGCTACGTGCCGTTCAAATCCGGCGACTACTTTTCGCAGAGCCAGTTGCTGGAGCTGCAGCAGGCGCTGAACGGTGCGGACTATTTCGCGGTGGTCAACGTGCTGCCGGACGTGGACGCGGCGAAGGGCGGCGTGGTCGACGTCACCGTGCAGCTGGCGCCGGCCAAGCGCACGATCTATACCGGCGGCCCGTTCATCGGCACCGACACCGGCTTCGGCGTGCGCGGCGGGATGGAGCGGCGCTGGGTCAACCGACGCGGGCACAAGTGGAAGAACGAGCTGGTGGTCGCGCAGAAGCTGAAGACGCTGTCCACGCTGTACTCGATCCCGCTGCCCGGCGACAACCAGCGCAGCTACAACGTCGGCGCGAATTTCCGCGACGCGAACACCGCCACCTCGCAATCGCGCACGCTGGAACTGGTCGGCAACGAGACCCGCCAGTGGCACGGCTGGACCCGCAGCCTGGGCGTGCATGCGCTGTCCGGCACGTTCACCGTGGGCAAGCGCGGCAGCGAGCCGGACAACGCGCCCGGCATCGAGCACGGGCGAAGCACGCTGGTGTTCGGCGAGGCCGCGCTGACGCGCAAGCAGGCCGACAACCCCGATTTCGTGCGGCGCGGCTGGCTGCTCAGCGTGGCCGCGCGCAGCACCGCCGGCAACCTGCTGTCCGACGCCAGCTTCAGCCAGGTCACCGCTGACGCGAAATGGATCCGCGCGCTCGGCACGCGCAGCCGCAACCGGCTGATCCTGCGCGGCGGCGCCGGCATGACCTGGACCAACGACTTCACCGCGCTGCCGCCGCAACTGCGCTTCTTCGCCGGCGGCGACCGCTCGGTGCGCGGCTACGGCTACCAGTCGATCGGCCCGCGCAACAGCACCGACCGCGTCATCGGCGGCCGCCACCTGCTGGTCGCCAGCACCGAGCTCGAGCATTACTTCACGCGCAACTGGGGCATGGCTGCCTTCGTCGACGCCGGCAACGCATTCAGCGGCACCGACTACCGGCCGAAGCTCGGCGCCGGCCTCGGCCTGCGCTGGCGCTCGCCGGTGGGCATGATCCGCGTCGACCTGGGCACGCCGATCCACGACGATCGCGCGCACGGCATCCAGCTGCACCTGGTGATCGGACCGGATCTGTGAGCGGTTGCCGCAGGCGGCTGCTCACAGGCGATCCACGGATGGATCGCACGCGCATCGACCACGACGTGGTCGATGCGGCGGAGCCGGGTCCGTGCAACGGACTCGGCGAGTTGCAAAAGGGCAGGACTGCCCTTTTGCAATTTTGAGTAAAAGGCTGGGTCCCGAAAAGCAAAAAGCGCAACGACTGAGGAAAAACGGAAGGCATCGGATTCATGAAGTGGTTCAAGCGCATCGCCATCGCATTCGCCGCACTGCTGCTGCTCGTGGCGGCAACACTGTGGTGGCTGCTCGGCACCGGTTCCGGCCTACGCTTTGTGCTGGCGCTGGCGCAGGCCGCTACCGACGGCGCGCTGCATGTGCAACAGGCGCAGGGCCGCCTGCTCGGCCCGCTCGACCTGGCCGGCATCCGCTACGACGACGGCAAGGGCACCGTGGCCACCGTGGCGAAGGCGCATCTGAACCTGCGTTTCTGGCCCTTGCTGGCCAAACGCCTGCATGTGCTCGCGCTGGACGTCGATGGCGTCGAAGTGGCCCTGGCCAAGTCCGCGCCGGACAACACCTCCCGCTCCGGCAGCTTCTCGCTGCGGCCGCCGATCGACCTGATCCTCGACCGCGTGCACCTGGGCTCGCTGAAGCTGACGCAGGACGGCCAGCCGCTGTTCGCCTCCCATCGGCTCGACCTGGCCGGCAGCTGGACCGGGCGCGGCATCGAACTGCGCCAGCTCGTGCTGCTGGCGCCCGGCGGCCACGCCAACCTGGATGGCAAGCTGGCGATCGGCACGCGTTACCAGGGCAACGGCAAGGCTGTGTTCGCCTGGAAAATCGGCGACACCAGCTATGCCGGCAGCCTCGGCGCGCGCAGCGATGGCAAGCGGGCGCAGCTCGACCTCAGGCTCACCGCGCCGGCCGTGGCCCGACTGCAGGTGGACCTGATTCAGTCCGGCGACTACGCCTGGACCGGCCAGCTCGACGCGCCGCGCTTCGACCCGGAACCGCTGCTTGGCGACAGTCCGCTGAAGGCGCTGGCGATTGCCGTGCAAGGCCACGGCGACCGTCACGGCGGCACGCTCGACGGCCGGCTCGATCTCAACGACTACCCGTTGCTGCTGCAGCCGCTGCGTGCGCAGTTCAGCCCCGACTTCGCCACGCTGACCCTGCAGCAGCTCACGCTCGGTTCGCCGCAGATCAAGGGCAGCGTGGAAGCCAGCGGTACCGTGCAGCTGGCCGCCAAGCCGCTCAGCGCCGCACTGGATATCCGCTGGAACGACCTGCTGCTGCCGGCGGACCTGGCCGGCCAGGCGCTGGCCAGCCGCGGTGCGCTCAAGGCCAGCGGCAACGCCGACGCGTACCACGCCGAAGGCGACGTCGACATCGGCCCGCCGGGCAAGCTCGCGAAGCTGGCGCTGAACCTGGACGGCACCGCGCAGCTGATCACCCTGCACACGCTGCAACTGAAACAGGCACAAGGCGGCCTGCAGGCGCACGGCACGCTGGCGCTGCAGCCGGATCTGGCCTGGCAGGCCGAAGCAAGCGCCGACCAACTCGACCCCGGCCAGTTGTTCGCCGGCTGGGGCGGCGCCCTGGATTTCGACATCGCCAGCAGCGGCAGCCTGCCCACGAACAGCACCCGCGGCCCGGACGCCACGCTGGAGATCCGCCGGCTGGCCGGCAAGCTGCGCGGGCGCGCGGTCAGCGGCCACGGCAAGCTGCACCTGTCGTCCAATGAAGTTGTCGACGGCCAGCTCGATCTCGCTTCGGGCGGCAGCACGGTGAAGCTGGATGCCCGCCCCGGCGCCAGCAACGATGCCGACCTGCAGCTGGCGATCGCCTCGCTGGGCGACTGGCTGCCGGATGCGAGCGGCCGTCTGGACGGCCATTTCAACCTCCGTGGCATGTGGCCGAAGCTCGGCATCAACGGCCAGCTGCACGGGCATTCGCTGGCCTGGCGGCAGCAGAAGGCCGACACGCTGCAACTGATCGTGGGCATTCCCGACATCAGCCACCCGGCCGGCAAGCTGGATCTGCAAACCGGCAACGTGTACCTGCAGGGCCTGCTGTTCCAGCATCTCGACCTGCTGGCCGAAGGCAGCCAGGGCGACCATCAATTGCGTGTGGATGCCCGCGGCACCCAGCTCTCCGGCAGGCTCGCCCTGCACGGCGCACTGAAGGGATCGGCCTGGACCGGCACGCTGTCCACGCTCAACCTCGAACCGCAGGGCATGCCCGGCTGGCGCCTGCTGCAGCCCGCGCAGCTGAGCTACCACGACGGCGCGATGAGCCTGTCCGAGCTGTGCCTGAGCGCCGGCGATCCGCAACTGTGCGTGGCCGCGAAACAGGACAAGCCGGGCAACCTCGACGCCAGCTACCGGCTGCAGGCGCTGCCGCTGGCACTGCTGCTGAACGCCACCGGCAACGCCGACCTGCCGATGCGCGCCGATGGCGTCATCGAGGGCAGCGGCAAGATCCGCCGCAGCGCCGCCGGTGCGCTCAGCGGCAACGCCTCGCTCGGCTCCGCGCAGGGCAGCGTCAGCTACACCGACCGCGCCGACCAACCGTTGCTGCGCTACGACCAGCTGCGCGTGGACGCCGACCTCGCGCCGGCCGGCCAGCGCATCGCCGTGCACGGCGGGCTCGACGACGGCGGCCGCATCGATGGCCAGGTCACGATCAGGGGCGCGCAGCAGACGCTGGGTGGCCAGCTCGACCTGCGCCTGAACAAGCTCGCCTTCGTCGAGCTGTTCAGCAGCGAGGTGGCCAGCGTCAAGGGCGACGCCGACGGCAACTTCCGTTTCGCGGGCACGCTGAAGCAGCCTGCGCTCAGCGGCCAGGCGAACGTGCACGGCTTCGCCGCCGAGGTGCCGTCGGCCGGACTCAAGCTGAGCCAGGGCCAGCTCACGGTCAGCACCACCGACGCGCGGCAGTTCCTGATCCACGGCAGCGTGCAATCGGGCAAGGGCCGCGTGGCGATCGACGGCAACGCCGGCCTCGGCGCCGACGCCCGGACCATCCTCACGCTCAAGGGCAGCCAGTTCACCGCCGCCGACATCCCCGCCGCCAGGGTGGTGATCTCGCCCGACCTGACCGTGAAGCAGGACGCCGACGGCATCGACATCGGCGGCGCGCTCGGCATCGACAGCGCCGACGTGAACGCCGAGAAATTGCCCGGCGCCGGCGCCACCCGGATCTCGCCCGACGTGGTGGTGGTCGATGAGAAGCAGCAGCAACAGGCCGCCAGCAAGGTGCCGATCCGTGCCCTGGTCAAGGTGGATCTCGGCCGCAAGACGCACGTCGTCGGCATGGGTCTGGACGGCCGCGTCAGCGGCATGCTCACGGTGGTCGAGCGCCCCGGCCGCGCCACCACGGGCCAGGGCCAGCTTGCGGTCGACGGCACCTACAAGGCCTACGGCCAGAACCTGCAGATCCAGCGCGGCCAGCTGCTGTTCGCCAGCACGCCGATCGACAACCCGGGCCTGAACCTCCGCGCGGTGCGCAAGCTCAACCCGAACGCCACCATCGACGAAGGCCAGGAAGTGGGCCTGCTGGTCTCCGGCACCGCGCAGCGGCCGATCCTCAGCGTGTTCTCCAACCCGGTGATGGAGCAGTCCGACGCGCTGTCCTACCTGGTCACCGGCAAGCCGCTGTCGCAGGTGAAGGGCGGCGAAGGCGACATGGTGGGAGCCGCCGCGCAGGCGCTCGGCTCCGCCGCCGGCGACCTGCTGGCCAGGAGCATCGGCGCGCGGATGGGCGTGGACGACATCGGCGTGTCCAGCAACGCGGCGCTGGGTGGCAGCTCGGCGTTCACCGTGGGCAAGTACCTGTCGCCGCGGCTGTACCTCAGCTACGGCGTGGGCCTGTTCGAGCCCGGCGAGGTGATCACCCTGCGCTACCGCCTCAGCCAGCGCTGGAACTTCGAGGCGCAGCAGGCCACCGAGTCCAGTCGCGCCAGCTTCAACTACCGCATCGAGAAGTAGCCGTCGCACGCCTCGCTGGCCCGCCCCGGCGTAGTCCATAGGTCATGCCCACAAGACCGCCGCGGCGGACTATCGTGGACGTTTCCAAAGACCGGGGAACGACCATGCAACGCATCCGATGGGTACTGGCGGCGGCGATCCTGTGCAGCCCCGCGGCATGGGCGGCGACACCGGCCAGCGGGCCTTCCGGCATCGACCTGGCCGGGATCGATCACGGCGTGAAGCCGGGCGACGACTTCTTCCGCTACGCCAATGGCGGCTGGCTGATGACGGCGCAGATTCCCGCCGACCGCTCCAGTACCGGCACCTTCCTCAAGGTGTTCGAGCAGGCCGAGAAGAACACCGCCGAGCTGATCAGCGACGCCGGTGCCGGCCATCCCGCCGCCGGCAGCAACGCGCGCAGGATCGCCGACTACTACGCCGCCTGGATGGACACCGCCACCATCGAGCAGCATGGCCTGGCGCCGCTCAAGCCGGAGCTGGCGCAGATCGGCGCGATCGCCTCGCGCGCGGATCTCGCCCGCGTGCTGGGCAGCCGCCTGCGTGCGGACGTCGACCCGGTCAACGCCACCCATTTCCACACCCAGAACCTGTTCGGCCTGTTCGTGACGCAGGGGCTGGAAGATCCCTCGCACAACATCGCCTACCTGCTGCAGGGCGGCCTGGGCATGCCCAGCCGCGACTACTACCTGTCCAGCGACCCCCACATGCTGGCAACACGCGGCAAGTACCTGACCTACATCGGCGCCCTGCTGGACCAGGCCGGCACCGCCGACGCGGCGGCCAAGGCAAAAACCGTCCTCGACCTGGAGGCGAAGATCGCAAAGGCGCAGACGGACCTGCTCGACAGCCAGGACATCCACAAGGCCAACAACCTCTGGCGCATGGCCGACTTCGCGCGGAAGGCGCCGGGCCTCGACTGGGCCAGCTACTTCAAGGCCGCCGGCCTGGACGGTCAGCAGCAGATCGACACCTGGCAGCCGAATGCGGTGACCGGCCTGTCGGCACTGGTCGCCAGCGAGCCGCTGCAGGCGTGGAAGGACCTGCTGCTCTTCCACACCATCAACCAGAGCGCCGGCCTGCTGCCGAAGGCCTATGCCGACCTCAGCTTCGACTTCTACGGCCGCACCCTGCAGGGCACGCCGCAGCAACAACCGCGCTGGAAGCGCGCGGTCGGCGCCACCAGCGGCGACCTCGGCGACGCGGTGGGCCAGCTCTACGTCAAGCACTACTTCCCGGCGTCGTCGAAGGCAGAAATCGAGCAGTTGGTGAAGAACCTGATCGCCGCGTTCAACGACCGCATCGATACCCTGAGCTGGATGACCCCGGCCACACGCGAAAAGGCCAAGGCCAAGCTCGCCACCTTGCGCGTCGGCGTGGGCTACCCGGATACCTGGCGCGACTACGGTTCCCTGCAGATCCGTGCCGACGACGCGCTCGGCAACCACCTGCGTGCGGAAAAATTCGAGTACGAACACCAGCGTGCCAAGCTCGGCCAGCGTGTCGACAAGGGTGAATGGTGGATGACCCCGCAGACCGTCAACGCGGTGAACCTGCCGCTGCAAAACGCGCTGAACTTCCCCGCCGCGATCCTGCAGCCGCCGTTCTTCGACCCGCATGCCGATGCCGCCGCCAACTACGGTGCGATCGGCTCGGTGATCGGCCATGAGATCAGCCACAGCTTCGACAACATGGGCGCGGAGTTCGATGCCGAAGGCCGCCTCGCGAACTGGTGGACGCCGGAAGACCTGGCCCACTTCAAGGCCGCCGGCCAGCAGCTGGCGAAGCAGTTCGACCAGTACGAGGCGCTGCCCGGCCTGCACGTCAACGGCGAGCAGACGCTGGGCGAGAACATCGCCGACGTCTCCGGCCTGACCATCGCCTACCTCGCCTATCACAAATCGCTCGGCGGCAAGCCGGCGCCGGTGATCGACGGCCTCGACGGCGACCCGCGCTTCTTCCTCGCCTACGGCCAGGCCTGGCGTTCGAAGATCCGCGACGCCGCCCAGCGCCAGCGCCTCGCCACCGACGTGCACGCCCCCGCCGACTTCCGCGCGCAGACCGTGCGCAACCTGGATCCGTGGTATCCCGCGTTCGGCGTGAAGCCGGGCGAGAAGCTGTATCTGGCGCCGAAGGATCGGGTGAAGATCTGGTAGGCGTTTCCAGCCGCTGAAAACGAAGGGCCGCATGCAAGTGCGGCCCTTTTGCGTGGCGCGCGGACAGTGGCGGCCACCGGCGGCTTCGCCGGAGGCCGAAACCTACTTCTTCCTGGCAGTGTTGGCCGCCACCGCCGCTCGGATCAGTTGCCTGAACGCCGCCTCGTCGATCCTGTCCCTTTCGCGCAGGTCGATCGCCCGACGCGTATTGCCATCGAGGCTGGCGTTGAACAGCTTCTTCGGATCCTTGATCGAGGCGCCGCGGGCAAAGGTGAGCTTCACCTTGTCCTTGTACGACTCCCCGGTGCAGACGATGCCGTCATGTGACCAGACCGGCGTGCCTCCCGATGTGGGCTTGGCCCATTTCCATTCCTCGCGGATATCCGGGTCGGCCTCGCGGATCAGCTGGCGGACGTGCGCGAGCACCTCGCCCCGCCAATCGCCGAGCTCGTCGATCCGCGCGGTGATATGGGCGGAAGCATCCTCACCATCGGGTTTGCCTGCTGACTTCATGCATCCTCCGACACTCGTTTCACGTACCGGCCGCACGCCGGCCGGACAAGCATAACTTGGCCCCGGCAGTGCGTTGCGTCCGCGCCGTGCCGCGGCGCGGCATTCGCCATACCCCATTCCCCGGGGCCCGTCATGAAACCGAAGATCACCATCATCGGCAACTCCGCCGGCGTCATCCTGCCGCGCGAACTGCCGGGCTGCCTGCGCCTCGAAAAAGACGACGAGCTGTTCGCGCTGGAAACCCCGACGGCCTCCTGCCCGCCACCTACGGCCCACCCCGGCCTGGCAGGCGGAAGTGGCCGAGGAAGTCAGAGGTGGGTGACACCAACCCTCCCCTCGCTTCCACTTGTGGGCAAGGCCGACGGCTCAACGCTGGAAGCAGGAAATTGCGCACCAGATATGCCCCTGCAGTTGCGGGCAGTTGACGATGTGATCGACGAACCATCCTCGCAAGCGATTCAGTCGTGCGGAGTTCCCTCGATACCCAAACCATCGATGCCGGCAACGCCGGTCGCCTCAAACCCGGCCAGCGCACTGAACTGCCGCCCGCGTTCGGCATAGTCCCTGAACTGGTCGAAGCTGGGTGCGCCGGGTGACAGCAGGATCACGCCATGCGCAAGCGTGCGCGCCCTGGCCGCCTCGACCGCACTTGCGAGATCATTCACAAGCAAGACCGGACAAGCAACCGCAGCCGCGCGCAAGGCCGCTTCGATGCGGCCGCCATTGGCGCCCATGCAGACGATCGCGTGCGCCGGTGCGGTGCGCATCGCCTCGACGAACGGTGTCCAGTCCAGCCCGCGATCATGGCCGCCGACCAGCACGGTCACCGCGCGGCCATGCAGGCTTTCCAATGCGGCCAGCGTGGCCAGCGGCGTAGTGCTGATCGAGTCGTTGACCCAGTGCCAGCCCTCGTGTTCGCCCAGCGGCTGCAGGCGGTGCGGCAGCGGGCGGAACGTCGCCAATGCCGGCGCGGCGGCGAGCGCGTCCATGCCGACCGCTTCCAGCGCGGCCAGCGCAGCGCAGGCGTTGAGCGCGTTGTGCAGGCCGGGCGCCGCCAGTGCGGCGCTGTCGAACACCGCCTGCCCGCCGCGGCGGATTGCGCCATCACACACGTGCCAGCCTTCCGGCGTGCCGAACACGAGGCGCCGCGCATGCGCGGCGGTGCGCTCCAGCAGGCCCGGCTGCAGGCCGTTGACCAGCAGCATGCGCGATACGTCGGCCAGCTTCAGCTTGTCGGCCACGTAGCGCTCGCGCGAGCCGTGCCAGTCGAGGTGTTCCTCGTACAGGCTGGTGACCACGCCCAGTTCCAGCGGGCCCGCTTCACCGGTCTGGAAGCTGGACAGTTCGATCACCCACAGGTCCGCCGACTGGCCGAGCAGTTCCAGCAGCGGCAGCCCGATGTTGCCGGCCAGCGCGGTGCGCACGCCAAGCGCGCGCGCCAGGTGCGCGATCAGCGCGCTGGTGGTGCTCTTGCCCTTGGTGCCGGTGACGGCGATCACGCGCGCGTCGGGATTCTCGCCGAACCACAGCGCGGTGCCGGAGGTGAACCGGGTGCCCTGCGCCCGCGCGGCCAGCAACGCCGGCTTGTAGGCCGAGATGCCGGGCGACTTCACCACCACGTCGAAGCGACCCAGCGTGGCGGCATCCGGTTCGCCGGCGACGATGTGCAGCGCTGCGTCGAACGCGCGCGCCGCCTCGACTTCGGCGGCGCTGCAGAACAAGGTCAGCGGTTGTGACGGCAGGCGCTCGCGCAGCGCCTTGAGCACCGCGTGGCCCTCGCGGCCGAAACCCCAGATCGCCACGCGGCGATCGCGAAGCTCGTCGAAGCGCATCAACCGATCGCCGCCAGCGCCGGCTGCAAGCGTGCCGGCACGCGGTGTTCGGGCGACGGCTGCAGCCACGGCTCCAGCGCCAGCTGCGTTGCGTCGAGCTGCGGCAGGATTTCGCTGCGGAAGCGCTCGACCAGCGCATCTTCCTGCCACTCCGGCCGCTGGCTCAGCGCGTACATCGCCGCGCGCGCCTCGGCACCCTCGCCCACGCACTCGAACGGCTTGTGGTCCTGGTATTCCAGCAGCGCGTCGAAGCCGGCGGCCTGGTTCTCGTCATCCAGCAGGTTGCGGCCGAAGATCCCCAGCAGCCGCGGCTTGGGCAGGAACGGCGCCAGTGCGAGGAACACGAAGTGGCACTTCGGGCACTGCCCGCACCAGCGGTCCACCGGCTTCGGGCCGAGCAGCTTGAAGTTGCGGTTGCAGCTGGAGAACACGTCGAAATACGGCGTCAGCTTCGCGAACGCGCGGGTGATCGCCAGCTCCGAGTACGGCCGCAGCAGCGAGCAGTAGTCGAGGTCGGCGGCCACGTGGCTGTGCAGCCAGTCGCCCAGCAGCGTCTCGAACGCGAGGCTCTTGCTCCACTGGTGGTTCACCTGCTGGCCGTCGTACTCCAGCGTGGCGGCCGAGGCGGAACGCTCGTTGGCGAACGTAATCGAATCGTAGCCGTACAGGATCGCCGCCACGACGAGGATTGCCGAGTTCACCGCGGTCACCGGGATGTGCCCGTTCCACGCACCCAGCCGGTTCAGCTCGAACAGGCCCGGCGCCAGTTCGCGCTGGATGTTCAGCATGGGCAGGCCGGTGCGTTCGGCGCAGGCCGCGATCAGGGCGGAATTGCCGACCCATACCGCGGTCGCCTCGCCACTGATCGCCTTGATCGCCTCCACCGCGACCAGCGAATCCTTGCCGCCGCCGATCGGCACCAGGGTGCGTTTTGGCAAATCCAGCGTGCCGACCGCGGGCGCGCTGCCACCACGCGAACGTTCCGTTCCTGTTCCCGCGCCAAGGCGCGGGAACGCAATGCGACCACGCAGATCCAGCCCGTTGCGGTAGGCGAACTCGGCCAAGCCATGCAGGTACAACTGGTCCAGCAGCTCGGCGGTGCCGTCGTCGAGCGGGCCATCGGCCAGCTCGATCTTCGGCGGCACGCCGGCCTTGTAATAGCTGACGCCGGCAACCAGGTGCAGCAGCTTCAGTGCCGCGTCGAACGCCGCGCGCCGCTCGGTGGGCACCGCCGGCGCCTGCGGAAAGCGGATCGTCTCGACCAGTTCCTCGCCCTCGTCGAACGCATACGCCAGTTCGGCCACGCCATCGGCGTAGCTCGCGCGGGTGAAACGGAACACGCGGGTCAGGCGCGGTTGCACGGTTATCGTCATTCTTCACTCTCTGCCGCGACGTGCCCCCTCTCCCCTGCGGGGAGAGGGCTGGGGTGAGGGGCCGGGCTGGCGACGACCTCCAGAATCACCCCGAGCACGCTTTCGATATTCATCAGTGCCTCATTGTTCCAGAAACGCAGCACGCGGTATCCCTTGGCTTGCAGATACCGGGTGCGGCGCTCGTCGTACCCGACCTGTTCCGCATGCTGGCCGCCATCCAGTTCAACGATCAGCATGGCCTCACTGCAAACAAAATCAACGATGTAATGATCGATCTCATGTTGGCGGCGGAATTTGTGGCCATTCAACTTCCGGTTGCGCAAATGGAACCAAAGCTTCTGCTCGGCATCGGTCATGGCTTGGTGCAGACCACGTGCCCGGTCGACGTTCTGGCGTTTCACCCTGAAAAGCTCCTTTGTTGCTGGTCCGCCGCGGCGTGACCCCTCACCTCAATCCTCTCCCCAAAGGGGAGAGGATGCAGAAACCTCAGTCGATGATGACTTCGTCGGCCTCGTCGCGCAGGTTGTAGTGCGAGGACATCACCTTGCCATAGGCACCAGCCTGCGCGATCAGGATCACGTCGCCCTCGGCTGCCTCGGGCAATCGGCGGTCGGTGCCGAGCACGTCGCCGGACTCACAGATCGGGCCGACCACCTGGTACAGCGCGGTGGCCGGTTCGCCGAGCCGGCTCAGGTTGACGATCTTGTGCCAGGCATCGTACAGCGCGGGGCGGATCAGGCTGTTCATGCCGGTGTCCACGCCGAGATAGCGGAAGCCGCCCTTGTCCTTCAGCTGGGTCACCCGCGTCAGCAGCACGCCGGCGTCGGCGACCAGGTAGCGGCCCGGCTCCATCCACAACTGGTACTGCGGATAGGCCGCCTTGACCTCGCGCAGCGCACGGTCGAGCGCGGCGATGTCCAGCGACGCCTCGCCCGGGTGCGCCGGCACGCCGAGGCCACCGCCGATGTTGAGGAACACCACGCTGGCGATGCGCTCGGCCAGGCTGGCCAGCTGCGCATACACCTCGCCCCAATGCGCGGCGTCGAGCACGCCCGAGCCAAGATGCGCGTGCAGGCCGCGCACGGCCACGCCATGCGCATCGGCCAGCTGCAGGAATGTCGGCAACTGATCCAGCGGCAGGCCGAACTTGCTGGCGCTGCCGCCGGTACGCACTTTTTCGTGATGACCCAGGCCGCGGCCCAGGTCGACCCGCAACACGATCTCGCGACCGCGGAACAGCTCGCCCCAGTGCTGCAGCGGATGCAGCGCGTCCAGCGTGACGCTGGCGCGGGTGGCAAGCGCCCGGACGTAGTCCCTGCGCGGCGCGAAGTTCGGCGTGAACAGCAGCGGCACCGACGCCGGCACCACCGCACTGACCGCTTCCAGCTCGCCCGGCGACACGCACTCGAACGCGAAGCCCTCCGCCGCCAGCGCGCGCAGGATGGCCGGGTGGGTGTTCGCCTTCACCGCGTAGTGCAGCCGGTCCACCGCTGCCAGCGACTTCAGTTCGTGTGCCTGCTGGCGCACCGTGGGCAGATGGTAGACATAGCGCGGCGTGGCCGCCGCGGCCAGTTCCAGCAGGCGCGGCCGCTGCGCGACGCGCCACCATGCCGGCACGGCGGGAACGATGTCGCCGCCGCCATACAGCATCTGCCAGCTCGGGCCGAACAGCACGCTGTCGTCGGTGCGCAGCGCGCCGGCGCCGATCAGCAGGTCGTGCAGATGCGGCAGCAGCGCATCGACCACTTCCTCGTCCACCACGAAGGTGAGGTTGAGATTGTTCGACGACTGCGAGATCAGGTGCACGCGCAGCTGGCCGAACTCGGCCAGCACGCCGGACAAGGTGTGCAGCAGCGAGCGCATGCCGCGGCCGACCAGGGTGATCGCCGCACACGGCGCGATCACCTTGACCCGGCACACCTTGGCCAGGTCCGAGGCCAGCGCGGCGATTGCGTCGGAGTCGAGCAGGTTCTCGGTGGGATCGAGCGACACGGTAACGTTGGTCTCGGCCGAACCGATCAGGTCCACCGACAGGCCGTGCGTCTTGAAATGCGCGAACACGTCGGCGAGGAAACCGACCTGCTGCCACATGCCCACCGACTCCATCGAGACCAGGGTGATGCCCTTGCGCGCGCTGATCGCCTTGACGCTGGGTGCGTGTGCGCGCACCTCCGGACCGATCACGGTGCCGTCGAGCTCCGGCCGGTTGGTGTCCTTGATCAAGAGCGGCACGCGCGGCTCGCGCAACGGCGACAGGCAGCGCGGGTGCAGCACCTTGGCGCCGGTGGAGGCGATTTCCTGCGCCTCCTCGTAATCCAGCCGCTGCAGCAGGCGCGCACCGGGCACCTGGCGCGGGTTGGCGGTGAACATGCCGGCCACGTCGGTCCAGATCTCCACCCGCTGCGCCTTCAGCAATGCGCCGAAATAGGCGGCCGAGGTATCCGAGCCGCCGCGGCCGAGCAGCACGGTGCGGCCGTGCTGCTCGCGCGCGATGAAGCCCTGGGTGATGAACACCTCGCCGAGTGCGGCCAGGCGTGCGTTCAGCGCCGGATCGGGCTTCGCCTCGACCATCGCCGACAGCAGCCGGGTGCGCTCGTTCTGGTTCGGCAGCGCCACCGCCGCCAGGCACTCGCGCGCATCCAGCCATTGCGTGGGCAGGCCGCTGTGGCTGAGGAAGGCGGCGCCGAGCGCGCTGGACATCAGCTCGCCGTGCGCCTGCACCTGCGCCTGCCAGGCCAGCTCGCCGCGCGGCGCGGGGCCGTCGGCGGCCAGCGCAGCCAGGTCGGACAGGCGCGAGCCGAGCGTGTCCGGCAACGCCAGCTGCATGTGCTCCAGCAAGTCGTAGTGGCGTTGCGCGACCGCGCCGGCCGCCGCCTTGCGTTTGTCCTGTTCGCCCTCGCCGCACAGCTGTTTCAGCGCGTCGGTGATGCCGGTCAGCGCGGAAACCACCACCAGCACGCGCGCCCCTTCGGCGCGGCGGCTGGCGACCAGTTCGCGGATGTTCTGCCAGCGGGGAAGCGTGGCGACACTGGTGCCGCCGAACTTCATCACGATCCAGGGGGCGTCAGGGGGCAACGGCGCGGAGATTGGCGGAGTCACAGGGGTTCGCTGTAAGGGATGGATATCAGGTCAGTGTTGCGCCGCGGCATTTGAAATGCAAATGGTTTTCCCGGGGATTATTTTTGGACGTATGGACGTCTGAATCCGATGGAAGAAATCGACCTGCGAAGCAGCAGGCGGCCGAGCCCCCTCCCCTGCTTTGCAGGGGAGGGTTGGGGTGGGGTGCTTTTGACTTTGGCGAAGAGCTGACCCCTCCTCAATCCTCCCCTGCGAGCAAGGGAGGAGGCAAACGCGTGCGCTGCGCGCACTGCTTTTACTTGATAAACACGGGGATCTTGCCGATCCTGGCCTGCCATTCGCGCGGGCCGGTCTGGTGCACCGAGCTGCCGCCCGAGTCGACCGCCACGGTCACCGGCATGTCCTCGACGGTGAACTCGTAGATCGCCTCCATGCCCAGGTCCGCGAAGCCGACCACGCGCGAGGCCTTGATCGCCTTGGAAACGAGGTACGCGGCGCCGCCCACGGCCATCAGGTACACCGAGCGGTGCTTCTTGATCGCCTCGATCGCGGCGGGGCCGCGCTCGGCCTTGCCGACCATGCCGAGCAGGCCGGTCTGCGCCAGCACCTGCTCGGTGAACTTGTCCATGCGCGTGGCGGTGGTCGGGCCGGCCGGGCCGACCACCTCCTCGCGCACCGGATCGACCGGGCCGACGTAGTAGATGAAGCGGCCGTTGAAATCCACCGGCAGCGGCTCGCCCCGGTCGAGCATCTCGACCATGCGCTTGTGCGCGGCGTCGCGGCCGGTGAGCAGCTTGCCGTTGAGCAGCAGGGTCTCGCCCGGTTTCCAGCCGGCGACGTCGTCCCGGGTCACGGTGTCGAGGTTCACCCGGCGGCCCTTGGACGCATCGTAGGTGAGCTTGGGCCAATCCTCCAGCGACGGCGGGTCGAGCATCACCGGGCCGGAGCCGTCCAGCACGAAGTGCGCGTGGCGGGTGGCGGCGCAGTTCGGGATCATCGCCACCGGCAGGTTCGCCGCGTGGGTCGGGAAATCCTTCACCTTGACGTCGAGCACGGTGGTCAGGCCGCCCAGGCCCTGCGCGCCGATGCCCAGCGCGTTGACCTTCTCGTACAGCTCGATGCGCAGTTCCTCGGCGCGATTGGCGGGGCCGCGCGCGATCAGTTCCTGGATGTCGATCGACTCCATCAGCGCCTCCTTCGCCATCAGCATCGCCTTCTCGGCGGTGCCGCCGATGCCCAGCCCAAGCATGCCCGGCGGGCACCAGCCGGCGCCCATGGTGGGCACGGTCTTCAGCACCCAGTCGACGATCGAGTCGGACGGGTTGAGCATGGCGAATTTCGACTTCGCCTCGGAGCCGCCGCCCTTGGCCGCCACGATCACCTCGACCGTGTCGCCCGGCACGATCGACATGTTGACCACCGACGGCGTGTTGTCCTTGGTGTTGACGCGCTTGCCCGCCGGGTCGGCCAGCACGCTGGCGCGCAGCTTGTTGTCCGGGTCCAGGTACGCGCGGCGCACGCCTTCGTTGGCCATGTCCTCCAGACTCATGGTGGCGTCGTCCCAGCGCACGTTCATGCCCACTTTCAGGAACACGGTGACGATGCCGGTATCCTGGCACAGCGGCCGGTGGCCTTCGGCGGCCATCCGCGAGTTGATCAGGATCTGCGCCATCGCATCCTTCGCGGCGGGCGACTCCTCGCGCTCGTACGCGGCGGCGAGGCTCTTGATGTAGTCGACCGGGTGGTAGTAGCTGATGTACTGCAGCGCGTCGGCGACGGACTGGATCAGGTCTGCTTGTTTGATGGCGGTCATGGCGGCTTTCGTGGGTTTCGACGCACCACCTTGCGTGGCGCACAAGCCGTCTATTGTGCCGCAGACTACCGGGCTGGACAAAAAACAACGACCGCGCGAGGCGGCCGTTGCCAGTTCAGGCTGGGGACGCTGGAGCATGCCCTGATCCTGCCCGCCACTCCCGCACATGCGGACGTGGCGGGCAGCGCGCCACTCGAGCGGATCTTCCCTGGGGATCAGAATCGGTACTCGGCCGTCAGCATGTAGGTGCCCACATTGCCGCCGATCGAGGCCTGGTTGTACCGGGCCTTGGCGTGGTAGTTGTCGTAGTTCAGACCGAGGCTGAAGTTGGGTGCGAAGTCGTAACCCACGCCCACGCCGCCATACCAGCCGTCGCCATGGGCACTGCCGCTGGCGTACTCGGTATAGCCCGGCTCGCTGTAGCGGTAGCTGGCGTCCGCTTCCGAGCGGAACCAGCCGGCACGGGCCGTTGCGTACCACGGACCGGCGAAGTTGTACTTGGCATTGCCGCCGAGCAGCCAGCCCTTGGCATGGACGCCGGTCCGGATCGTGCTTCCGTCGCTGTAGCTGTAGCGGGCGACGACCTTGCCCAGGTCCGCGTAGCCGCCTTCGACGCCGAGGTTGAAACCGTTGCCGACGTTCCAGGCATAGCCGAAGCGCAGGGCGCCGGCGGTGTCCTTGTCGTCCACCGAGTAGCCCTGGCCGGCGCTACGGCCGACGTGGTATTGCGCCTGGCCGACGGCGGCATTGATGAAGAACGCGCCTTGGGTTTCGGCGGCGGCGGCCGCGGCGGACGCCACGACCAGCGCCGCGCCGAGGGCGGCGGTCAGGATCTTGTTAATGGGGAAACTCCCTATTTTTTTCGTTGATTGATGGCCGCTGATCATCGGCGGCCGCGCATTCTAGCCGTGCATTCCCGGGCCGAGCTGCAGGGGATCACCTACACTCGGCGCGTTGCGCTAGCCAGCGTTCAGGTCCGTCCGCACCACGAGAGGCACCCATGCCGATCTTTTCGTTTCTGCAACTGGACGTTTTCGCCAGCCGCCTGCTCGAGGGCAACCCGCTGGCCGTGGTGGTCGACGCCGAGGGGCTGGACGAAGCGACCATGCAGTGCATCGCGCGCTGGACCAACCTGTCCGAAACCGCCTTCCTGCTGCCGCCGAGCAGCGCCGCGGCGGACTACCGCGTACGCATCTTCACCCCGCGCCAGGAGCTGCCGTTCGCCGGCCATCCCAGCGTGGGCAGCGCGTACGCCGCGATCGAGTCCGGCCTGGTCGCCGCCGGCAAGAGCGCGCTGGTGCAGGAATGTGCGGCCGGACTGCTGCCGGTGCGGGTCGAAGGCGATGGCCGCGACAGGGTCATCCACGTGCAGGCACCGCCGGCCGCGCTGCGCGCAGTCAGCGCGGCCCAGCCCAGCACGCTCGGCCGGGCCGTGCACGCCGAGCTGGCGGAAGAGCAGTCGTGCCTGATCGACAACGGCCCGTTGTGGTTCGTCTGCGACCTGCGCGAGGAAGCCGCGGTACGCCAGCTCCAGCCGGACCTGGCGGCGATCGGCGCGCTGTGCGAAGCCGCTGGCGCGGTCGGCGTCAGCGTGTTCGGCCGGCAGCGCTCGGGCGGGGCGAGCATGGCGGTGCGCGCGTTCTGCCCGGCCGACGGCATTCCCGAAGATCCGGTCACCGGCAGCGCCAACGCGGCGATCATGGCGTGGCTGGGCGAGCGCGACGGGCGCGACGGCTACGGCCTGCGCTACCGCGCCAGCCAGGGCCGCGAGGTCGACCGCGACGGCTACGTCGAGGTCGAGCGCGATCCGGCCAGCGGCGCCGTCACCATCGGCGGCGCCTGCGCGATCGGCGTGCGCGGCGAACTGCAGATCGACTGAACCGTTGCGCCAGAACGACGGTGGCCGCACGAGACGGCCACCGTGGCGTTGCTGGACCCGAAGATCAGAAGCGGTACTCGGCGAAACCGGAGAACACGCCAATGCTCTCGCCGTACTTGCGGCCATTGAATTTGATGCGGCCGTGATAGTTGTCGAAACCCACGCCCAGGCTGAAGTGCTGGGTGGCGTCGTAGCCCACGCCGACGCCGGCATAGGTGCCGTCGCCGTTGTAGCTGCCCGAACCAAAGCCTCCGGTGTTCATGTCCATCTTGGTGTGGAACCAGCCAGCGCGACCCGAGATGTACATCTTGTTGCGGAACTTGTAGCGGCCATTGACGCCAAGCAGCGGCCCCTTGGCCTTGGCGCTGAAACCGACGACGGTGGTGCCGATCGCGACACTGCCACTGGCCTTTCCGAGGTCGACATAGCCGGTCTCGATGCCGAAATCGGCGGTCTCGCCCTGCCAGCTGTAGCCGGCGCGCAGTGCGCCGCTGGTGTCACTGCGGTCGCTGAAGCCTCTGTCGTGGAAATGCGACTGGCCCAAATTTCCGTTGATGAAGAATGCCCCCTGGTCGGCGGCGAATGCGCCGCTGGAAACCACTGCCATCGCCACGGCGGCGACGGCTGCCTGCATGTACTTTTTCATGTAGCGTCCTTGTTGGTTTACGTCTGTTTCTGCCCTTTGCCGGCGAACACCGGTCGCGCGGCGGTGCATTTTTGTGGATGATTTCACATTATTGCAACATCGTATTTTCTTGCGTCTTCAATAACTTCCGCCAAGCCGTCGGCATCCTGGTCGATCGATACCATGGCAGTTCGATGGTGGCGCCGCTTGCGAGCGCACCGGCAAGCCCGCATGCTCGCCGCCTCGTTCCACCGCCGCCACTACGATCCGATGAACCCATCTTCCCGCACCGCCTATGCGCGCAGCCTGCGGCCCCGGGACGCCGCCCTGGTCGTGGTCGGCGGCATCATCGGCGGCGGCATCTTCCTCAACCCCGGCATCGTGGCGCAGCGCACCGAGTCGGGGCTGGCGCTGCTGCTGATGTGGGTGGCCGCCGGCGTGCTCACCCTGATCGGCGCGCTGTGCTACGCCGAACTCGGCGCGCGCCGGCCGCACGCCGGCGGCAGCTACGTCTACCTGCGCGAGGCGTTCGGGCCGCTGGCCGGCTTCCTGTTCGGCTGGACCATGCTGCTGGTGATCTATTCCGGCTCCAGCGCGGCGGTGGCGACCATCTTCGCCAGCTACACCGCCGCGCTGTTCGGGCTGCCGAGCGCATGGGCGCTGCCGCTGACCGTCGGCGGCCTGGTCTTCGTCAGCGCCATCAACCTGTTCGGCATCCGCCTCGGCGCGCAGATCCAGAACCTGTTCGCCCTGCTCAAGCTGCTGGCGGTGGCGGTGCTGGTGGCGTGCGGCCTGTTCCTCGCCGGCGCCGGCGCCGGCCACGGCCAGCTGCTGGCGGCCGATCCGGCGCGCCAGGGCGTGGGCTTCATCGGCGCGGCGTTGCCGGTGCTGTTCGCCTACTCGGGCTTCACCTACCTCAACAACCTCGCCGGCGAGGTGCGCGAGCCGCAGCGCACGCTGCCGCGCGCACTCGCGCTGGGCATGGGCCTGGTGATCGTCGCCTACGCGCTGGTCAACGTGGCCTATCTCGCCGTGCTCGGCCACGCCGGGCTGGCCGCCAGCACCGCGCCGGCAGCGGACGTGATGCAGCAGGTCGCCGGCCCGGTCGGCGCAAAGCTGATCGCGCTGGGCGTGGCGATCTCCACCCTCGGCTTCTGCAACATCACCCTGGTCGCCGGCGCGCGGGTGCTGCAGGTGATGGGCGCGGACGGGCTGTTCTTCCGCGTGGTGGCGCGGCTGCACCCGCGCTGGCGCACGCCGAACACCGCGCTGCTGCTGCTCTCCGGCTGGGCCATCGTGCTCGCGCTGTCGGGCAGCTATGGCCAGCTGCTGGACTACGCCACCTTCGGCGACTGGCTGGCCTGCGCGATCGGTGTGGCCACGCTATTCTGGTACCGCCGCCACGACCGCGCCTCCGGCGGCTTTCGCGTGCCAGGCTATCCGTGGCTGCCGCTGCTGTTCATCGCCGCGGTGACCGCGGTGGTGCTGCTGTCGCTGCGCGACAACCCGCGCAACAGCGGCATCGGCCTGCTGATCATGCTCGCCGGCGTGCCGGTCTACGCGCTCTGGCGTCACCTGTTCAGCCGCACGCTGCCCTAAGCGGGCGGCAGCAATGCCACAATGTACGGATCGACTTCAAGGAGATGATGGATGGCGCCCGTGCAAGCCAAGGTCCTGCCGACCGGCCAGGAAAGCGGCATCGTGGCCGAGAAGGTGCGCGACGGCATCGAGCTTGAAGTCAACGGCGAGCGCTTCCGCCACACCGGCGACCCGCAGATGCCGCTGCTGTGGTACCTGCGCGACGTGCTGCGGCTGACCGGCACCAAGTACGGCGGCGACGCCGGCGAGAACGGCGCCGACCTGGTGCTGCTCGACGGCAAGGCGGTGTCCGCGATCATGCAGCCGCTGTCCCGACTGGCCGGCAAGGCGGTGACCACGGTGGAAGGCCTGGCCGCCAACGACGGCAGCCTGCACCCGCTGCAGCAGGCCTTCATCGACGAGGACGCGATCGGCTGCGGCTACTGCACGCCGGGCTGGCTGATCGCCGGGGTCGACCTGCTCCGGCGCAAACCCCACCCGGACGACGGCGACATCGACCAGTTGCCGAACCTGTGCCGCTGCGGCTGCCAGAGCCGCGTGCGCCGCGCGATCAAGCGTGCCGCCGCCGGCAAGGCGGGCCGGCCATGAGCAGTCAGGGCATCCGGCTCTCGCGCCGCCGCTTCCTGCAGGTGCTGGCCGGCGGCGCCGGTGCGCTGGTGGTGGGCATCCGCCTCGCCGACGCCGCCGACGCGCCGCTGCCGCCGGCGATGCTCGGCGACAACCTCTACGACCTTGGCGCCTACGTGCGCATCGACGCCGACGGCAACGTGCTGATCGGCGCGCGCGACCCGGACACCGGCACCGGCGTGGCCACCGCGCTGCCGCGGATCATCGCCGACGAACTGGACGCCGACTGGAACCGCGTCGGCGTGGTGCCGCTCGGACTCGGCGTGGAGAACGACAACGGCAAGCCGCGCTGGAGCTACGGCCGCCAGCTCGGCGGCGTCGGCGGCTCGATCCCTGCCGCATGGAACGACCTGCGCCAGGTCGGCGCGGTGGCACGCTGGCTGCTGCTGCAGGCGGCGGCACGCCGGCTCGGCGTGCCGGCCAGCCGCCTGCGCTGCGAGGCCGGCACGGTGATCGCCCCGGACGGCCGCCGTTTCGGCTACGGCAGCCTGGCCGCCGACGCCAGCAAGATCGCGCTGCCGTCCAGCGTGCCGCCATTGAAGAACGCCGCGGATTACCGCCTGATCGGCCAGAGCGCCGGCGACGTCGATGCGCGCGCCATCGTCACCGGCACCGCCCTCTACGCCATCGACCACTACTACGGCGACGCGCTGGTCGCCGTACTGGCGCACTGCCCGTGGCCGGACGGCACGCTGGCGCGCATCGATACCACCGACACGCTCGCCGTGCCGGGCGTGCTGAAAGTGGTGCAGCTCAAACCCGAGCCCGGCCAGCCGCCGGGCAGCACGGTGATCGCCCCGGCCGTGGCGGTGCTGGCCGAGAACAGCTGGGCCGCGCTGCAGGGGCGCGCCAGGCTCAAGCTCGAGTGGAAGCCCGGCGCCAGCGCCGGCGAGAACAGCGCCGCGCTGGAACAGCAGGCCACTGCCCTGCTCGCCGGCGACGCCGCTCCCACCAGTCGCGTGCGCAACGACGGCGACGTCGAGGCCGCCGGCAGGAAAGCCGCACGCCGCCTCGATGCCACCTACGTGCAGCCGTGGCTGGCGCATGCCACCGCCGAGCCGATGAACTGCCTGGTGCGGCTGGACAAGGACCGCGCCAGCCTGGTCGTGCCGACCCAGGCGCCGCAGCAGGCCTGGGCCGTGGTGCAGCGCCTGACCGGCCTGGCCCCCGACCGCATCGACATCCGCGTGCCGCGTGTCGGCGGCGGTTACGGCCGCCGGCTCGACCACGACTACGTGGCCGAAGCGGTGCTGCTGGCCAAGGCCGTCAACCGGCCGGTGCGCCTGCTGTGGACGCGTGGCGAGGACTTCGGCCACGACTACTACCGCGCCGGCAGCGTGCACCGGATCAGCGCGACCATCGGCCGCAAGCGCCAGTTGCTCGGCTGGTACCAGCGCATGGCCAGCGCCTCCGCGCTGAACGGTCGCGGCGTGGCTGCCGACCGCCTGTGGACGTCCGAGCTGCTGGCCGACCAGTTGCCCGCCGCACTGGTGCCGAACTATCGCAGCGACTGGTACGCGCTGCAGTCGGCGATGCCGCGCGGGCCGATGCGCGGCATGCCGCACCTCAGCAACGCGTTCGCGGTGGAAAGCTTCATCGACGAGCTCGCCCACCAGCTGCGCGAGGATCCGCTGAAGACGCGCCTGCGTATCCTCGGCGAGCCGCGCCAGCTGCCGCTGGGCAGCGGCGGCACGCTGGACACCGGCCGCCTGGTCAACGTACTCAAGCTGGTCGCCGACCGCATCGAGTGGAAGAACTGGCTGCGCACCGTCAACGGGCTCGGCATCGCCTGCTGGCACGTCGACGGCGCCTACGTGGCGCACGCGATCGAGGCGTCGATGCAGGGCGAACAGCTGACCATCCAGCGCGTCGTCTGCGCGGCCGACGTCGGCCGCGTGATCAACCCGCGCGGGCTCGAAGGCCAGCTGGCCGGCGCCACGCTGGACGCGCTGTCCATCGCCCTGAATCCCGCCATCACGTTCAAGAACGGCCAGGTGCAGCAGCGCGGCTACCGGGACTACCCGCTGGCCAGCATGGCGCAGCTGCCGAACGACGTCGAAGTGATCACCGTCGCCGACGACCGCACGCCCGCCGGCGCCAGCTTCCTCGCCATGCCCACCGCCGCCCCCGCGCTGGCCAACGCCGTGTTCCGCGCCAGCGCCGTGCGCGTGCGCCGGCTGCCGCTGATGAAGGAGCTGCTGCGGCTGCTGTAGGCGCCGGGGTCAGGCGCCCCGGCGCAACCGCCCGGCCTCGACGCCCGCTCGCGCGACGGCAGATACCCCACCGGCAGAGCGGCAGCGCGCTGCCGACTGCGGACTGAAGCCGCCGCAGTTCGGGCAACCATCGGCGACAACGGCAGTACCTGGTTGGCGCAGGTGCGGCCGGCACGGTGGTGGTGATGGAGGCCTGCAGCGGGGCGCATCGCTGGGCGCGACGCTGCCTGGGGTGCGGTCTGCAGCCACGGATCATGGCCGCCCAGTTCGTCAAACCGTTCCGCAAGAGCTCGCGCAGCAAGAACGATCACAACGACGCCGAAGCGGTCGCCCCGGCAGCGTGCCAAGGCATGGGGTGTCCTCTTCAAGGTAACACCTGAGCAGGTTTTCACTGGGTCAGTACATGTATGAGTTACACGGGCGAAAATGAGGGTGTAACGGGGGCGAAAATGCCGTGGTTGCTGGATCAGCTGCGTGCGTGTTGGCGGTTGTCGTCATCTCCCGGGGCCATGCTCGTGTGCTCAACCGCGGCGGCCACGGTGCATTCGGTTCGCCTGATCGGGAATGGCCCTCTGCCGCAACTCAGTGGAACTGATCGCTCGCCGGCACCCATGAGCTGGATGACGCGGCGGGTGTGGCCGGCCTGGCCGGCAGCACGGGACCTGCGCAGCCGGGCGGTGGCGGGCTGCCGGCGACGCGGGCGGCGGCGCATTCGGCGCTGTTGTCGAACGTGACCATCGGCGCTGGGGCGGTGCGGCTGACCGCCGGAGCGTGCGCGGCGGCCGGGTTGGCCGGCGCCAGGTGCAGGCGTTCGTAGACCTTGTCGTCGACCGGCTTCGCCGGCGGATCGGGGTTGTCGCAGCCGAACAGCGCGATCGGCAGCAACGGCATCACCGTGCACTCCACGCGCACGCCACGCGGCAGGTGGAAGGTGTGGCTGACCTTGGTCTTCTCCACCGCGCGACGCAGGGCGGTGTCGATCGAGCTTTCGCCCTCGGGCGCCCAGTCCTGTTCGAAGCGGGTCGGCTGGTAGCCGATGTTCGGCACGCCGTGGCGCATGATCTCGGTGTCGCCACGCGGCTTCAGCTGCACGTAGCTGCCCAGCTCGCCCTGCGGCTTGCCTTCTTCCGCACCGGGCTGGTCGCCGCCGGGTTGGCCTTTGCCGGGCTGCTCGCCGCGACGCCCGTTGTCGCTGCCCTGACGCGCCGCCGGCTGCGCGGCGGCGGTGCCGGTGCGGGTGCTTTCCGGCGCAGCGACCACGCCTTCGGGCTGGCCGGGCGTGGCCAGCTCGCTGCCTTGCGGCGTGGCGTCGGGGGCGCGGCTGACATCGCGTCCGCTGCGGGCGTCGTCCGGACTGGGCGTGGGCGGCCCGGCCGGTGCGGGGGATGGCGACGCCAACGGCGGACTCGCCGCCGCTGCGGCTGGCGCGGCGGCGGCGGCGGTTGGCGGCGTGCTCAACTGCGGCCGCGCGATGAACGGCTGGACGTCCATTTGCCGCGCGGCATCGGCGACGTCGATCTTCGCGCTCGGCGCCGGCGGCTCGATCCGCGACGGCGTGGCCGGCGCCAGCGGCACCGTCTCGAGTTCCGCCTGGGCCACCTCGATCGACGGTGCCTGCAGTTGTGGCCGCTCGGTCGGCACGGTCGGCGCGGGCACGCTCAATGGCGCCTGCACGTTCACGCTCGGCGCAGGCTGCGCCGGTAACGGGATGGGCTGCAACTCGGGCACCGGCGGCGCGGCGGGAAGCTGCGCGCGGATCGGCGTGACACTGGCCGGTGCGGTGGATTTCGGCAACTCGGTGCTCAACGCGATGCTCGACACGGTGATCGGCGGCGCGGCCTGCGGCGGCAGTTCCGGCAACGCCAGCGACGGCGGCGGCGGCAGCGGGCGCTTGCCTTCCAGCTGCGGCTTGCGCACCGACTCGGGCTGGAACTTCGGCGGCACCGGCAGCTGCACGACGGGCGTCGGCAAGCTCACGGCCGGCGGCTCGGCAGCCAGCGGGATCGGCCGCAGTGCCGGCGTCGGCGCCGGCTGCGGCAGGCTCACCGGCGCCGGCGGCGCCGCGGCCGGTTGCGGTTTCGGCGCGCGCGGCGGCGCGGCCTTCGCGATCGTCGGCGGTGCGGCGGCTGCGGCCGGCGGCTGCGCCACCACGGCCACCGCGTTCGCGCTGCGCTCGCTGCCAGGCGCAGGCCGGCTGCGGCGGCCCTGATGCCGCGGGCCGCGCTCCTTCGGTGGGGTGCCGCGCACCGGCGGCGGGGGCGGCGGCTCCGGCGGCTCGACCAGGCGCACCTGCAGGAACTGCTGCCGTGACTCCGGCGGTGGCACCACCTGGAACGCCGGGCCGAGCACGAAGCCGAACAGGAACAGCAGATGCACCAGCAAGCTGCTGACCATGGCAAGGATGCGCAGGCCGCGTTCGCGCGAACGCAGCCGGGTGCGCTGGTGATAGACGCGGGCCCGCGTGGCTGCCGCCAGCGGCGAGCTCAGCATCACCCGCGCCGGATTGGCGGGGCGGCTGGCAGGCGGGTCCGGGGGCGGCAGGGGCATGCGGCGAGTGTAGCGGCCGCGCCCGCGCTTCCGCATGACGCTCAGGGTTGCCTGGCGGTTCCCGCGGCACGCTCGCGCAGCTCGGCATCGACCGCGCGACTCGGCGTGTCGACCGGGCAACCCCACGCCAGCGGTTTGCCGGCACGGTACATCGCGATGCACGCTTCCTCGCCGGGCTTCGGCGGTGCGTGCGCGTCGCCGCCCAGCGGTTTCGCCGGCGCCATGCTGAGGCGCTCGTCGCCGTCCTTGGCCGAAGGCGGTGGCGGCGGATCGCCGCCGCAGCCGCCGGCCAGCATGGCAAGCGAAACGCCGCAGTGGATGCGCACGCCACCGGGCAGGCGGATGGTCTTCTTCAGCGTGGTCTTGTCCACCAGCTTCTGCAGCGCGCTGTCGATCGCATTGCTGTTGCTGTTCCAGTCCTTCTCGAAGCGCGTAGCCTGGTAGGTGACCGGGCTGCGGTGCTGCATGATCCGCGGGTCGCCCTGCGGCAGGCGTTGCACGTAGTCGGGCGTGGGCGCGCTGGCAGCGGCCGCGGGCAGCAACGGCTGGCCATGTTCGTCATACAGGCGCGGCGCAGCGGCCGCTGCCGGCGTGGGCACCTGCAGGGTCATCGCATCCTTCGCCGGCGGCTCGTGCGGACGGGGCAGCGCGCGAGGCTTCGGTGGCGTTGGCATGGCTGGCGGTGGCGGCGCGGCCGCGGCGTTCGGCGTGCGCGCGACAAAGCGCACCTGCAGTACATCATCCAGTTGAAGGTGCACCACGCTCCGGATCACCGGCGGCCGCATCTGCTGCCAGATCACCAGCACGAACAGCACATGCAGCAGGCCGGCCACCACCAGCGCCAGCCAGTGCTGGCGACGCTCGCGCCGCGGCTCGCGCCAGCGCCGTTGCCGCAACAGCGCCTGCGCCGCGCCTTCCAGCGGACTCAGGCCGCGACCCGGCAGCTGGCCGGGTGCCGGGTCCGGCGGCGGTGGGCGGCGCCGGGCGAGCTGCTGCGGACGGACGATGACGATGCCTCGCGGGTAATGGCGACGGACAGGATGACCGATGGCGCTTGAACCTCCGCCCAGCGTCGAATGGCAGCTGGGCAGGCGGCGGCTCGACTGGCCGGGCCGCGACGTTTGGTTGAGACCGCCGCTACACGGCAGCGGTTCCCCGCACTGCAACTTGACCGCACCGACGGTTCGCTCAAGGCTAGCCGGGCGGCGCCACGCGCCGTCTCTCCGCCATGACCGCGCTTGCCCGGTGCACGCCACGCCCTGCAGCGGCACAACACGACCATGACGGCCCGCCATCGTCAGCCGCCAACGCGCGGCCTCACGCGGCGCCGTTCATGCCACGAGGCCACGCCCTGCATGGGAGGGTCGCATCGTGACGTATTCCACGGAAAGCATCCGCAACATCGCGCTCGCCGGGCACGCCGGCGTGGGCAAGACCACGTTGTTCGAGGCGCTGCTGCACGCCGGCGGCGCGATCCAGGCGATCGGTTCGGTCGAGCGCGGCAACACGGTGTCGGACAGCGACAGCCAGGAGAAGGCGCGCGTCCACTCCATCGACAGCTGCATCGCCGGCCTTGACCACGCCGGCTGCCGCATCAACCTGATCGACACCGCCGGCTACGCCGACTTCCGCGGCGGCACGCTGTCGGCGCTGGCCGCGGTGGAGACCGTGGCGGTGGTGGTCAATGCGGTCAACGGCATCGAACACGGCACCCGCCGCATGATGATGCACGCGAAGGCACGCGGCCTGGCGCGCATGCTGGTGATCAACAAGATCGACTACGACGGCGCCAAGCTGGCGGCGCTGGTCGAGGCGCTGCGCGAGGAGTTCGGCAGCGAATGCCTGCCGGTGAACCTGCCCGCCAACCGCGGCAGCCGGGTACTGGACTGCTTCTTCCACACCGACGGCGCCACCGATTTCTCCTCGCTGGCCGAAGCGCACCAGCGCATCGTGGACCAGGTGGTCGAGGTCGACGAAACCGTGATGGACCGCTACCTCGACGCCGGCGAAGGCGCGCTGACCCCGCAGCAGCTGCACGACGCGTTCGAGCAGTGCCTGCGCGAAGGCCACCTGGTGCCGATCTGCTTCGTCAGCGCGCGCACCGGCGCGGGCGTGCCCGAATTGCTGGACGTGGCGGCGCGGTTGCTGCCGAACCCGGCCGAGGGCAACCCGCCCCCGTTCGTGCGCGGCGACGGCACGCCGCTGCAGGTCAGCGCCGACGCCACCGCGCACGTGATTGCCGACGTGTTCAAGATCGTCAACGATCCGTTCGTGGGCAAGCTGGGCGTGTTCCGCGTGTGGCAGGGCACGGTGCGCCGCGACAGCCAGCTCTTGGTCGACGACGGCCGCAAGCCGTTCAAGGTCGGCCACCTGCTGCGCCCGCAGGGCAAGGGCCACGTGGAGATCGAGGCGGCAATCCCGGGCGACATCGCCGCGGTGGCGAAGGTGGAGGAGATCCACTTCGACGCGGTGCTGCACGACTCGCACGACGAGGACCGCATCGTGCTGGCGCCGCCGACCTTCCCCGCGCCGATGTTCGGTCTGGCGCTGGTGCCCAGGCACAAGGGCCAAGAGCAGAAACTCTCCAACGCGCTGGCACGGCTGGCCGAGGAAGACCCGTGCTTCCGCGTCGAGCACCACAAGGAACTCAACGAGACGGTGGTGCGCGGGCTGTCCGAGCTGCACCTGAAGGTGATGCTGGAGCGCATGCGCGAGCGCTACGGCGTCGAGGTGGACTCGCAGCCGCCGCGCATCGCCTACCGCGAAACCATCGCCGGCCAGGCCGAGGGCCACCACCGGCACAAGAAGCAGACCGGCGGTGCCGGCCAGTTCGGCGAGGTCTTCCTGCGCATCGAACCGCTCGAGCGCGGCGCCGGTTTCGAGTTCGTCGACGCGGTGAAGGGCGGCGTGATCCCGAACCAGTTCCTGCCGGCGATCGAGAAAGGCGTGCGCCAGGCGATGGAGCACGGCGCGGTCGCCGGCTACCCGCTGCAGGACCTGCGCGTGACCGTGTACGACGGCAAGTACCACCCGGTCGACTCGAAGGAGGTCGCCTTCATCAGCGCCGGCAAGAAGGCGTTCCTCGACGCGGTCGGCAAGGCGAAGCCGATCGTGCTGGAACCGATCGTCAACGTCGAGGTGGCGATTCCCGAGCACAGCGTGGGCGACGTCACCGGCGGCCTGGCCGGCAAGCGCGCCCGCATCCTAGGCACCGACACCCAGCGCGGCGGCGAGCTGGTGATCAAGGCGCAGGCGCCCTTGGCCGAACTCACCGACTACCCCACCGAACTGAAGTCGATGACCGGCGGCCGCGGCCGCTACAGCCTCGACCTCAGCCACTACGAAGCCGTGCCTCCGATCGTGCAGAAGCAGCTCAGCGCGGCGTGGAAACCGCATGCGGAGGAGGATTAGCGGCCAGAGAGGCCGGTCGTGGATCAAGCGCCTTGGCGCTTGATCCGGCGAAGCCGAGGCGGGCCTTGGCCGGACTCGGCGAGTCGAAAACGGGTTGCGCTGCCCGTTTTCGACATTGAACCCACGCGATTGGAAGCGTCGCCCCACCACGACCACAGCCAGATCTAAAACGAAACCTGGAACCGTTTTCGGGCTTCGCTATTCTGGCGCCTGCAGCAGCCGGCCAACCTTTGGACCATCCTCTTTGCCTTCTGTGAGCCAAAATTGGACACCGTAGGCTCCTGCATGACGGTGTATGTAGTAAGCCATCCCCTCCTTGGCGTCGACCTCGAACTGCGCCGAGGCGGTCAGCCCCGAGTGTTGGTAGAGCACGCCGAATCGGTGCGCGCCAGGCGTCAGGTAAATGTCACTCGGTAATTTCCTAAGCTCCCAGTTACTTTTGCTCTGCGCGCCGTCTACGGACGTAATGAATAGATAGTGTCCTTCTGAGCGCAAAAGCGTTCCTGCAGAGTCGGAAAGAGCGATCAGATGTGCCATGTAATTTAGGTTTGCGGCTGGAGGCACAAATCGACGCACATCGGCCGAGCAGGCAGTTAACACGACCAGTAACATCCAAAGTAGCTTTTTCATCAGGATCCCAAGATGTTAACGCTTAATGAACGATGTATCGAACATCGAATCGACCAATGGGATATGTCAAAATATCCAGATGGTTGCCCCAATCAAAGTTGATCCGAGTTATAGATGTGTCTAAGTGTGAGTTATCGGAAGCCACTAGCGCATAGTTGGCGTCAGCGCCAGGCACAGTCACATCAAGCGCCATCGAGAGCGGCGTAAAGCTACCCTGCCCTTCTACGGAATAATCGTATCCGTCCGGCGATGGGTTTACCACCTGCCCAGTCTTCGTCAGCACGCGAACTATGGGAACCGCTATGCGTTTGTCCATGCCTAGGCATGCACAGTAAGAGGTGACCTTCAGATGACCTGATTAGCGACGACGCTCAGCCGACTGTCGCGTGATGTGAGACGTGCGCGGCGGAGGCTCAGTGCCATGTTACGAGGCGGAGAACCGGCATGGCCATGAACCAAGTGCAGTTCCAGTCGGGGTTGTCGATGGCGCAGTTCATCCGGCGCTACGGCACGGAGGCGAGGTGCTACCGGGCGCTATACCGGGCGCGCTGGCCGCAGGGGTTCCGCTGCCCGAGGTGCAACAGCCGGCCACGCTCGCGGT